>CAZGLC010000024.1:0-29251 GCA_964526235.1 uncultured Bifidobacteriaceae bacterium
CTGCAGGGACCGGCGTACGCGGTCTACCTTGCGGCCACCGACGTGCCCCAGTCGCGCGAGCAGCCGCCGTGGACGCGCGACCTCCGAACACCCGCGCAGCGCCTCGCGGATCGGGGATGGCCCCGCGACCGCGTCGAGCCGCATGCCCGTCTGGCGTTCTGGCCCGGCGTGGGCGATGCGATGCGCAACGCCCGGCGCGCCACAGTCGATTTTCCAGACGCGGGATACCGCCTGGTGACGATGTGGACCAAGCAGCGGACGATGCGGGGGCTCATCGAACCGAACGATTTGCTCTTCAACCAGACGACGGAGCTGTCGCCTCGTGTGCTGTGCGACGCAGGCGCTGTCGGGTTTCTACGCCTCCGCTATCTCGTCGTGCCGCCCGACATGGAGTGTGAGCCGTGGACGCGCATGCCCGGCGTGACGATTGACGAACGGTGGAGCGTCGCCGTCGCGCCGGAGGGCCATGAACAGATCGCGGCGCTTCCGGTCGCGCGGCTCAGTGAGCCACTCGCCCGGATGCCGGCGCTGTCGGAGGGTTCTCCGCTCGTCGCAGCGCTCACGCCGTTGCCAGGCACGTCGTGGGCGCTGGAGACCGGCCGCATCCTCCTCCGCCTGGACGATCCGATGGTCGCCAACGAGCAGGTTCTGGTGCTGCCGGTTGCCTTCGATGCCGCGTGGCGCGCATCCAACGGAGCGGTGCACGACGTCGGCGGACTGCTCGCGCTGCGCGACGTCGACCAGCGCGACGTGACGCTCGAGTTCGTCCCGGATGCCGTGGCGATGCTGCGCGCCCTCGGCATGACGGTCGCGCAGCTGCTCGCGGTCGGCGCCGTGGTCGGACTGGCGTTCGCCGCACCGCTATCGAAAGCAGGGAAACCCTAGCGCCTCGAAGACGCCGCTCGGCCGGCGTCTCGCGTCGACGAGCACCAATCCGCGGCTTCCTTCCAGCTCGACGTAATGCGCTTTCAGGTACTCATGGATGTGTGGGTACCGCCTCATGTCCTCGAGTACCGGATCGTGCGTCGAGTATGCGAACGGAACGGATTGGCGCTCCAGCAGCTCGAGCCATTGCCGTTCGCCGCGAGGATCAGCCCGCCAGCCGTCGTGCCAGAAGAGGTGCCCCCCGGCAATCGGACGATTGACGTAGTAGCCGACCTGAAACGGCGTCTGCCCCGTGACAAGCACGCGATCGCCCTCCGCGGTGCAGTCATGGATGTAGCGCAACAGGACGCGAACGGCGTCGACATCGCGCGCGTTCCAGTTCTCCCGCGTCAGCGCCAGAACCTCCTCACGAGGAGCAAACCCGTCGATGGCCGGAGCGGCCATGAGCTCGGCGAACACGTCGGGTACACTCCGCGCCAGCCGCCAGGGCGTAAAGATCTCGCTTGGCCGTGTGAAGACACATGTCGCGACCGCCGTCACGCTGAGCACGATGACGACGACCGTCGTGCGCACCATGGCCGGCAGGCTCCGCGACCGGAAACCGTCGCCGTCGCCGTGCGGCGGGCCGATGACCAACCGCGTCGCGAGCGCCACTGTCAGCGGCGCGACGACCGTGATGTAGGTCGGATCGAGAAACAGCCGCCAGTCGGCGACTGCGAGCAGCGCGGCCGCGACGACAAGGCGGTGCGCGTCGCGTGCGCGCGACTCGTCCAGCCGTCTGGCCCGCAGCGTGTCGATACCTGCCGTCACGAGCAGCAGCACCGGCACAAGAAGGCCGATTTGCTCGAGCCACGCGAGGCTCGCATCTCGAGGTGGAAGCCGCCACCGCAGTGCTGAGAGGCGTCCCCAATCGATGCCTGACGTGGCGTTAATCGACGGCTGGAGTTCGAGCAGGCGCGGGTCGAGACGATCGGCCACGTCGTACTCCCAGCGCCCCCGTGCATCCGGGCCGTTGACCCGTCGTAGACCGTAGTCGGTCACAATCCGATTTCGCGCCGCCTCGTCGACGTGCGCCGCCCACTCGAAGCTCACGCGTCCAGGCTCCGGCGCGGGGGTTGGTGCCGGAGTAAGCGTCCGAATCGGGTTCATCGCCAGCAGCGACGGATACGGGTTGCGGTAGTGCCTGCCCAGCGCATACCGCTCGTACCGCGCCTGGATGTACTCGGGAAGCCCTTCGCTCGTCTGGACGACGATGAGCCACGGCGCGAGCAGCGCGAGCGCCGCCGCACCGCACACGCCCGTCTCGACGGCCGCCGTGCGGAGGTTGCGCGACCACGGCGCGACGATGCGCGTCAGCGCGAATGCGAGCGCGGCCGCGGCCGCCACGTACATCCCGTGATCGTGGCGGAAGAGAAATGCCATCGTCCCCACGGCGCCGACCATCGCGGCCCGCCGTGGTCCTGGTGCATCCATATAGCGCCAGAGCACCCACGCGGCCAGCGGGTAGATGAGCAGCTTGGGATAGTGATACGTCGCCGTGGTGGCGAGCAGCGGAAGCGTGAAGGCCAGCATGCCGAGCGAGGCCGCGGCCGACCCCGACGCGCGAAGCCCAAGATGAAACGCCATGAGCGCGCCGGCGATGATGCCGGCCCAGTGGATGACGAGCTCCCCAATCAGGCGGTGACCCGAAACGATCTGTCCGGCGACCGACGCAAGCGCCTGCAGCGGCACGCCCCATTCGAAGAAGTCGCGGTACGGGTGATCGCCCGCGAGGAGCGCCGTCGCTTCCCAGAGCGTGTAGAAGTTCGTGTCGAAGATCTGATGGCCCGCGGTGAGCACCAGGACGGCCGCATTGAGTGCGGCGACGATACAATAAGTCGCTCGTTTCGATGCAGATCCAGTCATCGTCTGATTACACGCGGACGCACGCACCGGTGCATCGGGGCGCGCTGGCCGCAGCCGCCGTCGCGTCGGCCGTCGTGCTCCTCCTGACCGGCCAGAGCCAGCTGTTCGACACCAACTTTCAAACCCTGTGGGAGGCCACGGAGCTGCTCCAGGGCGATCACCCCTATCGTGACTTCTTCGAGTGGGGCCTGCCTCTTCAGGCCGCGGTCTCGGCCGGTGCACAGATTCTCACAGGTCATCGGCTGATCGGCGAATTCCTGGTCCACTGGATCTTCATCGTCGCCGGCATCGTCCTTTCGCTCCACCTGGCGATGCAGCTGTCACGATCGGTGGCCGCGTCGCTCGCGACGATGACGCTGGCGGTGGTGCTCCTCGCGGCGACGCCGACCTACCACTATCCGAAGCTCTTGTTCTACCCGCTGGCGCTCTGGCAGGCGTGGACGTACATCGAGCAGCCGAACGTCAGACGCGCCATCCTGCTCGGCCTCACGACCGCCGTGGCCTTTCTGTTCAGGCACGACCACGGCATCTACATCGGCGTGCTGGCGGTCGTGGCATTCGGGCTTGCGCGGGCGGCGCTCCCCGCGTCACGCACGCTGCGCTCGATGATCGCCGACAGCGCGGCGTACACGGCTGCGGCGACCGCCGTGCTGCTGCCATGGCTGGCCGTCGTGCACCTCAACGAGGGCGTTCCCGAATACGTGCGGGCCAGAAACTACCTCTACCAGGACTGGGCGGCAAGCGATTCCCCGTACATGTCGCTCCTGACCATGAACCCGATCCGCACCCTGATGGGCGACCGTGCCGTCACGCCCAGGCCTGCCGCCGTCGCGATCTTCTGGAATGCCAACGTCGCTGCCGCCAGGCGCGCCGAGCTGGAGCAGCGGCACCGGCTGCGACCGCTGCGCGACGGCGCGGACACAAACGGACGATGGCACTACGAGGTGCCGAACATCTACGCGCCGGCGCTGTGGGAGCTGCGCGGCGAGATGGAGAACGCCGACTCCGCCGAAGGATTCGAGTGGGAACACGTCGAACGCCTGCGAGCGCCGCTGTTCGTCCCGACACGCGACGCCGCGCAGCTCTGGTTCCTGCAGCTGGCGCTGCTGCTCCCCATTCTGCTCGCGGCATCGGCCGCGATCGACGGGTTTCGCGCGTACGCCGCCGGCCGGCCCATTCCGATGGACGGCTACCGGATGCTGGCAGCCGCGGCGTTTCTCTACGTCGTCGAACGATCGCTCTTCCGCGAAACGTCGTACGTGATGACGATGGTTCCGCTGGCCGCCGGCCTGAGTGCGCGCTTTCTCGCACCCCGCCGCGCCGCACCCGATGCGGCGCGGATGTCGTCGATCTGGACGGCGGCGCGCCTCGGCGTCGCACTCGTCCTGTTGCTCGTCACGGCAGTGTCCACGGTCGTCTACGTACGAAACTCGAGGCTCTTCAATCCGATCGAGCGCGCCCGCGCCATCCCGGCGCTGTTCGCCGAGCTGATGACGTCGCCTCCGATCGACGCGTATCAGCCCGCGGCGGCGGCGCGCATGGCGGATCGTGACATGTGGAATACCGGCGGGGTCGACAAAGGCCGGGTCCTCACACGCTACCTCCACGAGTGCACGCAACCGGACGACCGCATCCTCGTGACGGGATCCACGCCGTACCACATCACCTACTACACGAACCGCCGGATCGCTGGAGGCCACGTCTTCTGGCACCATGGCTGGCGCTCGGACCCGGTCCGCGAGGATCGGCTGCTCGACCTCCTGCAGCGCCAATCGGTGCCTTTCGCGTTCTCGACGCACGACCCGGTGTTCACCGACCTGAAACGCTACCCGCGGATCCACGAATACTTTGCGACGCACTACGCCGAGCTCGAAGGCACGAGCGGGCTCGTGCTGTTCGACACACGACGGCAGCCGACCAGCCGATTCGGCCGGCTCGGATTCCCGTGCTTCAATTGAACGGCTGGGATTAGCGATCGGCCGCGGACGGCGCGGCTCCCACGTTCGAGACTGCGCGCACTGTTCGCCGGCGCTTCTCCGTGCGGACGCCGACGATCCGCAGCAGCAGGCCCGACATCATCAGCTGCAGACCGACGAGAAACATGCTGCCGCCCGTCAGCACGTACGACCAGTGCTCCTGGATGGTGCCCGTCGTGAGGTACTGGACCAACGCCCGATGGTTCAGTACGACGGCGCCGAGGCACAGCATCGGCCCCAGGACCCGCCCGAGCCTCATCGTCGGCGCGCGCAGGAACAGCCGTCCCAGGAGGCTCCGGCGGTCGGGAGGTTCGCCGAACGACTGCGCCAGAATCGCGTTCGAGAACAGGCCGAAGTTGATGATGTGGAGACCGCCGACGGCCAGCACCGAGATCGTAATGAGACGGTACAACTCGTCGTCTTCGACGCGCCGGTACTGCAGGTAATACACGACCGGCTCGAGGCTCAGGTACAGAGCCGCCGCGATGCAGCCGACGCCGAGCGGCCCGATGAACTTCAGCGGATTGTACGAAATGGCGACGCCGACGATGGAGCTCAGGAACGCCAGGCCGTCGGCGATCACGCGCAGCTTCGACTGACCGACGCGCGAAAAATATGGCGTCGGCACCTCGACGACCCGCAGTCCCTTCTGCATCGTCACGGTGCTCATCGCCACGATGAAATTAAAACCGTCCGGCAGCTCGAGGACGTCGTCCAGGATCGTCCGTCGAAACACGCGAATGCCGCTCGCGCAGTCGGTGACCCGCGCCTCGATCACCCACGACAGCAGCCGCGCGAACAGCCAGTTGCCGAGTGCGCGGATCCTCGGCATGCCCCCGTCGGGATCCGACACGCGTGAGCCGACGACGACGTCCGCGCGCTGGTCGATGAGCGCTCGGACCAGCGCCGGCAGCGCCTCGGGCGGATTGGTCGCGTCCGCGTCCAGAAAGGCCAGATAGTCGCCCCGGGCGTTCGCAAAGCCGGTCTTGAGGGCGGCGCCGTACCCCCGGTTGACCGGATGCTGAACGAGCCTGACTGAAGGTATGGCTGCGGCGACCTGCGCCGTCGTATCCGTCGAGCCGTCGTCGACGACAATCACCTCGACGCCGTCGATGTCGGGCAGCTGCCGGCGAACGTCCTCGCCCGCAGCGATCACGCGCGTGAGCACGGCGGCCAGGCCGCGCTCCTCGTTGAACGCGGGGACGACTATCGAGAGCTGAGGCATCGATCTCTCAGATGCTGACGCGCGCCGCGCCAAAAGTCCAGACGGCTCCGCGCCGGACGGCGCTCAGGCGAGGCACGGCCACCCGAGCGCCTCGAACCGGCGATCCGCGCGTTCGCCGGTGTTGACGAGGAGCGTGATCCCGTAGCGGCCGTCGAATACGTGCGTGCCAGCGACGGTGTAATGCTCGTCGAGGTACGCCGTAACCAGGGGAAACGACGCGCGGAAATTCTCGAGCGAGTCGTCGGTGGCGAGGAGCGCAATCGGGACGTGCTGCCGCTCGAGACGCGCCAGGATCTGCCGCTGATCGCGCTCGGTGGTAAAGAAACCCGGCCGCAGGTCCGCGTGGCCCCCGGCAAACGGGCGGCGCGCCAGTGCGAGAACCTGGGGAATGTACGGCTGCACGAAGATTCGCGCGTCGGGCCGCGTGCACGCGTTCAGGTACATCGCCAGCGTGATCAGCTCCGGCCGATCGGGGCGCGGCTCCCACGTCTCGAGCTGCCAGTCGGCGCGCACCGTGCGGGCCACCGACGCCGCGCCGAGCCAGGCGCGGCGAGGCCCTTCGGTCAGCCCGGCATTGTCGACACGCTCGTAGGTATCGCGCATCAGCGTCGCCGCGACCACGACAGCCATCGGCGCCGCCACGAGGGCGAGGACTGTCGCCACCGGAACCCGCCATCTCACGAGCGACGGCGCCCACGACGCCTGCGCCCCGAACATCGTGGGCACCGCCACCGCCAGCCAGGCGATCACGATCGCGTGCGGCACGGACGGGTCCGCGAGACGCGCGTCGAGCGGCGTGCGCAGGAAACCCGCGTTCAGGAGCATCCCGAGCAGGGCCACAATCGCGATCTTCACGCGCGCGTTCGGCCAGCCGGGCCTGAAGCCGTCGCGCGAAACGGCCACCACGGCCAGCGCGAGCACCGGCAGCACGAGCTCCAGGTAGTACCACCACGCAGTCGGACTCTCGAAGAGTCCGGGCCATTCCATCGGCGTCCGCTCCCTTTCTCGCGCCGCCCACGAGGCGGTCTGCGCGATGTACGACGCCACACCGCCGTTGAGCTGCACGAACAGGAAGTACGGCGCGAGCACGACGACCGTCAGCACCATGTAGAGCGCCGCGTGCCGCACGCGGTCCTTCCATGACAGCGCGGGGGGCAGTACGAGCAGCAGCGCGACGGCAGCCGCCACGTACACGCCGTGATCGTGCCGAAACAGAAATGCGATCGCCGTCGTCACCGCAAGCCAGAATCGCGGCCAGGGGCCGGGCCTGTCAGCCATCCACCACAGCAGCGGAATCGCGGCCGCATACACCAGCACCTTCGGGTAGTTGTAGAACCGCGGGAAGAGCGACAGATGGACGGCGGCGCCGAGCAGCCCGGCGGCAATCGAGCCCGATGCCCGAGCCGCGAGCCAGCACGTCAGCGCCGCGCCCGCGGCCAGCATCGTCGTCGTGAAGGCCAGCTCCGACAGCGTGCCCCGGCCGAACAGGAGCTGAACGGCGGCTGCCAGGTAAAAGTGCAGCGGGGCCCCGTGATCGACGAAGTCGCGCACCGGCAGATCCCCGTACAGGATTTGCCATCCGCGAACGACGTAGAAGAAGTGGTCGTCGATGAGACCCGCGAAGGAGCCGTTGGGGTCGTTGAAGCGCAGGAACCACGCGAACACGAACACGCCGGCAGCCACGGCCACTCGCACCATGGGCGTCACACGACTCGCCCCTGTGTGTCCAGCCGGCGTCTCGCGCTTCGCGCGGGCCCGATGCCGAATTCGTACGTGTGCCGCTCCACGCCGGCAGGCGCGTCAGGGGGAATCGGCGCGTAGCTCCGCCGGTCTGGTGGACCGACACACACCAGTGCCGTGTTCGGCCGGAACGGAATCGACACGCCGGCGAGGCGGCTGCCGTATTCCTCGCCGTCGTGATCGCGAACAAGGTCCAGTACGCCGGTCAGGAGCTCCCATGGACGATCCACGGGTGCCGGACCGGCATAGCCCGGCGTGCGGCGCACGATCCGCCCGTCAATCAGGGTCATCTCCCCTGCCCACTCGGCAAGGGGCGGCAGCGACGGAAAGCGCTCATGCGCGTACGCCGTGAGCGGCGCCGCGAGCCGCGCGACGAGCAGCTCGCTCAGCGATTGACGCACGACGTCGTTCACGAACATCCAGGTGACGACGGCATGCGCCGGCGCGAGGCGCGGAGGCACGCCCAGCTGTTGTCCCTCGGTGGCACGGCCGTCGAAGAACACGGGCATCGGAATCGCGTCGAGCAGCGTCCGATAGACGTCGCGCGGAAACAGCTCCGCAATCACGAGGTGAGGAACGGGACTGGCGGCCAGCCGCGCCCGCTCGGCGGCGCCGCGCGCGTGTGCGGATACGCGGTCGAAGTCGAGCAGGCCTTCGAGCGCGGCAATCCGCGCCTCCCACTGCGGCGTCTCGGCGCGCAGCGCGGACAGCTGCTCGGTGCGGCGGCGCAGTGTGCGCACACGGGCCGACAGGTTCGAAAGCTCCGTCCGGAGCACCCCAAGCTCGTCGCGCATGCGCCCGATCGACGGATTGCTCCCCGTCACGTCCGCTCGACCTCCACCAGCACGTCGTCGAGGAACCGCGCGAGCGCGTCGAGCGGCATCGCATCGCCGCCGACGAACGAGTGGCAGTGCTGCTCGAAGGTGGCGGCCACATGGGTCCAGAAGCGCGGCGAGTCGCCAAGTGCCGCCAGCTGACCGCCGCCGCCGCGGGCGCCTCCGGCCCAGGCGGAGCGGCCGCCGCCGGAGTACCAGCGGATCAGCGTGTCGCTCAGCAGCACGATGACGTGCGTGCCGCTCGGCGAGAACACGATGTCGGTCAGGCCGCCGCCATTCAGGCCCGCCACGACCCGCGCGTCCCTGAACAGACGCGCCTGATCGTCGAGCGGACAGTCACGCATCACCACGATCTCGAACCCGCGGCTGCGGAACAGCTCTTCCACGTCGGCTTCGTTCGCGATCCACTTCCGCTTCTTCGGAGCGTCCTGCCGGGACACGTAAATACGGCGGTGTCCCCGAACCGCCGGCGACGCACCGGCGGGCGCGACGCGGCGTCGCACGTCCATCAGCGGCGACAGCGGACGCCCGCCGCCGGTGCGACCGTCGCTCTCGAAGGCGAGAACCCTGCTGCCTTCGACGGCCGAACCGTCCCACGGCACCATGCGTCGCGTGTCGAGGCCCATCAGCGCGAGCGTCGCCGTATGGAATCCGCGCGGCGGCTGCGGCATCAGGAACGTCGCCTCGGGCGCGATCGTCCACAGCGCCACAATCTGCGGCGCCCAGTCGAGCATCCAATGTCCGAAATTGTCGATCTTCCGTGTGGTGACGTCGTACGTGCACCGCGGAATGGCGATGACGTCCGCCGACGACGCGGGCTCGAGCCGGGGCGTGATTCGGAGCCTGCCGTCCACACTCGACACGGCGGCGCCAGGCACATCCAGGATCGTGCACGGAAAGCCGCGCAGGACGTCGTCGCCGCATTCGGCCTCGAACCTGAGGAGCCGCTCCCAGAGCTCCCGGACGTCGGCGGCCTCCGACGCGCACCGTGTGATGCCAACCCACCGGCTGAACGGACGCTCAACTGGATCGCCGGCACGCACGCGACGCGTCCGCAGGCGCTCGGACGGGCGGCCCTCCAGGACGATGGATTCGGAGAGGAGCCGCGCATGAGGAATACCGGCCAGTGATGCCCGTTCGGAGTGCCGCTCTCGTTCTACGCGCAGCGCCTGCTCTGTCTCACGCACCGCAGCTTCGAGCCGCCGGTTCAACGCGGCCACGGTTTTTGCGAGGGAGTCGATCTGCCTCCGAAGGACGGACACCGCGGTCTGCCCTGTCATCGGGTGAACGCGAGCTGCACGGAGCTGCGCCGGATCCGGCGCGTGCCGACCTGAAATCCCGCGGCCGCGAGCGCGCTCACGAGCGCATCCTCTTCGTCGGTGGCGACGTGGAGCCACAGCGTTCGCAGCGTCGCACACTGCAGCGTGCGCGCGGCCCCATCCAGCACGTCTGCCGCCCGCACCGTCGGCGATACGCGCAGGTGGGTCGGAGAAGGCAGCCCGTACCGTTCCACGGCGGTATCGAGGCGCGTGGTGCAGGCCGTGTGCACGTTCGGCTGCACGGCGTCGGGTGACTTCGCGCGCCACGGTCCCGAACGAATGCCGTACCGCTCGCCGCCCGGATACTGCCGTTCGTATTTGATCTCGCCGAGACCATCCGTTCCCGCCAGCGCGAGCGGGACGGGAACGACCGAGCCCTGACACCCGTTCAGCATCACGTTGCGGCACAGCGCGGCATACACTTCGTAGCCCGGCTCGAACGCCACCACTACCGCGCTGCGCTGCCGCGCTGCCAGCAGCACGTACGCGCCGAACCCGGCATTCACATCGTAGACGACGTCGCCGATCTTCACGCATTCGTGCAGCCATTTCACCGTGGCATGGTCGACGCGCACGCGGCCGTCCGGCGCATGCCGCAGCGCCTCGGGCGTGGCATGCACGACCACGCGCGCGGCGTCGTACGCCAGCGGCACCACGTCGCCGTCGCCCGGCGACAGCGTGCGCGGGTCGAACACGGCGGCCGGGGTTGCCCGCGGCGCAACCGTTCCAGTACCGGCATGCTGCTCGAGTGCGTCGGCCAGGAGCGGCGCCACCGGCCGATCGAGTCCATGGGGGCGGAGGAACGACTGAATGAACGCGCGGATCGGCGCGGGATCGACACCGGCGGCGAGCGCCGCGGCAAGCTGCTGCCCGTGCTCGTCCAGGGTCGATGCCACCGACACGAATCCACCGTGCGCGCGTGTCAGGTAATGAAAGTGCACCGTGGGCTGCGGGCCCGCCCCGCCATCCGCCGTCACGGTGAACACCGGCCGGCCCACGATGCCCGCCTCGAGCTCCGCCGTCGTGTTGAGCCCGACGACGGCGGTGCTGTGCACGAGCGACTCGAAGAGCCCGTTTGGATCCTT
The DNA here is from genome assembly GCA_964526235.1 of uncultured Bifidobacteriaceae bacterium. Taxonomy (GTDB): domain Bacteria; phylum Acidobacteriota; class Vicinamibacteria; order Vicinamibacterales; family UBA2999; genus MELF01. The sequence continues at coordinate 10,972 of CAZGLC010000024.1, forward strand.
GAACGACGTCCGCAGCACCACCGCGTGCGGATCGCCGAAGGGCCGGGCGAGGTACGCATCGAGCCGCGGCGCCTGCGGCCACCGGAGACGCTCGAACGGCGTGCCGGCCGGCAGCAGCTCGACGTCGGGATGCGGCCGCACGACGACGTTCGCCTCGCGCAGCGCGGCTGAGGCATGCGACCGCAGGCCGGCGAGCCATCCGCGCACGAATTCCAGCTCGCGCGGGGCGATGAGCAGCGACGAGCAGAGGTACAGGAGCGTTGGCCGCGCCGGATCGAACCCCAACGCCTCGTGGAACCGTTCGCGGGTGAGCGCGGGCCGCAGGGCGAAAAAGCGATCGAACCGCGGCGCCCCGACCACGACGACCCGCGACGCAGGAAAGCGATGCAGGTCGCCGGCCTCCTTCCGCTGCTGCTCGTTCCAGACGAACATCAGGTCGGGCTCGACGTGCATGCAGCCCTTCGTACTGAGATTGTCCCAGCTGAAGAGCAGCATCCAGACCGGAATGCCGAGTCTGCGCGCGCTTGCCGCGACGTCGGCCTGTGCCGATCCGAAATGCACGAGCGGAGAGATCAGCACGACGTCCGGCGTCTCCGACCGCAGAAATTCATCGAAGAGATCCGACGTGGGAATGCTCTGCTCCGCGAGGCGCAGGACCGCTTCGAGGCGTCCGAGCTGCGTGGGAGGCAGCCCGTCGACCGCCGGCAGCACTCCGGCGGCGTCGGCGTCGAGCGCGAGCTCCTGGCACAGTTTGGAAAAGATCCGCGTCCGCAGCGCCGGCGCCTCCGCGAACGGCGGCCGCAGAAAATGGATGCCGTCGCGCAGGCGCCGTACGAGCGGCGCCACGGCGCCCCACTCGTCGACGCGAGCCGACGGGCACGCCACGACGCGGAAGCGCGGCGACGCGACGGCCTCGGCGAGCCGGCGGTCGCGGGCGTCGTCGCGCTCCTGCACGGCGACGCCGACGTCATGGCCGCGCTCGAGAAGGCACCGCAGCGTCTCGAGGTACGCCTCGACGTTCTTTTCCTGCTTCGCGACGAGCACGAATTTCATGGAAGGTCTGATCAGAACTTATAATAGCGGTCACAACGCCGAGCCATGCTGGTCAAGAATCTGGTTACCGTGAGCACTCCGTCTGTCTTGCACCGAAACGGCAACCCGCCGCAGTGGCAGACGCCATGGGCGCAGGCGGTCGCCGTCTTCTTCGAGGGTGTACAGGAACCGCCCGCGCCGTGTCCGGAGCTGACCATCCTCACCTGGAACAGCCGGCCAGCCAAGAGTGTGCTCGAACGATGCCTGGATCGCTGGGGCGCCTCGTACGTGACGCTCGGCAAGCATCTGCCGAAGTGGCGGCCTGACATGAAGGTGTACCTGAACGCCGAGGCGCTCATGCGCGTCGAGTCGGAGTACGTGATGGCGCTCGACGCCGACGACGTACTCGTCGTCTCGCCGCTCGAACGGATTCTCGCCGCGTTCCAGTCGTTCGGATGCGACATCGTGTTCAGCGGCGAGAAGAACAGCTACCCGGTGGTGCCGTACCTCGAGGAGTTCGAGCGATCGATCGCCGAATCCGCCTACCGCCACCTCAATTCGGGCGCATGGATCGGCAGGACGGAGGCGTGCCGCCGCTTCTTCCGCCACTGCCTCGGCGAACACAATCACGACCTGGTGGCGGCGCAGCCGGCGACGCACGTCCTCCGCGACGACCAGGGACTGACGCGCAAGACCTTCAGGCGGTATTACCCTGCCGCCAGGCTCGATTACCACTGCCGGATCTTCCAGTCGCTGTTCGACGTCCCGCCCATCGGCGAGGTCGAGATCGATCTGTCCAGCCCGTACGCCGCGTACGAACTCGCCGGCGTGCCAGGTCCGTGATCCGCACGGTGCTCCGAGCGGCGGCCCGGCGGCTGCTCACCGCCGCCGGGCTCGCCCGCGCCGCCGATGTCGACCGCGAGCGCCAGGCGGTCGCGGCGGTCCGGCGCGCCGAGCGCACGCGCGCCGCCCGGGAAGCGGCAGCGGCGTCGGGCAGGCTGAAGGCGCTCGACGAGAAGCTGCGCACGGCGCAGGAGCACGCATCGGCCGAGCACGCCGATCGCACGACGCTGCTCGGGATGCTGCGGCACTACCTGATCCGCCTCACGCGCACCGAAGCCCAGCTTGCGGGGACACTCGCCTCCGAACGCCGAATCAAGCTCGCCCAGCTCGCGATTGCCGCGCGCACCGCGCGACGGAACGGCGTGTCCCCCACCGACGCGGACCGTGCCGCGCAGTTCGCCTCGACGAACGCCGAGTACGCCGCCGCAGCGGCGCGCTGGCGGGCAGGCCCAGACGCGACGCGCGTGCGGAGCGCGACGATGGCGGGACTGCAGTGGTCGGTGCCGGCCGACGGCACCGGCGCCGCGCCGCCAGAGACGGCCTGGTTGCCGATGCAGGATCTGACCACGGTCCGGCAGTTCGCTGTCGGCGGCGTGATGCTCGACATCGGCGCCTGGACCGGCGCAGCCTGTATTCCACGAGTCCTCCTCGGCGACTTCGCGCTGGCGTATGCGGCCGAGCCGGATAGCGACGCGTATGCGTGCCTCGTCGGGAACACGCTCGACAACTCCATGGAGGGGCTCGTCCTCGCGGACCGGATCGCCATCGCCGATGCGACAGGCTCGGTGACGCTGGCGGGGCCTGGAGGCAAGGACGCCGAGCGAGTGCCGGCGCTGACCCTCGACGCGTGGGTCGACCGCATGCGCATTCCCGTCGACGAGGTGCGCTTCGCGCGAATCACGCTGCAGCCCTGGAACCTGCACGTGCTGGAAGGGGCTGCGCGCCTCCTGCCGCGACGACAAGTCGTGTGGCAGCTCCAGCTCGACTCCGCGGTCATGGGCGCCTCCGGTGGGGCGACGGCGGATCTCGCCGCGCTGCTGGCGAGACACTTCACGCACGTCAAGGAAATCGGCGGATATTACGGCGCCGAGTGGCACCGGGCTTCTGAGGCGGCGGAGGTGCTGCACGCGCTCGGCGCCGATCGCCGCGCCGCGAACCTGCTCGTCTTCAATCTGCGCGCGAGCAGCGGCCCGCGCGGCCGGCGCAGACGACCGCTCCACGGCGAACAGCGGGCGGCGGCCTCGTGATCTCGCTCCTCCATTCGACGGCGCGCCTGCCGGACGGCTGGCGGCCGGCCATGGAGGCGTTTCTGAGCAACGCCAGCCATCCGAAAAACGTCGAGTACATCCTGGCCATCGACGAGGATCAGGACTTTTCGCTGCCGCCCGAGGCGGTGGCGGGCTGGGCGCGCAGTGCGGTCGTCCAGGCCGGCGTCACGGGCCCCAACTCGGGCTACAACGCCGCGGCCCGGGTGGCGCATGGCGGCATCCTGATCACGATCGCGGACGACTACTTTCCCCGCCCCGGGTGGGACGAGCAGATCCGCGACGCTGTGCCGGATGTGAACGAGGAGGTCGTGCTCGACGTCGACAACTCCGACGGGAGCACGTGGCTGCTCCCGTTTTCGATCCTCACGCGGAAGTACTACGAGCGCTACGGCTACATTCTTTATCCCGGATACCACGGGGTGTGCGGCGACAACGAGTTCACCGAACAGGCGCGGCGCGACCGCGTCATCCGCCCCGCCCGCCACATCGTCTTCGAGCACCGCCACCCGGATCGTGGCACGGCGCCGATGGACGAGGTCTACGCGCGCCAGCGCAGTCACTTCGACGAAGGCAAGCGGCGCTTCAAAGAACGGAAGGCCAAAGGGTTCCCGAAATGGCCGGCCTGACCGCGGACGCGCCGCAACTGTCCCTCGTCATTCCCGCCTACAACGAAGCGGTCCGCCTGCAGGAGACGCTGCAGCGCTGTGCGGCCTGGCTGCAGCAGTCCGTCCCGACCTGGGAGATCGTCGTCGTCGACGACGGGAGCGAGGACGATACGCGCGCGATTGCGAGCGCGGCGGCCGCGCGCGACCCGCGTGTCCGCCTGATTGCTGCCGTACACAGCGGCAAAGGCGGCGCGGTACGGCACGGCATGCTGGCGGCCCGCGGGCAGTGGCGCCTGTTCGCCGACGCCGACCTCTCCATGGATCTCAATGAGCTGCCGCGCTTCTTCGCCGCCGACGGCGACGTGATCATCGCGTCGCGTGAGGCCCCCGGCGCCGTGCGTATAGGCGAGCCCTGGCTGCGGCACGTCATTGGCCGCCTGTTCAATGCCATGGTACGAATCGTCGCGGTCCCCGGCATCCAGGACACGCAGTGCGGCTACAAGATGTTGTCCGCGCGGGCGGTCCAGCAGCTCTTTCCAGTCGCGCGGCTGAACGGCTTTGCGTTCGACGTCGAGCTGCTCTACCTCGCGCGCCGCGCCGGCCTGCGGGTGCGCGAGGTGCCGATTACGTGGTCGTACCGGCCCGGCAGCCAGGTCCGCCTGCGCACCGGGCTCATCGCGTTTCTCCACATTCTGGCGATCCGCTTGAACGGCCTCCTCGGGCGGTACGACGCCGCGCCGCCAGCCGACTCTACCGCCGGCGCGCCTTGACGGCGGCGCGCGTCTCGCGGTCGATCTCGCGGCGGCGGATCGTCTCTCGCTTGTCGTGGGCCTGCTTGCCTTTGGCGAGCGCGAGCTGCACCTTCACGCGGCCGTTCTTGAAGTACATCCGCAGCGGCACGAGCGTCAGCCCTCTCTCGGCGACGCGGCCCGCAAGCTTGCGGATCTCATGTTCGTGCAGGAGGAGCTTCCGCTGGCGGCGCTCGTCATGGTGCGCGTACCCGGTGTGGCTGTACGGGCTGACGTGGACGTTCAGGAGCCACACCTCGCCCTTCTCGACGCGCGCGAAGCTGTCGCGCAGGTTGACGCGCCCTTCGCGAATCGCCTTCACCTCGGTCCCGAGGAGCACGACGCCCGCCTCCCACGAATCGAGTACGTGATAATCGTGCAGCGCCTTGCGGTTGTCGGCGATGACGCGCTGCGCCGCCTCGCGATCGCGCTCCTGCGTGCCCATGACGTCAGTGGCTATTATGGGGTCTGACCCCTGACGATGCAGACCAATTCCACGGAAGAGACGCGCGAGCGCGAGCGGCCGCACGTCTGGACGGGCGTCGTGCTGCTCGCGTCCACGCCGCTCGTCGCGCTCCTCTGTCTGACGCTGTGGCGGATGCCGTTCCCGGTATCGGAGGCCGTGGCGATCTTCGAGGACGTCGCGCGTCAGCCGGCGCTCGACTTCCTGATTCCCGACACCTCGTACTACCGGCCGCTGTTTCACCTGACGGTCTCTGCGGCCTGGCAGCACGCGGGTTCGCTCGCCGCGGCGCTGTCGTGGATCAAGCTGGTCCACATCGTTCCGATCCTGCTGCTGGTGTCGCTCCTCATCGTCCACCTGCGGCCGCGAACGGCCGTCGAGGCGGCGCTTGCCGCCGCTGCCGTCGCGGTGCTCGTCGGCAGCCCGGGCTTTCGCGACAATCTGGAACTTCCGTTGAGCTACACGATCGTCGGGATGCCGCTGCTGCTGGCGGTGTGGATCCTGCTGGCCCGCGAGCGCCGCGCATGGCATCTGCCGGCGATCGCGCTGCTGACGCTCGTGGCCGTCGGATTCAAAGAACAGGGACTCGTGCTCGTGCCGCTCGTCGCAGCGGCGTGGTGGACGCGCGCGCCCGGCGCCGGCGCCGCGACCGCCGCGACGCTGGCGGCCATCGCCGTCGTGTACGCCGTACTCCGTCTGATGTGGGGTGAGTCGTGGTCCATGTTCGAGCAGGCGGTCGGACTGGGATTCGGCGAGATGGAGCCCGCGGAAGCCATCGAGCGGTACGGCGGCTTCCCCTATGTCATCTATGCGTACAGCGGCGCGAGCACCATGGCCAACGTGCTGTTTGCCGAACCGACGCGCGGAACATTCTCGATCGTCCGCTCCATCGTCAGCGGCCATCCGCAGCCGTGGCAGCTCGTGCACCTGGGATCGTCGGCGGCGCTGACCGCGATCGTCGCCTGGTGGGGCGCCGGCGCGCTGAGGCGCGTGCGGCGGGAGGGCTGGTCGCCCGATGCGCGGCTGTGCCTCGCGCTGGTCGTCGTGCTGCTCGCGTCGGGCGTGCTGAGCGCCAACTACTCGCGCGACCGTCTCGGCGGCATGGCCGTGCCGCTGTACGCCGTCGCGGCATTCCATGCCCTGCGGGCGGCCGTGGATCGGGCGTCGACGGCTCCGCGCGTGCCGTTCGCCATGGCGGGCGTCATGCTCGTCCTGATTGCCGCCGGCTGGCACGTGCGTGCCGTCGGCACGCTCGAGCGCGCGCGCCTCACCTCGTTCCGCAACCACACCGAATGGCTGGTGGCGATGCCCGAGCGCCGGCGCGAGTTCGTTGAACGGCCGGTGTACCTGGGGATCATGGACTCGATGATCGAACAGGGCACGACACCGGGCATGCCTCAGCCGACGCGCTACCCGCGCTGGATGTCGCGATGGATCGGCGAGCTGTAACCCTTCGGCGACGCCGCCTCGCGCTTCTCATCGGAGCGCCAGCCATTGTCGTCGCGCTGGGCCTCACCGGCATTGAAGCGTGGCGGATCCTGCGACCGCGGTCGTCGCTCTTCGCTCCCCCGTTCGCCTACTCGCTCGCCGAGGCGATCGCCACTGGCAACCTTCAGCACGCCTATCAATACATTCGATCTGGACAGGATCCGAACGCGCTCATCGCCGTGCGGCATCCGGCGTTGACGCAGGGCCGGTGGGTGCTGACGACTCCGCTCCTCTGGTCGGTGGCCCTCGGCAATGTCGACATCGTCAAGATGCTGCTCGGCTACGGCGCGCGTCTCGACCGCGCCGCCGATCGGCAGGCGATCTGCCTTGCCGAGGCGCTGGGCCATCGCGACATCGTCCGCGTGCTGAGCGCGCACGGCGCCGAGCCGCCGGATCGGATCTGCGCAGCATTCAACGCGGAGGAACCGGCGCTGCTGCGGGTGCCGGCGGACGACGCGTCAGGGGGACGCTAGATCGCCCTCAGGGACCATGCCGCACGGCCATCGCTGATTGCCGTAGACGCTGGTCGCCTTCAACCCCCGCCGGACGGCGATCGCAATCGTCTCATCGCCGCGGATCTCGAACTCTGCCGCGGGAATGTACTCGCGCCGGAGGTACTCGTCCACTCGCGGGTACGCCCCGGCGAACTCCGCGCGCGTCGATTCATTGATGAGCACAATCGGCACACGATGCCGTTCCAGCCTGGCAATCATCAGTTCCTGATCGTGCGGTGTGGTGAAGGAATGCGGCGCCATGGTCATAGGGTGCCCGGCGCCGAAGCCGCGCCGCGCGAACACGTAATACTCGGGCGCCTGCCACGTCAGCCAGATGCGGTCCTCCGGAACCACACATGTATTGAGATACTCGACCGCCGCCGGTAGATCGCCCGCGGGCCAGAAGCCGTTCCACGGCCACTCGCCGGCCGAGATGACCTCGACGGCGCGCGCCTTCACGGCGCCCGGCGAATCGGTCAGACCCGCCCCCCTGAACTCGACGCGCACTTCGCCGAGGACGTCGATACTGACGAGGGCGACGGCCAGCGCAATCGCAACGCCGGTACGCGTGAGCACATACGGGGACCAGAAGGCGCTGCTCCGCGCAGGCGTGGCATGGAGCAGCGCGACCGCGCTCCAGGCACCAAGCAGCGCGTAGACTCCCGCCAGATCCTGCACGCGCGTGACCAGCGGGTGCCGGAGGATGATCGCCACGTACAGGACGGCGACGACGATCGCTGCGCCGATGCCGGAGCGAACGAGCACGTTCCGGCGATGCTCGGCGCGAGCGAGCAGCAGCCCCGAGAGAATCGGCAGCGCGTACGCCGCATAGAAGAAGAACGCCGCCGCATCGTTGCGGCTCCACGGCAGCACGGCATCCGCGTCCCCCGGCGTGCCAAATCTGAATGTCGGCCAGGGGAATCGCAGCTGGTGCCACTCGGCCTTGCCGTACTCGAACGCCTCGCGCACGTGCTCGGCAAGGCCCTCGTGCCATGTCACGAACGTCAGATATGGAAGCAGGGCGACCAGCACGAGCGCCGCGAGGGTCATGCAGGCCCGCGCGCCGTCGACGACACGGTGGTGACTGAGCGCGACGCCCGCCGCCGCGGCGAGCGCGGCGTAGGCGCCGATGTCGTGACGCAGCAGAAACGCGATCGCGATCCAGGCCGCCAACGGGAGGAGCACGAGCGCACGCGGCCGCCGCGCGTAGCACAGCACGAGCACGATCAGGACGGCAGGCACGGCGATCTTCGGGAAGGAGTAGAGGCGAGGCTGCATCAACATCTGGAACAACGCCGCGCACGTACCGGCGGTGACGGATCGCGTCAGCCACGAAACGCCGACGGCGGTCACCGCCGTCGACATCGCCAGGATGGCGCCCGTCAGGATCCCTTCGGTGGCCGGACCGGGCGCGATCGCCTGTCCGGCCGCGGACAACAGAAACTGCAGCGGCATGCCGGGGTCGACGAAATCGCGCCCCGGAATCTCGCCGAGGAGGATCTGCTGCGCGGCCGACAGGTACAGATAGTGGTCGTCCGGAAGACTGCGCAGCGTCAGCAGCCGGAACACGAACGCGAACGCCCCAAGCAGCATCGCCGCGAGATAGACAAAGGGCGGTGGTCCGGGGCCGTTGTCCGGGGGTGCGATCCGCGGAGAGGCGTCTGCGACAGCAGTCGTTGTCACCAGCGGTTGAGAGGTCACCAGCGGTTGGGAGCCGCGCCATTATAGCGCCCGGCCGTGTATTCTTGGCCTAGGTGACCCTCACCATCGCGATCGCGCAGATCAATGCAACGGTCGGCGATCTGGCCGGAAACGCTGCGCGTATCCGCCGCGCGCGCGACGAGGCGGCCGCGATCGGCGCCGACCTCCTGGTCTGCCCCGAGCTCGCCATCGTCGGCTACCCTCCTGAGGATCTGGTGCTGCGTCCCGCGCTCGTCGCCGCCGCCGCCGCGGTGCTGCGCGATCTCGAGCGCGAGAGCGCCGCCGGCGGACCCGCGCTCGTCGTGACGCTGCCGTGGGCGGCCGACGGGCACGTGTACAACGCGGCGGCCCTCGTAGCCGACGGCCGCGCGGACCTGCGCTTCAAGCACGAGCTCCCGAATTACGGCGTCTTCGACGAGAAGCGCGTCTTCACGCCCGGACCGCTCCCTGATCCGGTCATGTTCCGTGGTGTGCGGGTCGGCCTGCCTGTCTGTGAGGATGTCTGGTTTCCGGCGGTGCCGGCGCATCTCGCGCGCCAGGGCGCCGAACTGCTTCTCGTGCCGAACGGGTCGCCCTTCGAGGTCGACAAGTTTCACCAGCGTCTCGACCTGGCGGCGCACCGCGTCGCTGAAACCGGTCTCCCGCTCGCGTACGTCAACCAGGTCGGCGGCCAGGACGAGCTGGTGTTCGACGGCGGATCGTTCGTGATGAACCCGAACGGCACGCTGGCGCACCTGCTGCCGTTCTGGCGCGAAGCGCTCGTCGTGTCGCGGTGGCACCGCCAGAACGGCCGGTACTGCTGCGAGGGCAGCGCGTCGTGGAGCGCCGAGCCGCGCCCGGCCGCGGTCTACAGCGCGATGATGCTCGGCCTGCGCGACTACGTCCGCAAGAACGGGTTCCGCGGCGTCGTGCTGGGGATGTCGGGCGGCATCGACTCGGCCTTGACGGCCGCCGTCGCCGTCGACGCGCTCGGCGCCGACCGCATACGCGGCGTCCGCCTGCCGTCGCGCTTCACGAGCGAGGCCAGCTCGCGCGACGCGGCGGAGTCGGCGGCCGCGCTCGGCATCCGCCTCGAGACACTGCCGATCGAGCAGCCCGTGGCCGCGCTCGAGGAGGTCCTGGCGCCCCTGTTTGCGGGGCGTCCGCGCGACGTGACCGAGGAGAACCTGCAGGCACGCACCCGTGGCGTGCTGCTGATGGCCGTGTCGAACAAGGTCGGCGAGCTGCTCGTGACGACCGGCAACAAGTCGGAGATGTCGGTCGGCTACGCCACCCTCTATGGCGACATGTGCGGCGGCTATTCGGTGTTGAAGGACGTGTACAAGACCGAGGTGTACGCGCTCTCCCGGTGGCGCAACGCGCACGTGCCCGAGGGCGGCCTCGGTCCGGCCGGGCGCGTGATTCCGGAATCGTCGCTGACGAAGGCCCCGACCGCCGAGCTGCGGCCGAACCAGACCGACCAGGACACGCTGCCGCCCTACGAGGTCCTGGACGCCATCCTCAACGGTCTCGTCGAAGAGGAGCGCAGCGTCGACGAGATCGCCGCCCGCGGCTTCCCGCGCGACGTCGTCACGCGGGTGCAGCGGCTGCTGTATACGGCGGAGTACAAGCGGCGACAGGCCCCGCCGGGCGTCAAGATCACGCGCAGGAGCTTCGGCCGCGATCGCCGGTACCCCTTGACCAACGCCTTCCGCGAATCCTAGCCGCTCAGGCGGGACGCGTCGAAAACCAGAGCAGCGTGCGTTCGGTGCCCGGTATCGATTCGCGTTTGACGATGCGGGCGCGCTGCTGGAGCAGCCCGAGAAAGGTGTCGAGCGAGTACTCCCGGAAGATCTCCTCGCGTCCCCGGAAGAGCGCCTGCGCCCGCCGGTCGCTCGGCGCCACGAACCCCACCACCCCTTCCGGCGCGAGCGTCGTCAGGTGCGCCACCACCTCGGAGAGCGGGACGTTGCGGGCAATCGCGATGTGATGCACGACGGCGAGCGCGACGAGCGCGTCCGGACGGCCGCGATCGGTGAGCGTCTGCCGTTCTTCGCCGCGCCATCCCTGGCCCGGCGACGGATTGACCAGATCGACGAGCAGCGGAAGCAGCGCGAGCCCCCGGTCGCGCGCCCGCGCAAAGGCGCCGTCGAGCGCGCCGGCGTCGCTGTCGATGCCGACCACGTACCGCGCGCCCGCCTGGAGCGCGGTTTCACCGTAGCGGCCCGTATTGCAGCCGAGATCCCACAGGAGCCCCGGTGACACGCGCCGCACGAACTCGTCGACGAAGCCGGCGATCGCCCGTGCCTCGGCGTCCGGTACCGTCGCCTCGTACGCGGCCCACGGCGTCATGTCGAGGCCCCGCGGCGCCAGCCCTGCGATCCAGCGGCGAAGCGACGTGAACATGCCGCGGAGGCCGTCTTTCGGGAGTCGCGCGCGCGTCACCCGGCGCTCGACGCCGGGCCGACCGGCCAGCCGCTGCAGCCGCGCCGGCGCGACGACGTTGGTCAGCACGTTCCAGCGGAGCGTGTGGCGCCAGTGCAGCAGGCGAAGCACGTCGGCGCCGGGAATGCCGTCGATGCGCCCGCGATACCACGGCTGGAACTCGATGCCGGCGAGGCTCTGCAGCAGCAGCGGGTGCAGGAACTGCTCGCAGAACTGCCGATGGCCGGCCCACAGTTCGCCGTCGCGGTAGGGACGGAACGCGAGGTGGTCGATGAACACCGGCTTCGCCCCGACGAACTGCACGTTATAGGCGCTGGCATCCGTCAGCATGACCCCGGCGTCGAGCGCCTCGATCTGGACGTCCAGATGGAGCAGCGCCGCCGCCTGGAGCGCGCGAAACGGCCATTCATAGGGATAGGAGACGAACGGGAGCGGCGGGTGCTCCAGCACGAGCCGGACGTCGGGATGTCCCTCGAGGCCGGCCGCGACCTCGCGCTCGGGCCACAACCGTCCGCTCGCGATGAGCCGTTCGACCAGTCCCGTGGCGCGCACCGCGCGCACGTGCGGCAACCCGTACTCGGTGACGGCGCGCCTGATCTGCGGTCCTTCCCGGAAGACGAACCCCGCGGGATCGCGGAATGAGGCCGGATGCCGATGGAGGCTCACCGGCGTGTCGGAGGGGTCAGTCGAGAACAGAGAGCAGATCGGCCAGCGGGATGGCGATATCGGGGTCGTACGTCCGCAGCTCGTCGACCAGGGTGCCGCCTTGATTGGCCTGGGAATAGCTCAATGCCCGGCGCTCGTCAGGATCGATGACCCACACCCACGCAACGCCGTGCGCGAGATATTCCTGGATCTTTGGCTGCAACCGAACGATCCGATCCTCGGCCGACAGAATCTCGATGACGAGAAACGGGGGGACCGTCGGAATTCGCCGACCGATGTCGCCCGCGCGCCAGACGGCGATGTCCGCGACGCGGAAGCGCGTCGGTCTCGTCTGAATCCGGATTTCGGGCAGCACCTGGAGTCTCAGACTCTCTGCGAGACTGCGCAATCTGTAAAGGAGTTCTCCCTGAAGCTGTGCGTGCGGCAGCTCGCCCATGTTCCGTTCGATCACCTCCCCGTCGACGTAGTCCCGATCCGCGTCGTCGAACGACGTGTGGAGGTATTCTTCCATCGTCATCAAAACTCGTGTCTCCATTCGGTGAGCCCGCTCTCGATCCGCCTGCGCCAAGTATAATCCACGTCCCAGCTACTGCAGCACTCGGGCGGCGAGGCGCGCCGCGAGCAGCGTGGCCGCAATCATGCTCGACGGGTCAGCCTTGTCCCGACCCGCGATGTCGAACGCGGTGCCATGGTCGACCGAGGTGCGGATGATCGGCAGCCCGAGCGTGACGTTCCCCGCCTCTCCGAAGTCCAGCAGCTTGATCGGAATCAGCCCCTGATCGTGGTAGCAGGCGATCACCACGTCGAACTCGCCGCGGGCGGCGCGCACGAACAGGGTATCGGCGGGGAACGGCCCCGCGATCTCGATTCCACGCGCGCGCGCCGCCTCGACGGCCGGCTCGAGGATCTGCTGTTCTTCGGTTCCGAGCACGCCGTCCTCTCCCGCATGGGGATTCAAGCCCGCAAGGGCGAAGCGCGGCCGGGCCAGGCCGAACTTCGGCAGCTCGCACGCTGCCAGAGCAATCACGTCATCGAGCGCGCCGCGCGTCAGCGCGCGCGGCACGTCGGCCAGCGGCACGTGCACCGACGCGAGCACGACCTTGAGCGGCTCCGACCAGAACATCATCGCCACGCGGCGGCTGCCGGTCAGATGCGCCAGGAGGTCGGTGTGCCCCTTCCACGGGAGGCCGGCCCGCGCGAACGCCAGCTTGCTGACCGGCGCGGTCGCCACGGCGTGGACGACGCCCGATCGCGCGTCGGCGGACGCGGCGCAGATCGACTCGTAGGCGGCGCGCCCCGCCTCGGCGGAGACGACACCCGGCACGAAGGCCGCAGCATCGGGCGGGCCGTACAGCACCGGCTCGCACGCGTCGCGTACGCGTCCGTCCGCGGCGGCTTTGCGCGCGATCTCGGGTCCGATCCCCGAGGGGTCACCGACGGTAATCGCGATGCGCGGTTTCACGTCTCTCCGCCCTGCTCCCGGGCCGCGGGCGGGCGCGGTAAGATGGCCCGCCGATGGTCCTTGCTGCGCTCGGCCGGGCGCGACCGTACCTGATCGCCGGATTGCTGCTGTCGGCCGCGGCGCTCGTCCTCGATTATGCCAGCCTGCGGTGGTTCGGCCCGCTCGGCGCGTTCATTCACGTGCGATGGGCCCCGGAGGTCCCTGAGGCCGAACGCGAGGCGCTCGAACGTCGATTCTGCCTGACCGCGCGCGAGGCGACCGAAGGCACGACGTACTCGTATCTGCTCGTCGACGCGTCCACCGACAACATCCGGCGCCTCATCGCGCATCCCGCCGTCCAGGACACCCACGACCTCGATCGCTCGGCGTTCGCGGTCGTCGCGACGGCTGAACGCGCGCTCATCGGCGATGCGGCGGCCCAGCGGGCATCGCAGCAGACGGCGGCGGCGGCCAGGCTCCTGTGGATGAGCGCCGCGTCGCTGGCCCTCCTCGCGCTGGTGGTCGCGGCTGCCTCCGCGCAGGCGGCGCGGCTTGCGGGCGCGCTGCGGGCGATCGCTCAGGCAATCGCCCGCGGCCTGTACCGCCGCATCCCGGATGTGTCGCCAGAGGGCGCGGCGCTGTTCCGCATCGTGTTTGGCAGCGCGTCGGTCGCCGTGTTCGCGCTGTCGCCACCCGCGCTCTACAGCAGCGTCATCACGCCGTGGCTCTGGATGTCCGGCGTCCTCTTCGTCGCGGGCGTGCTGACGCGTCTGTCATTCGCGGCGTTCACGCTCGGGGCGATCGCGTGGAGCGTCGTCTACACGATGGAGTCTGGCCATCATCCGATCAGCGCGCTCCTGGTGGCGCTTCTCTGCCTGCTGCCGTCGCGCTGGGGAGACGCCTGGAGCGTCGACGCGCTCCTCGGCCGGGGCCGCAACGACGTGGCGTCCGGCTTCAGCCGGACCACCGCACGAGACTACGGCTACACCGTCTGGATCCCCGGCGTCGTGCTCGGCCTGGCGCTCGCGGCGGCGGCCTTCTCCAAGCTGCGGGAAGCCGGTCTCAACTGGATTCTGAACGGGACGGTCAAATACCACTTCCTGACCGACGTCGCCAACGCGCCGGTCGATTGGGGCGTGCAGCTGGCGGTCGTGCCCGTCGTGGCGGTGGCGCTCTCGTTCGTGGCCGTCGCGGTGGAAAGCCTGGTGATCGTCGCGGCGATCCTCGGACCCTGGCCGGTCCGGTTGGCGGCGGCGTGCGCCGTGCTGCCGATGTTCGTGGGCTTCTGGCTGTTTCAGGGCGTGTTCTGGCCCGCCTGGTGGGTGCTGCTCCTCTCGTTCGCGCCGTGGCATCGCGTACGTGGCGTCCGGCGTCACCCCTCGACGCGTGCTCGGGGTGCCCTGAGCGAAGTCGAAGGGCAGCCGGACCCTCCCCTACGATGGCGTCCAGTGCATGCCGCGATCCTCGCGGCCGCCGTCGCCCAGCAGATCGTCGCCTCGACGTGGAGGCTCGAAGTGCCTCCTCTCTTCTCTGCGTACGACATGTACTCGAAAACGTATGCGACGCCGGACGAGTATCCGCCGACCGGCGGCACGTCGCACTGGCTCGTGGCCTCGATGGCCGACGACACCACGAGCGCCTGTCAGATTGGCGGCGACGAGGCGCGAATGCTCGCGGCGCTGCCCGCGTCCGAGTACACGCGCGGCGCCCGCGAGATGCTCGCCAGCTGCTTCGGCGACCTCCGCGCCGTGCGCACGGTGACGGTGGAGGAATCGCACCCGCAGGTCGATTGGAAAGCGGGGCGCTACCTCGGCACGAGCCGCGCTCGCCTCAGCGGTCCGACCGCGCTCATGACAGACGAGGGGCGATGACGCCCGGCTGGGAGGTGGTCGTCCAGCCGGAGCGGTGTTGATGCGACCTGATCTTGGGGGATCAGTCGGCCAGCAGCACGTCCACGGGAATCGCGCATTGCGGCAACGCCTGCGGAGCAATCGACTGGCCGGAGCGGTACTGACGAAGCTCTTGATATGTGGTACCGCTCGGATCGCTGTAACACGACGCCGACCGATCGTCGAGATCGACCAGCCAATACTCCCGAACGCCGGACTGGGCGTAGATCCGCGCCTTCACCTCGCGGTCGTAGTGGAGTGAGGATTCCGCGACCTCGATGATGAGGAGGATGTCCGACGGCCCTGGGAGGCGCGATGCGTAGAAATCCGGCTGCGGGCGCAGCAACACGATGTCGGGCTGAGGTTCCTGAAAGCGATCCAGCCTCACTGACCCTTGCACCTGGACGATAGCGTGGTCGCCCACGATCCTCCCCAGGCCATGGTTGGCGCGGTTCACAGATGCGTTGTGTCGCGGGCCGATCGGCGTCATCGCGACAATCTCTCCATCGATGAGCTCCACGCGGTCGTCCTCCGACAGGATGCCGGCCTGTGCCATACGATGGTAGTCGTTCACGTCGAACAGTCGCTTCGTGATGTCCGCCGGCATGCGACCCTCCGTAGGGAATTCCACGTCTCGATGCGGAATCAGGCGAGGATGTCGGCAACAGCGAGTTGCTGGCCCGGCAATGCTGGAACGGCCAACGATTCGCCCGGCCCGACCTGCCGCTGGCCTCGATACTCACCTGCCATCGGCCGGTCGTAGACATCGATGGCGCGCGCACGCAGATCCACCACCCACACCTCGGGAATGCCCGCGCGCGCGTAGCGTGGGATTTTGACGTGCCGGTCGTAGTCGCCCGTCGTGTCCGCCACCTCGACCACCAACAGGACGTCACTTGGCCTCGGATGCGAATTGCTGTAGAAATCGGCGCGCCGCCGGAGGAGGGCAATATCCGGGTACAGTTCAGTTCCCTCATCCAGCACGAGCGGACCCTGCACGCTGACAAGGGCCCCTGACCGCGCGAGTTCCGAACACCACGCGTTTAAACGCATGACACATGCCGCCTGCCGGCTGCCGATGGGCGTCATCTGCACAATCTCCCCGTCGAGGAGCTCCAGCCGGTCGTTCTCAGCGAACACACCCGCCTCGGCCATCTGCTGGAATTCGTGCACGGTAAAGAGGCGTTTGAGCGCCGGGGTTTCCATGTCGGCCACGATCTTATCGCGTATCGCACCCCCTTCGGCCTGGGCCCTGGGGCCTGGGGCCTACAGTTGCAGTACGAGCCAGTCGGCCACGACCTTCGGGCTGGCGTTGCGCTCGAGGGCCGCCAGGGCGCGATCGACGGCGAGAAACGCGCGCATGCTGCGCTCGCTGCCGTACGCCTTCGCGAGCGGCGCCAGCTCGCGCTCGAGATCGGGATTGGCGAGCATCCGGGCATCCGACCGGGTCGCGAGCACGCCGAGATCGCGCAGCAGCGCGGAGGCCGACCGCAGGCAGAGGGCCAGCTGATCGCGCTCCACCTGTGCGGCCGTCCGGTTTCCGCCGGTGCTGCCCTTCGGCGTCAGGGCGCGGGCGGCCTCGAGCCGCTTCGCCGGATCCCCAACACGCGCCGCGTGCTCGAGGAGCGCCTTCGCCGCCTGGCGCGCGCCGGTCAGATCGGCCGAGGCGGCCGCAAGCGCCAGGCCGACGCTGCCGTCCGCATCGGCGGCCGCGGCCTGCGCATCCGCGGCGGTGTATCCGTGGTCGCGCACGAGGACGTGCGCCACGTCGGCGGCGGCGAGCTGCGCGAACCGCACGCGCGGGCAGCGCGAGCGCACCGTCGGCAGCAGCGCATCCGGCATCGCCGACACGAGCAGAAAGACCGTGGCGGACGGCGGCTCCTCGAGCGTCTTCAGCAGCGCGCTCTGCGCGGCCGGCGCCATCGCCTCGGCGTCGTCCACGATGACGACGCGGCGCCGGCCCTCGAAGGGGCGGTAGCCGGCCGCGTCGATCGCGTCGCGGATCTGCTCGATCTTGATCGCGCCCATGTCGCCCGGCTCGATCACGATCACATCCGGATAGATGCCTCGCGCGATCCGGCGGCATGTGTCGCACGCGCCACAGGCGTCGATCGCGAATGCAGTAGGCGTGTCGCCGCCGACGTCATCGGAGGGCGCTCCTTTACGGGGCGCCACACAGTTGAACGCCTCGGCCACCGCCCGTGCCGCGAGCCGCTTGCCGACGCCTGCCGGTCCGGCCAGGAGCAGCGCCGGCGGCAGCGTGTCGTGCGCAATCGCGCGCGCGACGAGTGTGAGGATCCGCCGGTGACCGGCGACCGCGCGAAACGGCATCGACTCAGGATAACAGGGCGATGTGGTACATTCACAAAAAGGCCCTCATCAGCATGCGCGTATCGGTCGTCGGACTCGGCAAGCTCGGCGCACCGCTCGCAGCGGTGCTCGCTCAGGCAGGTCACGAGGTGACGGGCGTCGACGTCCGCGCGGAGGCCGTGAATGCGCTGAACGCGGGCCGCTCGCCGGTGGCAGAGCCCGGCCTCGCCGACCTGATCGACGGCAATCGTGGACGCCTGCGCGCCACGACAGATGCCGCCGCGATCGCGGTCGCCGAGGCGACCTTCATCATCGTGCCGACGCCGAGTCTGCCGTCGGGCCTGTTCTCGAATCAGCTGGTGATCAACGCGACCGCCGCTGTCGGCGCCGCGCTCAAGGGAAGCACGTCGTATCACCTGGTGGTCATCACGAGCACCGTGGCGCCGACGTCGATGGATACGGAGATCCGCCCCGCGCTCGAGCGCGCATCAGGGCGGAAGGTCGGTGCGTCGATCGGGCTCTGCTACAACCCGATGTTCATCGCGCTCGGCAGCGTCGTCCGCGACCTGACCAGTCCCGACATCGTGCTGATCGGCGAGTCGGATGCGCGCGCGGGCGCCCTCGTCGAATCGCTCCATCGCTCGTTCATCGGCGAGCGGGGCCAGGTGCGCCGCATGAGCTGTATCAACGCGGAGATCGCGAAGCTCGCGGTGAACACCTACGTCACGACCAAGATCTCGTACGCGAACATGCTGGCGGAGCTGTGCGAGCGGCTCCCCGGCGCCGACGTCGACGTCGTCACGAGCGCGGTCGGGCTCGATCGCCGCGTCGGATCCAGCTATCTGAAGGGGGCGGTCGGCTACGGTGG
>CAZGLC010000025.1:0-28915 GCA_964526235.1 uncultured Bifidobacteriaceae bacterium
TGTCGAACCGCCTCGAGTACTTCAACGTGGAGATGGACAACTCCTCGTCGGAGCTGGTCGACTACTTCATCAAGAAGACGGCGGCGTAAGGCACCACGCCCATCAGCCAGGAGTTTCGACTATGTCAATGCAAGTCGGTGGCAGCGGCGAAGGGCCGAAATCCGACATCAACGTCACGCCGCTCGTCGACGTCATGCTGGTGCTGCTCATCATCATGATGATCGTGGCGCCGCTGCTGCAGCAGGGCGTGGCCCTCCAGCTGCCGATCGCCAGCAACAGCTCCGAGAAGCCCGAGACGCAGGAGGACACCGTCGTCGCCATCACCGCCGACGGCCGGTTCCACGTCAACGGCATCGCGGTGCCGGAAGGCGATCTGCGCCGCCGCGTCGAGGAGGCGCTCGAGCTGAAGAAGCAGCGCATCCTCCTCATCCGCGCCGACGAGGACGCTTCCTACGGCGACGTCATGCAGGCGATGGACGAGCTGCGCGCGGCCAGCATCGAGGACATCGGCCTCATCACCGAGCGGCGCACGCCGCCGCAGGGCGGAGGGGAGTAGATGGCTCGCCATCAGCACCACGGCGCCGACAAGGTCTACACGGGCAAGCAGCTCGCGCCGTCGTGCGACATGAACGTCACCCCCATGATCGACGTGCTGCTCGTGCTGCTCGTCATCTTCATGGCGGCCCTGCCGCTCTCGCAGCGCGGCATCGACATCAATCTGCCGGCGGAGACCCAGAACCAGCAGCAGCAGCAGCCCGAGACGAGCCAGATCGTGCTCAGCTACACGGCCGAGCGGCAGATCTCGGTCAACAACCAACCCGTGACGCTGCCCGAGCTCCAGGAGCGGCTCCGCGAGATCTTCGAGGAGCGGCGCGACAAGACGATGTTCATCATGGGCGCCACCACGCTGCGGTACGGCGAGATCGTCGCCGTCATCGACGCGGCCAAGGGCGCCGGCGTCGAAAAGGTCGGCATCGTCACCGAAGGCATGCGGCGCGCCGCCGGCGCGCAGCCGGGAACGTAGGCCGCACACCGCCGCATACACACAGGGCCGCCCGCGAGGGCGGCCCTGTGTGTTTGGGTAGAGCGACCGATCAACGGACGCTCAGCGGTCCTCGGAGGTAATCGAGCGAAGGTATTCCTGCCATTCGCTCCCTGGCTTTCGCAGCAGCCAGATGAAATCGCGCAACCAAGGCTTTACGGTGCCAACCAATGGAATAACCGCGGCGTAGCGGTAATCGAGGGACCAGAGGATGAGCGCGATCGAGATGAGGGTGAGTACGACACCGAGGTTGTATCTGAGGTGAGATTGCTGATACAGGAGCATGTCGTCGCGCTCGACAGCGTCGGTTATGATCTCAGCGGCATGCGCGAACAGGAGGAAGGCGATGAGTAGCAGAAAAACGCAGATTTGAATCAATAGCGTCCGTTCGGTCAGCGCAACAACTACCGCGACCAGGGCTCCGGCGAAAGATGCAAAGATTGAATTAACGGAGATCATGCCTTCGCAACTGGAGCGCCACCGCTTCATTCTGCGATCCTCAACGGCAGGACGACGTACTCGAAGACGCGTCTGGTGCCGTACCAGTCGGGATACGATGCCAGCAGCCGAATTCTGTCATCAATCTTCCTGGCCGCGCCGGCTTCGATGTGTGCGGTCACGCGGCGAAATCCGCGCTGATAGGCCGCGCATACGCACCGCTTCGTGAGCGCTGTCCCTATGCCAAGGTCCCGAAAATTCGGGACGACAACCACCGAAGCGATGTAGTGCGTGTCCCCGTGCCCCCAGTGCGGATCGCGACAGGTTCCGGGGACGTCGCCGAAGCGCTCAAGCACGTCGCTCGCAATGTAACCAGCCAACGTGGCCCTGTCGGTGCGCACGCCGATGACAATACTGGTGGGCGATTCGATCAGGCTCTGCAAATCGACAGGATCCTCTCGGAGCCGAGGCGGGAAATACTCGCGCTCGAAACGCAGGAGGTCTGTCTGGAATCGTCCCCAATCGCGCGGCGTGAGAGGGAATAGCTCGACCGATGGATGGGCGGCCGTTGGCACCGGACAATCTCCGTCCACGACTGTAGCATGTATTGTTTTCTGAACGACCACAGCTATTGTTCGCTTATGCTTCTCACACCTAATGGCACGAACGGCCTTTGAAGCGGCAGCCAGCCTGAATATTCCGATCTGGAATCCTCGTCTTCCTGAGATCGTCGTGCCGTATGACCCAGAACAGCGGCGTCTGTACAAGGACGGCAAGCACAATTGTGTGTACTACCCGAACCATCACTTGGCTTCGTTTCGTGCCTGCTTCACGCGCCTGAGAACCCAGCCCACATCTACGCCTTTGCTCTTGCCGAGCAATCGAACCGCCCGAATTCGTTTGGCGTCGTAGAAGGCCAACAAAGTGTTTCCGAGCGCCTCGTCATTGCGCTTGGCGATGTCGCCGGGATGGACATTTGAGTACCTAATCATGCGCGCCAAGATCTCAATCAGGCGATCCACGATAGCTACCGGGACATAGGTCTGAGCGCGATCCGCCTGAATTCGGCGCGCGGCGGCACTGATGAAGACGAACAGGTCGTACCAGAACATGCCGTCGTCGTATAGCGCGTGCTTGGAAAAGAATCGGTGATGCTGCCGTAGGGTCACAAGGCCCCGTTTCGCCAATTCCAGAATGGATGGATAGAGATCCGCATCACCATGCGTGAGTTGGTCGAAGTGCGAATTGCTCGCCCGTGTGGTGTAACGCTGCTCCAGTCGTTTTAGACGCGTGCGATGTGGAGCGAAGTCCTTAGCGACTGAGGCCTTGGTGGTCTTCATTCGTTCATAGTCGGCCGTAATGTCGTTGACCCAATGCGAGCCAGATTGTTAGCTCTCATCCCATGCGACGACGAGCAACCACTCGTCAGGCTGACAGCCGTCTGCAGCACGCTGATCGATTACCGTCTTTCCTTCCCAACCGGATCCGATGATGTCGTGGACGCCGCATATCCCGAACGTCATGTGCGTCTGGAGGTCCACTAACGATGGCTTTCGAGGCCAGGGCTCTACGGTCCGCTCGATGACGCTTCGGTAACCGGCGCCTGCGGCACCGTCTGGCGGCGCGGTCCGTACCGTGTCTGCGTCTCGTACCAGTAGAGCAGGGCCGCGCCGAACCCGACCGTCCACGCGATGTACTCCAGCACGTAGCCGATGGCCGTCAGCGGCGCGAGCAGGACACCACCCACGAGCGCGCCGAGCTTGGCGAGGAGCGTGACGGCGCCAATCGCCAGCACGCCAATAGCGAACGACGCGTAGGCCCCCGGCTCCGCTCCGCGCACCCTGGCGGCCGCCAGCCGGCCCACCTGGTAAGCGAGCCCGACGAAGCCGACCAGCATGACGAGCACCAGCAGCAGCACCGCGAACGGGACGAGCACCAGCAGCGGGATGCCGACGATCGAGACGACCAGCACGACGCACGTGAGGATGAGCACCGGCACGAAGAGAATCTGCGCAAGCAGGCCGACGAGGCCCGCCCGGCCGGGCGTCGCCGCGGTCCGCGCTGCCACGCGCTCGATGGCGCCGCGCCCGAAGGCAATCACGACGAGACCGACGAGCATCACGAGCGCCAGCCGGACGACCGTGGCCGCGAGGCTGCCGAGGCGCGACCAGAAGGATCCGAACATCCGCGACATCATCCATCCGGGGCGGAAGTCTCCGCCCCTGCGCCCGCCGACCTCGTTCACGTCGCCGAGCACCTGCGCCCCCGACGCGCGCACGACCGGCCCGCCGACCACGGTGAGGTCGCCGCGCACCACGGCCTGCGGTCCCAGCCGCGCGGGCCCGCCGAACACGACGACGTCGCCGGTGACCTCGCCGTCGATCGTCGCCGGGCCGCCGAACACGACGACGTCGCCCTCGATGCGCTCGTTGACGCCGATCGTGATGTCGTCGCCGAATCGGAAGACGTCGCCCCGCCTCACCTCCGTTCGGGTTGGCGGTGTGGCCGGCGGCGCCGTCGGTGCGCCGGCGGCGCCCGCGGCGCCGGCTGCGCCCGCCAGCTCGCGCTGCTGTTCTGGAGTGAGGTAGCTTGCCTGCACGACGAGGTCGGCGTCGGCGCCGAGCCGTTCGCGCAGCTGCGCGCCGGTCAGCGTCTGGCCGTCCACCGAGACCACGCCCCCTTCAATCTGGATGAGGCGGGCGCCGCCGGCAGCGTCGCGCGGCACGAGCGCCACGCCCTGCTGCAGCGCCACCACGTCGAAGCGTTCGCGCAGCCGCGCGCCGAGGTCCGAGGCCGGCGCAGTGGCCTGGCCGTGTCCCAGCATCGGCAGGGTCACGACGAGGAGGGCGGCGGCCGCCGTCCGGGAAATCCATCCGTTCATGTCAGGTGCCTCAGGCCTTTCAGAAGCAATACGCGCGGGGTGCGCGGAGCTCGACGTCCGAGCGGAGCAGCCGGTGCAGCATCACGAGCACCCCGGCCGCCACGAGCTCGATCGCCGTCAGCGCCGCCACGCTGTACGGATTCGCGATGGCGGCTGCGACGACGGCGCCGGCGTCGACCGCCGCCGCGGACCATCCCGCGAGCGTGGCGCCGGCGGTCAGCAGCGAGAGGAGCGAGGCGGACGCCAGCGCCGTGGCGGTCGTCAGCAGCTGCGCCGCCCCGCCATCGAGCGCCAGAGACAGCACGACGCCGGACGTGCCGACGACCAGCAGGGCTGCGGCCGCTGCGGCCAGCCCTGCCAGCCGGCGCCGGCGCGCGCGGGCGCCCCAGGCGGCCTCGACGGCCCGCGTCACGAAGGCGGGCGACGGTTCCACGGCGGGTAGCGACGTGAAGACGGGGCCGAAGGCCGCGTCCGCCGCGTCATCCCGGCCCTGCTGCTCGGCCGCCAGCCAGGTCTCCAGATGCGTTCGCCAGCGTCCCATATCGGTCCTACCTCTCCTACGGGGGCCCGCGGCAACGGGTTTCAGGCTCTTACCGCTTCCACCCTGCGGCCGTCAGCAGGCCTGCCAGTTCCTTGCGGGCGCGGTGGAGGAACGTCTTCACCGTCCCTTCGGGCAGGTCGAGCGTCTCCGCAACCTCCTCGACCGTCAGCCCCTGCTGGTACCGCAGCACGACGACCTCCCGATACTCCTGGCGGAGACGGCCCAGCGCGTCCTCGAGCGCCGCGGCGAGGCCGCGCCGCTCCAGCTCGTCTTCTGGCGAGGCCGTGCCGGTATCCGGAGGCCCCGAGTACCCGTCTGCCGTGAGCGCGTCGAGCGAGACGGTCTCCACGCGCCTCCGCCGCAGGTGGTCGATGACCAGGTTGTGGAGCACGCGGAAGAACCACGCGGAGAACCTGCGCTCGGGATCGTACGAGTCCAGGCGCGCGAACGCGCGGACGAAGGCGTCCTGCGCGAGCTCCTCGGCGACGGCGCGGTCGTGGACCAGGCGCGCGGCGACGTTGATCGCCGCCGAGGCGTAGCGCGCCACGAGCGTGTGATACGCGGCCTGGGATCCGGCCAGCGCGTCACGAACCAGCTCCGCGTCGGTCGGTGGCACCGCTGATCAGGATACGGGACCCGACCCGCGGCGGTTTCAGCGTGTGTTGGAGGGATCGCCGGGTCTGCACTCGATTCGCCGCAGACCCGGCCTACGTACCCCAGAGAGTACCGATTACGTAGGGCGGGGCTGCTCACCGAAGGGAGCCGCAGCCCCCGCCGGTCAGTTGAAGCTATAGCGCAGGCTGACCATGAAACGATAGACGTCGTTCTGCGAGGCGCCGGTCTCGAACGAGCGCGTCAGCAGCTCGTTGTTGACGACGGCCAGCCGGTACGTCGCGCGTCCCTGCGCGTCGACGCCAGGGTTCGTCAGGATCTGGTTCCGGATGACGCGCTGGCTGACGCCCCAGTTGTTGTTCAGCATGTTGGTGAAGTTGTCGACGTCGACCCGGAGCTGGAGCGCGTTGCGCTTGCCGCGGATATTGGTGAACAGATCCTGCACGAGACTGAAATCGGCGCGGGAGACCAGCGGCAGGAAGACGGCGCCTCGCTCGGCGTAGCGGCCGCGGTTCTTGCGCAGATAAGGATCCTGCTGGATGTAGGTCTCGAAAGCGGCGGCCTGGTCGGCGGCGGTGAACGTCCTGCCGGCCGCGGTGAACGTCTGGAAGTTCATCTCCGAGGTGTCCCGCGGGATGTAGATGAGATCGCTTCCCGTCGCGCCGTCGCCGTTCATGTCTCCGGCGAAGACGTAGCTCGTGTTTCCATTGGTCCGCCCTTCCCAGAAGAGCGAGAGCGACGTCGAGCCGAAGCGGAAGAAGTTGCGCGTATACGTGGCGGACACGAACACCCGGTGGCCCGGCGAATTGCTCGAAAAGCCGAGGCCCGGGTTATTGGGATCGCCGGGATGCGGGTTGTTGGCCCAGTTGCCGAACGCAATCGAGCTCGGGTCGACGGTGTTCCTGGTCTCTCCGTAGCTGTACGCGCCCTTCATCGCGAGGCCGGCGGTCGAAGGGAGCGAGAGCGAGCCGGCGATGTTCCACGCGGACCCGACATCCTGGTTCTTCAGCACCGTGGCGTTCGAGATATGCGAGTGGATGCGATTGTTCGTCCACCGCGGGCGGGCGTCGACACCCGCAAATGCCGCCTGGGCCGGCGGCAGGTTGGCATTGATGTAATACATCCCGTTGACGTCGCGGCTGTACAGTAACTCGACGGTGCCCACCAGACGCGCGGGGAGCCGGCGATCCACCGCGATGTTGCTGCGCCAGATCTGCGGAAACCGGAAGTCGGGATCCGTCAGCGCCAGCTCGTAGGTGCGTGCCGGCGCGCCGGTCGGCGCCGTCGTCGGCTTGTAGTGATTCGGGTCGGGGTGGAAGGGACGCGCCGTCGTGTTTTCCAGCTGATCGAAGCCGGTCAGCACGCCTGTATTGCCAATCTGGTTGGAAATCCACACGTAGGCGGGCTTGCCGGTGAAGATGCCGGTGCCGCCGCGCACCTGGGTCATCTGATCGGCATTCACGTCCCAGTTGAAGCCGACGCGCGGCGACCAGAGAAGGGCCGGATCCGGCAGCTTGCCGGTCGCATATTGCGCCGCGCCGCCGCGCTCGTCGCGGAACGCGAGCGCGTCGGCTTCCGCGTTGGCGAACGCGGTGTTGCCGAACGCCGGCACATCGAATCGCACGCCCGCGGTGACCGTGAGATTCCGCCGGGGACGCCATTCGTCCTGCGCATAGGCGCCGCCGTACCAGACTTCCAGCGGCTGGATCGGCTTCTCGGCCCCGGGAATGTTCATGAACCGCACCTGGAACCGGCGGAGCGTCACGGGCGACGTCGTCCGGTTCGGATTGGCGCGGTACCCCTCGGCGTCGGTGAAGAAGTCGGCCAGGGAGTTGTAGACGTAGGCGCTCTGCGAGCCGGGGAAGAACACGTTCTCCGACTCGTACCGTTCGAGGCTGACCCCGAATGTCAGCGAGTGGCGGGTCCCGAACCGCGTGAAGTTGTCCTGGATCTGGAACGTCTTGTAGCGCAGCTCGTTGTTCGGGGTGAATGGTTCGAAGCCGAACGAGGTGTAGGCGAGCGTGCCGTCGAGGATGTCGACGAACGGAAAGAACGTTCCGCGCGACTTGCGGCTTTCGTCCTGATGCGTGTAACCGCTGATCAGGTTGTTGGCCATGCTGCTGCCGATGATGGTGTTCCACTCGCCGACGCCGGAGCGGATGTTCTCGATGATCTGATAGTTCGAATTCTGGAAGGCGAGGAACGCGGTGCTGCGCGCCGAGTCGCGGCCGAAGCCGAGCGACGACGAGGTCGACAGCGGCACGTCGGTGAAGGAATCCAAGTGGTTGTACCGGAAGCTCACCTTGTTGCTGCTGTTCAGGTTGTAGTCGCTGCGAATCAGGAACCGCGTGACGGGCGTCTCGTCGTCGATGCCCTCGAACGGCCCCGTGTCGTAGTTGAAGGCCGACTTGAGGAACGTGTTCAGCCGGACCAGATCCGACGACAGCACGCGGGTGGTGTTGCCGGCGGCCGGCGCGCCGCCGGGATTGGCGACAAAGGTCGTAAGGGGGCGCGTGTCGTTCTCGTCTTCGAAGTTGCCGAAGACGAACAGCCGGTTCCGGATGATCGGGGCGGAGCCCCAGCCGCCGGTGATCCGCGTATTGAACGTGCCCGGATTGAACCGTTGGCCCTTGGCGTCGGTGCCGACGAAATCCTCGTTGCGGAAGCGGTGGTAGAACGATCCGCTGAACTGATTGGTGCCGCTGCGCGTGACGGTATTGACGCCGGCGCCGACGAAATTCCCCTGCCGTACGTCGTAGGGGGCGATGCTGACCTGCACCTGCTCGATCGCTTCGAGCGAGATCGGCGCGACGCCCGTCCGGTCGCCTGGCTGATTCGCGATGCCGAAGGAGTTGTTGAAGTACGAGCCGTCGACGGTGATGTTGTTGAACCGGTCGTCGACGCCGAACTTGCCGGAGCCGCTCGCCTGCGGCGTCAGGCGCGTGATGTCGTTGATGCGGCCGGAGACCGTCGGCAGGATGGCGATCTCGTCGCGTCGCACGGCGGTCGCGGCGCCGGTCCGGCTGGAGCTGAAGACCGGGTCGGCCTGCCCGAGGACGGTGACTTGCTCCTGCACCGCGATCGGCGTGACGGTGAACGTCAGGTCGGTCGAGACCCCCAGGTTCACCGTGACATCCGACTGCGTCTCCGGCGCGAACGCGGTGCCGCCGCCGCCGGCGTAGGCCACGGTGACGCTGTACGGGCCGCCCACACGCATGCCCGGAATCGAGAAGCGGCCATCGCCGCGGGTGACCCCTTCGTAGGTCGTTCCCGACGACTCATGGATGGCGATCACGGTGGCGCCGGCGACCGGTTGCTGCTGCTGGTCGACGACGATGCCGGACAGCGCGCCCGTCGTGACGCCCTGCGCGTGGGCCAGGTGCGCCGGCCACACGATGGCGCAGAACGCGACGAACGCGAGCCAGCGTCTGAAGTCCATCATCATGTCTCTCCCGATTATCGTTGGTTGGTGTGCGGAGAAATTGTACATGAAAAAAGGGCTGCCTCCCCGGAGGAGACAGCCCTGTGACGTCGCTGCGACGCGCGATCAGCTCCGGCCGGTCGTGCCCGCGGCGCCGCGGCCGCCCGCGTTCGCCTTGCGAATCTCCTCGGCCCGGTTGCTCAGCTGGTCCGCTTCCTTGAGCAGCGCCTGCTGCCGCGCGGGGTTCCGTTCGATGTTCGCCTGGACGCGCAGGAGCAGGTTCTTGTAGACGAGCGCCTCCATGTAGTTCTCGTTGAGCATGATCGCTCTGTCGATCGACTGCAGGCCCATCTGCACGAACTTCATCTTCTCGGCGTCGCTCAGGCTGAAGTCGCGGTACGCCTTTTCCCAGTAATACGTGGCGATCGTGTAGAACGCTTCGGGGTTGTTCGGCTCGCGCTCGGCGCGCGCCTGCAGCGCCTCGATCGCGCCCTCGAAGTTCCCCTGGCGGTTGTAGAAGGCCGCGAGCGTCGTATAGACGGTCGGCTCGGTGGGCCGCGCGTCGCGCGCCTTCACGAGCGTCTCCTCGGCGCGCTCGTACTCGCCGCTGTCCTCGTAGATCCGCGCTAGTGCGAAATAGTTCAACGGGTCGCTCGGTTCCATCTCGATCAGCTGCTGGACGACCGGCTCGGACTGCGCCGGGTCGTTCAGCTTGTCCGCCCCGAACGCGTTGGCCAGGTACTGCAGCGCGAGCTTCTTGAGCTCGGGCCGCTGCTCCAGTTCCACGGCCTTCTTGTAATTCTCGACCGCGCGCTCGAGGAGCTGGTCGTTCCCCGCCTCACCCCGCCGCGTCGGCCGGAACAGATTGTCGTAGCTGTTGCCCAGATAGAAGTACGCCTCCGTCTGGGTCGCGTCCGCCTCGATGGCCTGCTCGTACGCCTCGATGGCGCCGCGATAATCCTGCTGCTGATAGGCAGTGTGCGCGTCTTTCAAGGCCATTCTGGCCTGGAGCATCTTCACCTGGCCGCATCCCGAGGCTGCCAGACCAAAGGCCGCGACCAACGCCACCACGGCCGCCTGTGACCAGAACTTCCGCATCCTGTCCCCCTTACAACGTGTCGAAACGCATCCGAGCGTGCCCGGCCCGACGCCGCAAACGCCGAGTATAGTAATCGCTTTTCCGGCGAGTCAAGGACAAGCTGTCCATTGCCTTGACCCCCCCTCAAACCCACTTCTATCATGAGGATGCACGGTCGAGCCGTCCTCCATTCTCCATGATTCGCTTCGAGACGCTCCTCGAGAAAGTACGGAGCTACAGCCCGGAAGCCGATGTCGAGCTCCTGCGGAAGGCGTACGTCTTCTCGGCGCTCGAGCACAAGGGGCAAGTCCGGCACTCGGGGGAGCCGTACCTCGTCCACCCGCTCGAAGTGGCCGACCTGCTGGCCGACATGAAGATGGACGTCGTGGCGGTGGCGGCCGGCCTGCTCCATGATGTTGTCGAGGACACGCTCACGACCCCCGAGCGGATCGCGGAGCTGTTCGGCGCCGAGATCGCCCATGTGGTCGAGGGCGTCACGAAGATCGGCGCCATCCCCTTCTCCTCGAGCGAGGAGCGGCAGGCGGAGAACTTTCGCAAGATGCTGCTGGCGATGGTCGACGACATCCGCGTCATCTTCGTCAAGCTCGCCGACCGGCTCCACAACATGCGGACGCTCCATTACCTGCCCGACGAGCGCCGCACGAAGATCGCCCAGGAGACACTCGACATCTACGCGCCGATCGCCAACCGGCTCGGAATGAGCAAGGTGAAGAACGAGCTCGAGGAGCTCGCGTTCCGCTATCTCGAGCCGAAGGCGTTCGAGGTGCTGCGCTCGAAGGTGGACGGGAAGCGCCGGCAGGCCGAGCGCGTGATCGAGGAGCTGACGCGTACCATCCGCGCCAAGCTCGACACCGCGCAGGTCCCGATCATCCACCTCGACGGCCGCATCAAGCGTCTCTACAGCATTCACCAGAAGCTCAAGCGCCAGAAGATCGATCTGGAGCGCGTGTACGACTTCGTCGCGCTGCGCGTCATCACCCAGTCGGTCAAAGACTGCTATGCGGCGCTCGGGATCATTCACCAGACGTGGTCGCCCGTGCCGGGACGCATCAAGGACTTCATCGCGATGCCGCGGCCGAACGGCTACCAGGCGCTGCACACGTCGGTCGTGAGCGAACACGGCTTTCCCTTCGAGGTGCAGATCCGCACCGACGAGATGCACCGGCACGCGGAGGAAGGCATCGCGGCGCACTGGAAGTACAAGGAGGGGCGCGTCGGCGATCAGCGCGACGAGCGGTACTTCCAGTGGATGCGCCAGCTGCTCGAAGTGCAGCAGGAGGTGCGCGACCCGCAGGAATTCCTCCAGAGCCTGAAGGTCGACCTGTACCCGGAGGAGGTCTACATCTTCACGCCGAAGGGGGAAGTGAAGTCGCTGCCGCGCGGCGCGACCGCGGTCGATTTCGCGTACGCGATCCACACCGATGTCGGCAACCGGTGCGTCGGCGTCCGGATCAACGGGAAGATGGTGCCGCTTCGGACCCGCCTCCAGAACGGCGACATCGTCGAAATCCTCACGCAGACGGGGCACAGACCGAGTCGCGACTGGCTCAATTTCGTGGCGACCTCGCGCGCGCGGAGCAAGATCAGGCACGTCATTCAGGGGGAGGAGCGCGCGCGCAGCGTCGAGCTCGGCCGCCGGCTCTTCGAGAAGGAAGCGCGGCGCTTCGGCCTCAATCCGAAGACGGTGCTCGAGAGCGAGGAGCTCGCGACGTTCGCCTCCGAGTACGGCGCGCAGAAGGTCGACGAGCTGCTGACCCACATCGGGTACGGGAAGCTGTCTGCGCGGACCGTGCTGCAGAAAGCGGTGCCGCCGGCACAGCTCAAGGAGCAGCCGCCGGAGTCGATGGTCGTTTCGGCGATGAAGCGCGTGCTGCGCACGGGCCCAGCCGAGGACCGTATCAAAGTGCGCGGGACCGACGAAGTGCTGGTGTTCCGGGCGAAATGCTGCAACCCGATTCGCGGCGAGCGGATCGTCGGCTACATCACGCGCGGCAAGGGCGTCTCGGTGCACACGGCCGTCTGCCCGAACGTGCTCGTGTTCGACCCGGACCGCCGCATCGAGGTCGAGTGGGACAGCGCGTCCGATCAGGCGCCGTACACGGTCCGGCTGACGATGGAGGTCGAGGACCGGAAGGGCATGCTCGCCGAGATCAGCGCGCGCGTATCGGACATCAACACGAACATCACGAACATGGAAGCGCGCACGGGCGGCGACCACCACGCGCGGATCGAGATGACGGTCGAGATCAAAGACCTCAAGCATCTCGAGAAGGTGATCAAGTCGATCAAGGGCGTGGAAGGGGTGCTTGGAGTCGAGCGCGCCGCGAGGACTTAGGGGATCATGGCGATCGCGTCGATCTCGATCTTGGCGTCCCTGGGCAACCGCGCGACCTGCACCGTCGAGCGCGCGGGGGGCGGATCGCTCACAAACCGCGCATAGCACTCGTTCATCGCCGCGAACTCGCCGATGTCCGCCAGGAACACCGTGGTGCGGACGACGTGCTCGAAGCCGAGGCCGGCCGCTTCGAGCAGCGCGCCGAGATTCCGCATCACGCGCTCGGTCTGCACGGTGATGTCGCCGCCAACGAGCGCGCCGGTGGCGGAATCGATCGGAATCTGCCCGGAGATGAAGAGGAGGTTCCCGGCGCGTAGGGCCGGGGAGTACGGGCCGATGGCCTTCGGCGCGCCAGGGGCGCGGACGGCCTCCCTCACGCGGCCTTGGTGACCTTGCCGCCGCGCAGACAGCGCGTGCAGACGCGGATCCGCCGCGTGCCGCCATTGACGATCGCGCGCACCGTCTGCAGGTTCGGCTCGAACCGCCGGGCGCTCACGTTATGCGCGTGTGACACCGTCCGGCCCACGACCGGCGTCTTTCCGCAGATCTCGCACCGTTTTGCCATGTGTGAAATTGTACCAGTTCAGGGCAGGATCAGCGAGCCGCCCGGCGCCGGCTCGGGCCGCGCGGGCTCCGGCGGAGCGGCCCCCTTGAGGAGTCGCGCCATCAGCTCGAGATACGTGCTGTCGCTCTCATCGGGCTTCCTGAGCGTTCGCGCGCCCTCCTCGATCGACCGGAGCACGACCGCCGCCTCGCCGTCGAAGACCCGCGCACCCTGCTCGCGGATCTGCCCGAGCAGCGCCTTCAGCGCTGCGGCGAGCCCCTGCGCCGGCGGCGACGAAGCGGCGTGCTCGTAGATCACGCCGCGAGACGCGGTCTCGAGCGTCGAGGCGAGCGCGGCGGCGGCATCGGCCACGTCGGCGTCGACGAGCCGCGCGAAACCGCCGGGATGGTGGCGCGCAATCGCCGTCTGAAACAGGAAAAAAAGCTGATACTGCCGCTCGGTCAGACGCTGGATCGTCGGCAGCAGCCGCGCGACGTCGCGCTCCTGCTGACGACGGACGATGGCGGCCGGATGCTCGCGCGCGGTGGCGAGATACGCGCAGTCACTGGGGCATCGGATTTCCACAAGACGCTTGGTGCCGCAGCACACGGGACAGATCGTCCCTCCGAGCGCGGGACATTCCCGGCGTCCCTTCCGCTGGCCGCAACTGGCGCAGAGCATTCCTCAGCTTAACGTGATTGTGAGACGGGGCGAAACTCCGTATAATCCGGCCAAATCCTGCAGTTCTGCCCGAATAGGCTTTGCACCGCCCGCAGGAGAAATCATCCTGTGGCCGACGCGGAGGACTATGGCCGAAGCGCTTGTCCGCCACGAATCGCCGTCCGAATATTTCCGCGACCTCGTCGAGTCCGCACTGAAGCGCCAGCGTCTCGAGGCGCGCGAGCTGACGTCGTTCTACCTGGTGAACCTGCTCACCGGATTCGTGCACTTCGATCGTCCGGCGACGCCGGCGGAAGACGAAGCGCTCGGCGTCCGCTTCGTGAGGGCGCTGCAGGCGGCGGGCGTGCGGCAGCGCGACGAGCTGCGCCAGGTCGGCGATCTGTCGTTGTTCATGTCCGGCTTCTTCGCCGACAGCCTCGCGCGAAGCCTCGTCGACGTCGACTATTACATCTACCTCGGTGAATACGCCTACGGTTCGCTGGCCCGCCAGGGCGACGGCACGTTCGGCGACGTCTTCGACGAGCTCTCGGGAAAATTCGCCGCGTTCGTCGACGTGCTCGGCGAAGTGAGCGAGCGCAGCGCGCTCGCCTCCAACGCGGATCTCCTGCGCCTGTACGAGCGGTGGCTCCGCACGCGCAGCCCGCGCAGCGGCGAGTTGCTCGCGGCCCGGGGTATCGTTCCCAACGCCTCCGTCGGAAACCGCTTCATCCAGTAGTCGGTCCGTCCGGGCCGCGGACACGTCGCCGGCCGCTTTCCCATGGCTGCACATGTGTCGAAATCGACAAACTGTGCGTTTCCAGACGGACCGAGTGTCCATATTGGAGGGCTGATCCCCATGAGCTGAGGCAGTTCTGCCACACACGCCTGGGAGTTCGTCCTCGTCTTAAGACATAAGCCGGGACAGCCTGATCGCGCCGTCAGGCGTCTAATGGCTTGAGAGCAGGTTCCACACGGTGCGCTTCATCCACCGCTTTCGCCCTAACTCGCGGTGGGTGAGTATTTGCAGCTATCTGCATGCGCCCGATCAGGTACGGGACAACGCGCGTCGGTTCGAACGCTGGTCGGTAGAATCGCCGAGGCATTGTACTTGCATCATCGGCGCACACGAGACGGGCCACCCTGGAGCGGGTGGGCGTGGAAGGAGCGGCAGGCATCATGGCGACGACAAAGAGTGCGAAGGGCTCGGCGCGGAGCCGATACACCGAACTGAAGAAGATGCTTGAAGACCGCCGCCGCGAGCTGATGAACGAAGTGCAGGGCCGCATTCGCGACGTGCGCTCGGACGGCAGCAAGGATCGCGAGGTGTTCGACCAGGGCGAGAGCTCCGAGGTCGACATCCAGGAAGACATCGAGTTTGCGCTCATTCAGATGAAGTCGGAGACGCTGAACAAGATCAACGAGGCGCTCCGCCGCCTGGACGAGGCGACGTACGGCAACTGTTTCGAGTGCGGCGAGGAGATCGCCGAGGCGCGGCTCCGCGCGCTTCCCTTTGCGCTGCGCTGCAAGGACTGCGAGGAAGCGCGCGAGACCGCCGAGCAGCGCGAGCGGATGCAGGCGCAGAGGCGCGGGTCGACGCCGCTCTTCTTCGACGTGTCGAGCTAATCCGTCCGGATCGTTCGACCGTTCGAACCTCGTCGCATCGTTCAGGGCGGCCCGCAGGCCGCCCTTCGTATTTTTGAGGCACTGATGAGCGACGAAGACGACGACCCGGTGGAGCTGCACGAGGTGTCGGTCGGCGACCGGATGCTCGCCATTCCCGACGAGCTGCCGGTGCTGCCGCTCCGCGACACCGTACTCTTCCCGAACTCCTTCATGCCGCTGGCGGTCGCGCGCGAGAGCTCGGTGCGGCTCATCGACGAGGCGATGTCGGCCGGGAAGCTGATCGCGGTGTTCACGCAACGCGACGCCTCGGTCGAGGAGCCGCAGCAGGAAGATCTCTATCGCGCCGGCACCGCGAGCCACATCCACAAGATGTTCAAGCTGCCCGACGGCAGCCTGCGCCTGATCGTGCAGGGACTTGCGCGGCTGACGCTGGAAGACGTGACGTCGACGCGCCCGTACCTGCGCGGCCGCGTCAGCGTGGCCGTCGAAGGAGTCGCCGAGGACGACCGCCTCGAGGTCGACGCCCTGCTGCGGAACATCAAGACGAATTTTCAGAAGGTCGTGTCGCTGTCGCCGCTCCTTTCGGACGACCTGCAGGCGCTCGCGGCGAACATCGCCGATCCCGCCCGGCTGGCCGACTTCATCGCGTCGAGCCTCACCACGCTCCCGACGCCGGTCAAGCAGGAGGTGCTCGAGACGCTCGACGTCCGCGCCCGCATGGACACGCTGAACCGCCTGCTCATCAAGGAGCTCGAGGTCCTGGAGCTCGGCTCGAAGATCCAGTCGCAGGTGCAGTCGGAGGTTGGCAAGAACCAGCGCGAGTACTTCCTGCGCGAGCAGATGAAGGCGATCCAGAAGGAGCTCGGCGAGAGCGACGATCAGGCGAAAGACATCGAGGAGCTGCGCGAGAAGATCGAGGCGGCGGGCATGCCGGAGCCGGTGATGAAGGAGGCGCAGCGCGAGCTCGAGCGGCTCGCCAAGATGCCGGTCGCCGCTGCCGAATACACCGTGTCGCGCACGTATGTCGACTGGCTGGTCATGCTGCCATGGGCCAGGCGGACGGAGGAGATCATCGACCTCGCCCGCACCAAGGAGGTGCTCGACGCCGATCACACCGGGCTCGCGAAGGCGAAGGACCGCATCCTCGAGTACCTGGCCGTCCGCAAGCTGAATCCCGACGTGAAAGGGCCGATTCTCTGCTTCGTGGGCCCGCCGGGCGTCGGCAAGACGTCGTTGGCGCGTTCGATCGCGCGCTCACTCTCCCGGAAGTTTGTCCGTGTGTCGCTCGGCGGCATGCGCGATGAAGCGGAGATCCGGGGCCATCGGCGCACGTACATCGGCGCCCTCCCCGGACAGATCATCCAGGGGCTGCGCCGCGCCGAGTCGAAGAATCCGGTGTTCATCCTCGACGAGATCGACAAGCTCGGCTCCGACTTCCGCGGCGACCCGGCTTCGGCGCTGCTGGAGGTGCTCGACCCGGAGCAGAATTCAACGTTCCGCGATCACTATCTCGACGTGCCGTTCGACCTCTCGGAAGTGCTCTTCATCACGACGGCCAACGTCCTCGACCCCGTTCCGCCGGCGCTGCGGGATCGTATGGAAGTGCTCGAGATCCCGGGCTACACCGAGGAGGAGAAGCTCGCCATCGCGCGCGAGCATCTGATCGCGAAGCAAATCACGAACCACGGCCTGACGCCGGAGCAGTTCACGATCACGGACGAGGCGGTCAGCGCGGTCATCCGCGGCTACACGCGCGAAGCGGGCGTGCGAAACCTGGAGCGCGAGATCGGCGCGCTCTGCCGCAAGGCCGCGCGCCGGCGCGCGGAAGGCAACCTCGAGCCGATGGCCGTTGCTCCGGATGTGGTCGTGGAGCTGCTGGGCGCGCCGACGTTTCTCCAGGAAGAAATCGCGGAGCGCACCAGGGAGCCGGGTGTGGCGATCGGACTGGCG
Source organism: uncultured Bifidobacteriaceae bacterium (assembly GCA_964526235.1). Classification (GTDB taxonomy): domain Bacteria; phylum Acidobacteriota; class Vicinamibacteria; order Vicinamibacterales; family UBA2999; genus MELF01. The sequence continues at coordinate 17,147 of CAZGLC010000025.1, forward strand.
TGGACGCCGGCGGGCGGCGACGTGCTCTTCGTCGAGGCGTCGCGGATGTCGGGCACCGGCACGCTCACGCTGACCGGTCAGCTCGGCGAAGTGATGAAGGAGTCGGCGCGCGCGGCGCTCTCCTGGTTCCGCGCGCACGCGGCGGCGTACGGCGCCGACCCCGATTTCTTCAAGAACGCCGAGATCCACCTGCACGTGCCGTCCGGCGCGATTCCGAAGGACGGACCCTCCGCCGGTGTCACGATCGCGGCCGCGCTCGCCTCCGAGGTGACACGCCGCCCGGTTCGAGGCGACATCGCGATGACCGGCGAGATCACGCTGTCAGGGCGCGTCCTACCCGTCGGCGGCATCAAGGAGAAGGTGCTGGCGGCGCGCCGGGCCGGCATCCGCGAAGTCATTCTGCCGCGGCAGAACGAGAAGAACGTCAACGAGGATCTGACGGAGGAGCTGCGCAAGGAGCTCACGATCCACTTCGTGCAGACCGTCGACGAGGTGCTGCTCCTGGCGCTTCGGCACGGCTCGAAGCCGACGCGCCCGACAGACCGAAGGGTCCACCCCAGGGTGCAGTGAACAACTCGAAGCTCAACACGCAAAATTCAAGAGGGTGAGACCGGCGACGGTCTTCAAATCGATGATCTCGCGCGAGGCGATCATGGCGCGGATCGCCTCCACGGGAAACGGCCGCGCCTCGATGTCCTCGTCCTCGTCCTGGTGCGCCTCCGGATCGTCGTCGCGGGGCTCTCGCAGCCCGGTCGCGCGATAGAAGTGCATCTCTTCGTCGCAGTAGCCCGGCGTCGGGAAGAACGCGCCGAGCGGAGTCACGGCCGCGGGAATCAGGCCGGTCTCCTCGTGGCATTCGCGAATCGCTGCCGACTCGGGCGCTTCGCCCCGCTTGAGGCTGCCCGCCGGCAGCTCCCACGCCCAGCGCCCGATCGCGGGACGGTATTGCCGGACCAGCACGATCTCCCCGAGGTCGGTGACCGGAATCAGCACGACCGAGCCGGGGTGGCGGACGATCTCCACCTCGAGCCGGCCGCCGCGCGGCAGCGTGATCGACTCCACGGTGACGCTGAAGACGCGCCCGTCGAACACCGTGCGAATCCGGGTCGGGACGATGGGCCTAGTCATCTTCGTTCCATCCCGGCAGCGCCTCCAGGATGCTCCTGAGATCGTCGGGCAGCGGCGCCGTCAACTCCATCCGCCGTCCGTCGCGAGGATGGGTGAACGCGAGCCGCTCCGCATGGAGGAACGGCCGCTCGAGCCGCTGCAGCGCGCGCAGATCGCCCGGAATCCGCCGGCGGACGCCGCCGTAGAGCGGGTCGCCGACGATCGGATGTCCGATCGCGCTGAGGTGGACGCGGATCTGATGTGTCCGGCCCGTGTGAATGGCGACCTGGCACAGCGTCACGCCGCGAAGCTGGCGCGCGCGGGTGATACGGGTCACCGCCTCGCGCGCATGGCGCGCGCGCGCCGACATCTTCTGCCGTTGCACCCGGTCGCGGCCGATGGCGGCGTCGATCCGGCGCCCCGCCTGCACGACGCCCCAGACGAGCGCGACGTACTCCTTTTCGACCTCGCGATCGTGGAACTGCCGCGACAGCTCGTGATGGGCCGCGTCGTTCTTGGCAATGACCATGACGCCCGACGTCCCGCGGTCGAGCCGATGGACGATGCCCGGACGCAGCTCACCGCCCACGCCGCTCAGGTCGCGCATGTGATGCAGCAGCGCGTTGACGAGCGTCCCCGACATGTGTCCCGCCGCCGGGTGGACGACCATGCCGGCGGGCTTGTCGATGACGGCGAGATCGGCGTCCTGATAGAGGACATCGAGCGGCAGCTGCTCGGGTGCGACGTGCGACGGCTCGACCGGCGGCAGCTCGACGGCCACGTGGTCGCCCGTCCGCACCGGCAGATTGGGTCTTGCGCTGGCGGCAACGCCAGAGGGTCCGCCCCGCCGCACCTGCACGCATCCAGCCTCGATGAGCCGCTGCACCTGCGACCGGGAACGCCCCTCGACGACGGAGACGAGAAAGCGATCGAGTCGGTCGCCGTCGAACTCGGCTGACACGAGAAGCTCGATCGGCACTGACGGCTTAGGCAGCCATCCGCGCCCGCTTCGGCGTCTCCGGCGAGCTCCCGCGGAGCCACACCAGCATGGCGATGCTGAGCGGGGCGAGCAGCAGCGAGATGAACTGCGAGGTCGAGAAGCCCAGAATCTCGCCGCGCGGATCGCCGCGATAGATCTCGATGATGTAGCGTGACACGGCGTACAGGAACATGTACGCCCAGAAGGTGCGGCTCGGGAAGTAGCGTCCGCGGCGCTCGGTCGCGAGCAGGACGATCAGAATGAGCAGCTCGGCGCCCGCCTCGTACACCTGGGTCGGGTGGAGCGCGATGCCGAGCGGCGTGCCGACGTTGGCGGCCGCCAGCGGGTTCGTGAACGTAATCGCCCACGGCACGTCGGTCGGCCGTCCATAGCAGCAGCCGGCCGCGAGACACCCGAGCCGGCCGGTGACGTGCCCCAGCGCAATCGCCGGCGCGAACACGTCGCACGTCGTCCAGAGCGGGAGGCCGTGCCGGCCGACGTACCAGAAGCCGACGAGCACCGCCAGAATCAGGCCGCCGTAGAAAACGCCGCCCGATCGGGCCAGCGACAGCAGATCCGACCAGGAGCCGCTGAACTGATCGAAGTCGACGACCAGCAGGAGGAGCTTTGCGCCGACGAGCGCGGCGATGATGATGTAAATGCCGAGGTCGAGGATGCGGCTCGAGTCGAGCCCCCACGCCTTGGCGCGCCGCATCGCCAGCCAGAGGCCGAGCAGATACGAGATCGCGAGCAGCACCCCGTACGAATAGATCGTGATCGGGCCGATGCTAAACAGTTCTGGATACACGGCGTCTCCCTATCTCCAGCATGTCGAGAACCATGAGCGAGACGCCCACCGTAATGGACGCGTCCGCCACGTTGAAGGCCCAGAAGTGCCACCCGCGCCAGTACAGATCCACGAAATCCACGACGTACCCCGCCTGCAGCCGATCGATGAGATTACCGGCGGCGCCGCCGACGACGAACGCGAGGCCGCCGCGGGCCAGCCGCTGTCCGGCCGGCAGGCTCGCTCCGTACCACGCAAGCGCCGCCAGCGCAGCCGCGGCGACGACCGCGAGCAGCCCAGTCTTGAACGGGAAGTCGACCGCGTTCATCAGCCCGAACGCCGCCCCGTAATTGTGCACGCGCGTCAGGCTGAAGAAGCCGGGAATCACCTCCACGCTCTCGTGCAGATCCAGCGTCGCCCGTATGGCGGCTTTCGCCGCCTGATCGAGTGCCACGACCGCGCCAGCCGTCCAGAGCTCGGCGCGGAGCACAGCCGGCAGCGGCATCACCGGTTGACCGGCTCGGCCAGCGCCTCGACGCAGCGGTCGCAGATGCCGGCCCAGTCGGGCTCGGTCCGTACCCGCGGCACGTAGCGCCAGCACCGCTCGCAGCGGACGCCGGGCGCCTTCTCGACCTCAATCCGCACGTCATCGGCGCCACCTGTGCCGCGCGCGACGAGCGCGACCTCCGAGACGATGAGGAGCATCGGCAGTTCGGCGCGATGCGCGTCGAGCAGCCGTGCGGTCGGCCCGGATGCCGTGATGGTGACGCACGCGCCGAGCGAGGTGCCGATCACTTTGTCCTTGCGCTTCTCCTCGAGCGCGGCGTTCACCCGGTCGCGGACGTCCATCAGCAGGTCCCATTCCGCGACCAGCTCCGGCGCGAGCAGCGGGGACACGTCGGGAAAGTCCTCGAGGTGCACCGATGCCGACCGCGGGCCCGGCATGTGGCGCCACAGCTCGTCGGCCGTGACGGGCAGGATCGGCGCCAGCAGTCGGGCGAGGCCGTCACACATCAGATACATGACCGTCTGTGTGGAGCGCCGCTCGGGCGATCGAGGTGCGAGCGTGTACATCCGGTCTTTTGTCACGTCCACGTAGAACGCGCTCAGGTGCACGGTGCTCAGCGCAGTCAGCGCCTGCGTCACGGCGGAGAAGTCGTAGTCGTCGTACGCGCGCAGCATCCGGTCCGCGGCCTCGGCGTAGCGGGCCAGCGCGTAGCGGTCCACCGCGTCGAGGCGGTCGAGCGGCACCATGTCCGACGCCGGATCGAAGTCGTACAGGTTCGCGACGAGAATGCGGCAGGTGTTCCGCAGCTTCCGGTAGACGTCGATGACGCGCGTCAGGATCTCCTTGCTGACGCGCAGCTCCTCGGTGAACTCGGTCGTGCCCACCCAGAGCCGGACGATCTCGGCACCGCTCTCCTGGATCACGTCCTGCGGCGTGATCACATTGCCGAGCGACTTCGACATCTTGCGGCCTTCGAGATCGATCAGGAACCCGTGTGTCAGCACCTGGCGGAAGGGCGGCCGTCCGCGCGTGGCGAGCGCGACCAGGAGCGAGCTCTGGAACCAGCCGCGGTGCTGGTCGCTCCCTTCCAGATACAGGTCGGCCGGCCAGCCCAGGTCCTGTGCGCGCGCGAGGACCGCCTCGTGGCTCGATCCCGAGTCGAACCAGACGTCGAGAATGTCGCGCTCACGTTCGAACGCAGTGCCGCCGCATGTCGGACAGGTGAGGCCCGGCGGCAGAAACTCGTCGATCGGATGGTCGTACCAGGCGTCGGCGTTGTGCTGCTCGAAGACGCCCGCGGCGCGCTCGATGATCTCCGTCGTCAGCACCGCTTCACTGCAGGCGACGCAGTCGAAGGCCGGTATCGGCACGCCCCACGCGCGCTGGCGCGAAATGCACCAGTCGGGCCGGTTCGACACCATGTTGAAGATCCGATCGCGCCCCCACGCGGGAATCCACCTGACGTCGTGGTCGATGGCGTGGCGCGCCGCGTCGCGCAGCGTCCGCGTCTGGCCGTCCGCGCCGGCGATCGCCGGGTCGCCGTCCATTCGCACGAACCACTGCGACGTCGCGAGAAAGATCACCGGGTTATGGCAGCGCCAGCAGTGCGGATACTGGTGCGTGACCGTCGCGCGGTGCCACAGACGGCCGCGCGCGGCGAGCGCCTCTTCGACGCGGGGGTTGGCGTCGAATACCCTCTGGCCGCCGACGAGCTCCACGTCGTCGTGAAACTGCCCGCCGGGCCCGACGGGCGCGTAAATCTCGAGCCCGTACGCCACACCCGTATGGAAGTCGTCGGCGCCATGGCCGGGCGCTGTGTGCACCGCGCCGGTGCCCTGCTCGAGGGTGACGTAGTCTGCCAATACGCCGACCGAATCGCGCTCGTAGAGCGGATGCCGGAAGCGGATGCCTTCGAGGAGCGCCCCCTTCATGCGGGCGATCGCGCGCGTGAAGGGCCGTCCAACGGCGGCGCTGACCTGCTCGGCGAGCCCTTCGGCGACAATCACCACTCGACTCGGCGACTGCGCGGCCTCGCTCGCGGCGGGCCCGGCCCCGGGGTCCCCGCCGCGCTCCGCGCGGTGGGGTGGCACTTCGTATGCCGCGTAGTCGAACTCGGGATGAAACGCGACGGCAAGGTTCGACGGAATCGTCCACGGCGTCGTCGTCCAGATCAGGGCCGACACGGGACGGCCGGCGAGCGCCGGCACGCGCGCCGCCAGCTCGCCCGCGCTCGACGGATTGAGCGGAAACTCGACGTAGATCGACGGCGACGCGTGGTCCGCGTATTCCACCTCCGCCTCGGCGAGTGCCGTGCGGCAGTGGATGCACCAGTGCACCGGCTTCTTGCCCTTGTAGACGAGGCCGCGCTCGACGAACCTGCCGAGCGCCCGCGCGATATCGGCCTGATAGCGCGGGTTCATCGTCAGGTAGTAGTGCTCCCAGTCGCCGAAGACCATCAGCCGCTTGAACTCGGCTGTCATGACGTCGGTGAAGCGGCCGGCGTACGCGCGGCAGGCGCGGCGGATCTCGCCGATCGACATCTCGCGCTTCTTCGGCCCGAGCTCGCGGTCGACCTTCAGCTCGATCGGCAGCCCGTGACAGTCGTAGCCGGGCAGGTACGGGACGTCGTAGCCCTGCATCGAGCGCGACTTGATGACGAAGTCCTTCAGGATCTTGTTGAGCGCGGTCCCGAGGTGGATGCTGGCGTTCGCATAGGGCGGGCCGTCGTGGAAGACGAACTTCCGCGCGCCGCGGCGCCTCTGGCGAATCTGGCCGTACAGATCCATCGCCTCCCAGCGCGCAATCGCCTCCGGCTCGGCGGTCTGCAGGTTGGCCTTCATCGGGAAACCTGTGCGCGGCAGGTTGACGGTGGCTTTCCACTCGGGCATACGACTCTCAAATTCTATAATGCGGGGATGGCCACGCTCGCACGGGCCGCGCCGGCCGCGTCGCACGTCCACGAGGAAGTGCTCGACAACGGTCTCCGCATTCTCATCCAGGAGATGCACACGGCGCCGCTGGCGTCGGTCTGGTGCTGGTACCGCGTCGGGTCGAAGGACGAGCCGAGCGGCCAGACCGGCGTCTCGCACTGGGTCGAGCACATGAACTTCAAGGGGACGGCCAACATCCCGCGCGACAAAGTGAAAGGGATCATCGAGCAGTTCGGCGGCTACTGGAACGGCTACACCTGGATCGATCAGACCACGTATACCGAGACGGCGATTCGCGACGCGCTCGATCGCATGCTGTTCATCGAGGCGGAGCGGATGGCCAGCTGCCTGTACGACCCCGCCGACTGCGAGTCCGAGCGCACGGTGATCATCTCGGAGCTCCAGGGCGGGGAAAACGACCCCGACACGCTGCTCGATCAGGAGCTCACGGCCGCTGCCTTCAAGGCGCACCCGTACCGCCACCCGACGATCGGCTGGCTCTCGGATCTGCAGGCGATGACGCGCGAAGACCTGTACGGGTACTACCGCCGCTTCTACGTCCCGAACAATGCCACGCTGGTCATCGTGGGCGACGTCGACACCAGGGAGGCGGTCCAGGGCGCCGTGCGCCACTTCGGCGCGATTGCGCCCGGCGAGATCGTCCGCCGCCCGCACACCCGCGAGCCGGAGCAGCTCGGGGAGCGCCGCGTCACGCTGCAGCGCGAGGCAACGACGGCCTATCTCAAGATTGGCTATCACGCCCCCGCCGTCGGCGATCCCGATTTCTTCCCGATGGTCGTCCTCGACGCCGTGCTCACCGGCGCCAAGGGGATCAATCTGTGGGCGAGCTTCCGCACACCGCCGCCGCAGCGGAGCGCCCGTCTCTATCGCGCCCTGGTCGACACGGGGCTCGCCTCGGCCGTGTCGGGCGGGATCGTGCCGACGGCGGAACCGTTTCTCTACACGATTTCGTGCACGGCGACCGCCGGCACGCCGCTCGCGCGGCTCGAGGAGGCGGTGTTCGCCGAGATCGAGACTGTGCGGCGGCACGGGATCACGGCGGCCGAGCGCGAGAAGGCGGTGCACCAGCTGCGCGCGCGCCTCGTGTTCGAAAACGACAGCATCACGAACATCGCGCACCAGCTCGGGTACTTCGAGACGATCGCGAGCTGGCGGCTGCTGTCGTCGATCCGGGAGCGGATCGAGGCGGTGACGCTCGATCAGGTCGCCGCCGCCTCCGAACGGCTGACGCCGCAGCACCGGACCGTCGGCTGGTTCGAGCCGCTGCCGATCTCCGTATGACCACCGCCACGTCTCGCGGCCTGGCGCCCTCCCGCGCCACGCTCGACAACGGCGCGTCCGTCATCGCCAAGCGGACGCCGACCACTCCTGCCGTGACGCTGCACGCCGCGGTCGCGGCCGGCGTGGCGTTCGACCCCCCGGATCGGCCAGGCGTCTCGCATTTCGTGTCGCGCACGATCGACCGCGGGACGCGGACGCGTCCGGCCGAGGCGATCGCCGAGGAGCTGGATCGCCACGGCGTCTCGCTCAACGTGACGGTGAACCGCCACGTGCTCTCGCTCGTGTGCACCTGCCTGGTCGAGGATCTCGATGCGATCCTCGCGCTCCTCGCCGACATCGCCCGGCATCCGGCGTTTCCGGCGGAGGAAGTGCGCACGCGCCGCGGCGAGATCGTCACGATGATCCGCCAGGACGAGGACAATCCGGCGGCGGTGGCGAGCGAGACCCTGATGACGGGCCTGTACGGGCCGACGCACGGGTACGGCCGCCGGACGCGCGGATCCGTCGAGAACGTCGAGGCGATCGATCGCGCGACGGTCGCGCGGTTTCACGACGCGCGATTTGCGCCCCGCGCGCTGTCGCTCGTGATTGTCGGCGACGTACCGCCTGGCGCCGCCATCGATGCCGCCGCCGCAGCCTTCACCGACTGGCAGGCGCCGCCCGTGGCCCCGCTGCAGCTGGAGGCGGTCGCTCCTCACGCCGCCCGTCGCGTGCGTGTGATTCCGATGATGAACAAGGCGCAGGCCGATATCGCGTACGGCTTCATCAGCATCCGGCGGGCGGATCCGGCTTACTACGCGTACTGGCTGATGAACAACATCCTCGGCCAGTACTCGCTCGGCGGCCGGCTCGGTACCAGCATTCGCGAGAGGCAGGGGATGGCGTACTACGTGTACAGCGCGCTCGACGCGAACGTCATTCCGGGGCCTCTCCTGATCCGGGCGGGCGTGAGCCCGGCCAACGTCGAGCGCGCCATTGCCTCGATCGACGAGGAGCTGGTCCGGCTTGCCGGCGAGGGGCCGACGGAGTCTGAGCTGGCCGAGTCGAAGCAGTATCTGATCGGGTCGATGCCGCGTCACCTGGAGACGAACATCGGGATCGCAAACTTCCTGCAGACGGTGGAATTCTTCGGGCTCGGCCTCGACTACGACGTCCGGATGCCGGCGCTGCTCGGTGCGGTCACACGGGACGAGGTGCACGCCGCGGCGCGCCAGGCGCTCGTCCCCGCCTGCGCCACGGTGGTGGTGGCCGGTCCGTACACCGGCCAGCCTGCATGAGCGCGGTCAAGGCGGTCTGCTTCGACGTCGACTTCACGCTGATCTATCCGGGTCCCACCTTCCAGGGCGAGGGGTACGCGCGCTTCTGCGACCGGCACGGCATCACGGTCGACCCCGCGCGCTTCGCAGACGCGGTCGTCGCGGCCGCGGCGGTGCTCGACGAGCAGCAGGATCACATCTACAGCCCCGACATGTTCGTGCGCTATACGCGCCGGATTATCGAAGCGATGGGCGGCAGAGGCGACCGGCTCGACACGGCGGCGCGTGAGATCTACGACGAATGGGCGATCTGCCAGCACTTCTTTCTCTACGACGACGTGACGCCGGCGCTGCGTGAGCTGGCGGCGCGCGGCGTCACGGTCGGGTTGATCTCGAACTCGCATCGCTGCCTCGCCTCCTTCCAGCAGCACTTCGAGCTGCACGGGCTGGTCGCCGCGGCGGTTTCCTCGTCGGATCACGGCTATCTCAAGCCGCATCCCAGCATCTTCGAGTCGACGCTGACCCTGCTCGGCGTTCCGGCGGCCGACGCCGTCATGGTGGGCGACAGCGTGCCGCACGACATCGAGGGCGCGCGCCGGGCCGGCATGCGCGCCGTCCTCGTGCAGCGCGCGCCGCAGCCGGGCGTGGCGGTCCCGCCGAACGTGCCGGTCATCCGCGATCTTTCCGAGCTGCCGCCGCTGTTGGTATAAATAGCCCCCGGCATTCAAGGGAGGACCTATGGTCAGACATCGGATCGCACTGGCCGCCGGCGTGCTGTGTGTCGCGGCCGGCCTGGCCGACGCGCAGGCGCCCAAGCCGCAACCCTCACAGGCCGCGCCGCCCCGCAGCGGCGACAGCTATGTGTGGCACGGCGAGCTCGTCTCGGTCGACGCGAAGGGCTTGCTCACCGTCAAGGCACGCGTCCTGAGCGATGCGGCCGCCGACGTCGCGCGCTTCAACGCGGGCGACCGCGTCCTGCTGACGTGGTCCGGCCTCGACATTCACGCGGGGGCGGTGCGACGCGTCACGAAGTACGAACCGGGTCAGCAGATTCTCGACTTCTTCGCGTTGCCTGCGGAGCTCGCCTCGCGCGACGTGCAGAACGAGCGGATGACGTTCCGCGTCCGCATCCCGGAAGCGTCGGTCGGCGCGCTGAAGGGGATGAAACCCGGCGAGTGGGTGAGCGCGACGGCGCGCCATCGGCCGAAGGCCGACGCGGACGCGATTCTCGCCGTCAGCGGGTACGCGAAATCGCAGACGTAGTAGGCGGTAGGCAGTAGGCAGAGGCGATTCCGAAAACTGCCTACTGCCTACTGCCTACTGCCTACTGCTTATTACCCCGGCGGCCAGGTCAGCGGCCGCCCCGCGAGCAGGTGCAGGTGGATGTGGAACACGCTCTGCCCGGCCTCGCGGTTCGCATTGAAGACCGTCCGGTAGCCGCGCTCGTGATAGCCGTTCTCCTTCGCGAGCGCGGCCGCCGTCCGGAACATCGATCCGACCAGCGCATCGTCGGCCGGCGAGAGATCGTTCAGCGTGGGAATGTGCGTGCGCGGAATGATCAGCACGTGCAGCGGCGCCTGCGGGTTGATGTCCCGGATGGCGACGACGCGCTCATCCTGATAGACCATCGCCGCGGGAATCTGCCCCGCGATGATCCTGCAGAACAGACAATCGCTCATGCGTGCTACCACCCCAACGCGCTAGCGAGCGCGTTGGGGGCCCCGGCGGTGAATGATAGCGGTTCGCGGAATGCCCTGCAGGTCGGCGTGCACGCGCACGAGCTCGAGCGCCGCGCGGGCCGCCACCAGCGCCTCGACGTGCTCCTCCTGGCCGTAGCCGAACTCCACCACCAGCCAGCCGCCGCCGCCGAGCTTGTCCACGGCGGCATCGAGCACGCCGGCGATGTCGCGCAGCCCCTCGGCGCCGCCGAAGAGCGCCACCTCGGGCTCGTAGCGGACGTCGGCCCCGAGAACGGGCTTGTCGCCGTCTTTCACGTACGGAACGTTCGCGGCGATGAGGTCGAACGGCCCGCTCACGTCGTTGAGGTAGGCCGTCTCGACGAATGTCACCCTCTCGAGGACCCCGTGGCGCGCGGCATTGCGACGGGCGACGTCGAGCGCGTCGGGCGAGATGTCGGTCGCCACGATCCGGCAGGTGGGACAGTCGTGCGCAATCGCCACCGCCACGCATCCGCTGCCCGTGCCGACGTCGGCGATGCGCGCGTTGTGCAACCGCCCGACAAGGGGCACTGCCTCCTCGACGATGAATTCCGTTTCAGGCCGTGGAATCAGCACAGCCGGCGTGACCGCGAACTCCAGGCCCCAGAACTCGCGGACGCCGGTGATGTAGGCGCTCGGCTCGCGCTTCGCGCGCCGGCCCACCCACTCGGAGAACCGCGGTTCGAGCTGCCGTGGCGCGGGTTGCTGCTGCTCGACGAGCAGGCGCGCACGATCCCATCCGAGAATCGTGCGGGCGTACAGGTCGACGTCGATCGCCGCCTCGTCTGGACGGATGCCGGCCGCGACCAGCCGTGCGCGCGCCTCTGCCAGCTGTTCGTGCAGCGTCAATTGACGGTCGTGGCTTCCTTGAGCTTCTCGGCGGTGTAGAAGGCGATCACCTGGTCGAGGATCTCGCTCGGGTCTCCTTCGAGCACGGTGTGCAACTGGTGCGTCGTGTAGTTGATGCGATGGTCGGTGATCCGGCTCTGGGGGAAGTTGTAGGTCCGGATCTTCTCCGAGCGCTCGCCCGTCCCCACCTGGCCGCGCCGCTCCTTCGCGATCGCCTCGTGCTGTTTGCGCATCTCCATCTCGTACAGGCGTGCGCGCAGCACCTTCATCGCCTTCGAGCGGTTCTTGATCTGCGACTTCTCGTCCTGCTGCGAGACGACGACCCCCGTCGGA
>CAZGLC010000026.1:0-27876 GCA_964526235.1 uncultured Bifidobacteriaceae bacterium
TCACGCACGGCGTGCAGATCGGCGTGGCGCGAAGCCCGACGGGGAGCCTCGAAGGCGACATGCAGGCAGTGCTGCAACGTTTTGGGCAGACCAATCTTCGGTTTCAGTGGACGCCGACGTATCAGCGCATCAGGCTCGGGGGGCGAGACGGCCTAACCGTCGCGGCGAGCGCTGAGTCGGCCGCGACCGGGAGGTTCAAGTACGTGTCGGTGTCGACCACACACCTCCGCGACGGCAGCCTGCTGTGGATCATCGGCGTCACGCCTCGGCTTGAGATCGGCACTTACAGGAGGGCCTTCGACCGAATTCAGCAATCCATTCGGCTTGACGACTGACGCCACAGTGAGGCGCGTTATTGACCTTGGCCATCGCGTGACCCGGCTGTGACCTCACGATGGCTCGCGTCAGCAGCCATTCGTCAGGTCGTCTCGCATCGACGATTGTTCAGTTCCGGCGTGTCCGCGCCAAGAATCGGTGTCGGACTCGTCACCAACTCTAGCCAGTAGTAGGCGTGCGGTCCGAGCGTCAATGTATACGGACCACGGCCGACCGGCGGAAGAACCGCCCGATCGAGGATCTCGACAGGTGACTGGCCCACGGCCGACGAGGGCAGTTCGAAGATCACCGGCTGCACCGAATGGGCGAGGTTCGCGGCCACGAGGATCGTCTCGTCCTCGTAGCGCCTCAGAAACGCAAGCACCCGCCGGTTCTCACAGTGCAGGAACTCGATGGTGCCGCGGCCAAACGTGCGATGACGCCGTCGGGCATGAATCAGCGCACTCACCCTGACGAGCAAGGAATCGAGAGATCGCTTCTGTGAGGCTACGTTGAGCACGCGATAGCCGCACACCGGATCGTCGACCACCGGCGCGACCGGATGCGCGCGCGTTGTGGTAAAGCCTCCATGGGCATTCTCAGACCATTGCATCGGCGTCCGCACTCCATCGCGATCGCCAAGCTGAATCTGGTCACCCATGCCGATTTCATCACCGTAATAGATGACGGGCGAGCCCGGAAGCGAGAGCAGCAAGGCATAGGCCAGCTCCAGCCGCCGGGGATCGTTGTCGAGCAACGGCGCCAGGCGCCGCCGGATACCGTGATTCAGACGCATGCGCGGGTCGGCTGCGTACGCATCGAACAGGTAGTCTCGCTCCTCATCCGTGACAGCCGATAGCGTCAGCTCGTCGTGATTTCGAAGAAAGAGGGCCCACTGACATGGCTCGGGCACGTCTTGGGTCTGCCGGATGATGTCAACGATCGGCGACGCGTCCTCCTGCTTGAGCGCCAAGAACAGGCGCGGCATTAAGGGGAAGTGAAACGCCATATGGCATTCGTCACCGTCGCCGAAATAGGGCCGCACGTCGGCCGGCCAGTGGTTCGCTTCAGCCAGCAGCACGCGGTGTTCATACCGCTGATCCATGTCCGCACGGATTTGTTTGAGAAACCGGTGTGTCTCGGGCAGGTTCTCGCAGCTCGTTCCCTCCCGCTCGAAGAGGTGGGCGACGGCATCGAGCCGCAAGCCATCAACGCCCTTGTCGAGCCAGAAGCGCATCACTTTCAGGACCGCGCGACGGACGTCCTGGTTATCGAAGTTCAGGTCCGGCTGGTGACGGAAGAAGCGATGCCAGTAAAACGCGCGCGCGACAGAATCCCACGTCCAATTCGACGGCTCCACGTCTCCGAAAATCACTCGCGCACCACGATACCGGTCGGGGGTGTCGCTCCAGACGTAGAAATCGCGTTTGGGCGATCCGGCAGGAGCACGACGCGCCGCTTGGAACCACGGGTGCTCATCAGACGTGTGATTGATAACCAGTTCGGTAATGACCTGCATGTTGCGGGCGTGTGCTGCGTCGAGAAACGCCTCGAAGTCCGCCATCGTGCCATACCGAGGGTCGACCCGTTCGTAGTGTGCGATATCGTATCCGTCGTCCTTGAGCGGTGACGTGTAGAACGGGAGCAACCAGAGGCACGTGACGCCGAGACCCTCCAGGTAGTCCAGCCTTTGGGTGAGCCCTGCGAAGTCACCAATCCCGTCGGCGTTCGAGTCGAAAAAGGTCTTCACGTGTAGTTCGTAGATAAGGGCGTCTTTGTACCAACGCGGATCGCACGCGCTGCCTCGCCTACGCACGTCGGGCTCTTCTCTGTGCTGCACCCGCCTGGGTGTTCCGGCGCGGTCTGAGCGCCAGCATGGTCCGAAGTAGCTCGTCGACATCGCTTTGCCGCTTCAGGCAGTAGCGCGCCCGTGTCGTACGTGACGCGCCCACCCGAACCGACAGAAGGCGTTCGGCTCGATCCGATCCGAAGGCATCCTCATCGGTTTCGTCGTCGCCGACGTAGATGGCCGTGCTGCAAGCGAACAATCGTCGTGCGTACTGTAATGCGATTCCCTTGTCTGGCCCTCCTTGTGGTATGAGCGTGACCGCCTGAGGACTCCCAAGCTTCCGCGCGTCGGTCAGTTCACCAATCGCCTGATCGATGGCTTCGAGTGCGCGCCTCTTGTCGCGGACGCGCCGGTAATGAATCGTCACGGAGTACTGCTTCTCTTCCATCACTACTCCGCGGTGGGAGGCAAGACGCCCGGTCAACAGACGCACCCACTCGGCGATTTGTGCCGGCGGCAGGTGGTCCACGGATGCTGGCTCGTGGCCACAATTGCCGAAGACGTACCACACCGGAATGCCGTTGAGCCTTTGTGTCATCTCCACAAGGCGACGCCCGGAAATCACGACGCAGGGATACCGGCCGGCGACGACCGTCAGCAACCGCCGGGTCTCCGCGCGCATACGGGCAAGCGCCGGTGTCCGGACGATGGGGGCCAGCGTCCCGTCATAGTCGAACGCCAGCAACACGTTCGACGAGGCAAAACTGGCTAGAATCGGCAGGTTGCGTTTGGCCAGAATATTCGTCACCCGCGTCACACAGACATCTCCTCCCACCCTCGCACGGAATAGTGGAGGGGCTTGGTCCACAGGCTTTCAAGGCCTTCCAGGATGTCTGACGCCCAGCCAAAGACATTTCGACCGGCCACGACGCGGCGCATGGCACGCATTCGCGCGAGCCGCTCCGCCCTCGGCATGTCCAGCGCGCTGGCCAGCGCGTCCGCGAATCCCTCCACGTCGTACGGATTGATGATCAGCGCGTCGTGGAGCTCCTGCGCCGCCCCGGCAAGCGCGCTCAGCACCAGGACGCCATCTTCCTCATCTCGCGCGGCGACGAATTCCTTCGCCACGAGATTCATGCCGTCGTGGAGCGAGCTCACCACACAGAAATGCGCCAAGCGATACAGGGCGACGAGGCTGAACGCGTTGAGCGGAGTCTTGCTGTAGGACACAAGCGGGGCGCCGAAGCCGGTTGCGTGCCGCGCGTTGATGTCCACGATTCGCTGCTGGATCTCGGCCTCGATGGCCGCGTAGCTCTCAAGCTGCGACCGGGACGGGACGCCGATCTGGACGAAGGTGAGCCGGCCGCGAAGGTCAGGCCGGCGCGTCATCAGCAGGTCCAGCGCCGCCAGGCGTTCCGGAATGCCTTTGGTGTAATCGAGGCGATCGACGCCGATCCCGATGATGTCGGCCCGCAGGTCGAGCAGCGTCCGGAGCCGCCGTTGTTCCTCCCCAAGCGAGGGTTCCGACGCCAGTGTCTGAATGCGGTCGTAGTCCACCCCGATCGGCACCGAGATGACGGTGCTGTAGCGATTCCCGAACCGCACTCGCGACGCCTCGTGCTCGATGTCGGCCTGCAGCTCCTCTTCGGCGGCCATCAGAAAGTTCTTGCGGTCGCGCTCGAGCTGGAATGCGAGCAGGTCGTTGGCGAGCAGCCCCGCCAGAATCTCACGGCGCCACGGACAGATTCGCAGCCGATCGGGAGAGGGCCACGGGATATGCCAGAAGAGCGCCGTCGTGACGTTCGGGCGATGGGCCTTCAGCGCAGGCGCGACAAGCGCGAGGTGGTAATCCTGTATGAACACCGGCGCGTTCGACGCCCCGAGCTCTTCGTGAATCGCGGCAGCAAAACGCGCGTTGATGTCCTGATAGGCGGCCCAGTCCTCACTGCGAAACTTGGGACGCACGTCGACGACGTGACAGAGCGGCCAGAGTCCTTCATTGGCGAAACCGCCGTAGTAGGCTGAAAAGGCCGGCTCCTCGAGCCACAAGCGCCGGAGGAGATAGGACGGGCTCTCCGGAGGAACGCGCAGCTTGTCGGCCGCATCGACGACTAGGCGGTCAGCCGGGCCGGCGCCGTGCGCAATCCACACGCCGCCTCGTTCGCGCATCAGCGCATCGAGGGCCACGGCTACGCCGCCCGTGGCGGCCTTCCACGTGATGCCTCCCCGGGGATCGTGGCTGTGGAGGTACGGCTCGCGGTTCGAGACCACGACCAGTGGACGAGCGACGTCTGCCTCGAGCTCCCCGGCACGCGTCAGGCCATGCCGAAAGAGAATCGGCCCGACAAGCTCATGGATCGCCAACGATCCGACGAGCAGGAGTTGCACCTGATTCCCCCAGCCGGGGAACTCCGTCGCCACGACTGCGGCGAATCCCAGCGTGATCCCTGCCTGAGAGATCAAGCCCGTCCACGCATGTTTTCCAACGGCAGGCTCAACGCCTGACACCCTCATGCCAGCCACGCTGCCGAACCGGATCAGGCCGACTCGAACGATCGACAACCCGATCGCGGCGACGCCGACCGTCGCCAGGGCATCAAGCTGCAGAGACGCACCAACGGCGACGAAGAACACGATCAACACAGGCGGGGCGCCTCGCTGCACGGCCGTCCGCAACGTGTCGCCCTGCGCGATGGCGAGGTTCTCGATGACGAGGCCGGCCGCCACCGCCGCGAGCAGCGGCTCGAACTGCTGCATCGTCCCCACCTGGCTCAGCACGCCACACACCGCGAAAAGCACGATCGTGATCTCGCGGCCGACATACCGCATGTACAGCGCGAAAAGCGCGCCCACGAGCACCCCGAAGGCGACGGCTCCCCCGATTTCCCACGCGAATCTGACCAGGATGTCGATGCCGTCGTCAGTGCCGTCCTGGAAGGCAAAGCGAGCGAACTGCATGAACACCGAGAACAGCACGAGGATCGCGAGGTCGGCGAGCACGACGATCGCGAGCACGGTGTCCGTCAACCGGCCGCGCGCCCCCGTTTCCGTAATCACCGCAGCGGTCATCGTCGGGGAAAAGCTGACCACCATCGCGACGAGCAAGACAATCACCGCCAGCTTCGCGAGGCCGGTTGACTCAGGGGCCACAGGGAGCCACGGCCATGCGACCCAGGCAATCGCGAACAGGCCGATCATCGCCACGGCGAGCATCACGCCGGTCATGTACGCAATCGACAGCAATCGCCGGCCAAGCCGCTCGAGATTTAGTGTCAGGCCGGCGATCAGGGCAATCAGCGTCGTCGCCACCCCCGTGATCACCTGGAGCTGTCCAGCCATCGCTTCAGTAATGAGGTTCCCGAGATAGGGACCAACGACGATGCCGAACAGCAGATAGCCGGTGAGCCGTGGGACGTTGAATCGCCGTAGGACATCGCCCGTGACCCATGCACCGAGCAGGGTAAATCCGAGCGCCAGCGCCGTCCCGGCCGAGCCTGCCGCGGCCGTCGCGCCGAATTCGCGGACCCAGAGCATCGCGGCGACCGTCAGTGCCAGCGCCGCGAGCCGCCTCATTCTGCTGCCTCCCGTCCGCCCACAAGGCCGGCAAGCAGGTGCGATCCGATCGTGCCGAAGACGGCGACCGTCAGCAGGACCGACGCGTCGGGACCGAGGGCGAGGACGGTATGCAGCGCGAACGCGACGCCGAACACCCCCGGCGACAGGAGCTCGAGTCCCAGGTGACGGGGCACAGCGGTTCGGGCGAGGCGACGTGCCATCAAGCCACCAGCGAGCCTGCCGGCGGTCCGCAACAGCACGTACGTCATCGCCAGTCCAAGCGAGGCCGGCGCGAATTCCACGCGGGCACCGGCGACCAGCAACAGCAGCACCAGGAGAGGATGCTGCACGTAGAGTGCGTCACGGCGCATCCACTCGCGGGCGTGACCGCCCGCACGCTGCCAGAACACGCCGGCCAACAATCCGCCTAGCAGCGCCGAGAAGGACAGGTAGTCCGCGACGCCGCCCACGAGCAACAAGCTGGCGGCGGTAAACACGCGCTGCTCCGTGTCCGAGGCTGCCTGCGTCAGCAGAAGCCATCCCGCCGTCGCGAGCACCAGCACCACGACACACGCTTGTCCGGCCAGCGAGAGCGTCGCGAGGAGCGATCCTTCACGGACTGATGCGAGCATCAATCCGCCCACCAGGATCGTGAGGAGGACTTCAAGCTCGATGAAGCGCCTGCCGTGCTCACCGGGCTCCTTCGGAGTGCCTGTGGGCACTCCGAAGGACATGGCGGCGCAGATGCCGGCGAACGACCCCACCGCCCAGAACGGGACGGCGGACGCGGTCATCACGGCCGGCGCAAGCACCGTCATCCCGATGGCGACGACCAGCGTGGTCAGCGCGGCTTCGAGACCGGCGATGGCCAGCAGGCGGCCGTCGCCGGCTCGAAGCGCGCCGACGCCCAGGCCAAGCACTACTCCTAACGTTCCAAGAGCCACGGGAAGCGCCGGGGCGACACCGGCGAGGGTGTCCGCGGACAGGAGGCCGACGCCGCGAGGGCCACACGCGATCCCTAAGAGCAGGAGCGGCGCCACCGGGACTGAAGTAGCGGACCATCCAAGCAACGACCGCCGCCTCGGAAACGAAACGGACGGTCCCGCCGGTATGGTCGCCGCGTCAGCGAGTTGCACGTCGAGAGGATCCAGACCGCGAAGGCCCGAAGGATCGCTTCGAGATGCGGGTGTCATCTCTCCAGCGTCATGACGTGGCGGACGCGAAGACGGTCCTGACTTGTGCCGGCGTCGGTGCCGTGATGCCGCCAATGACCCTGATCACGTCACCCGACGCGAGGCCCGCCCGCCCCGCGACGGAGGACTGTTCGACGCGCACGATTTCGGCGCCCACCCCTGGCAGCCTTCGCAGGGTGAGGCCAAGCGCACGGCTGGTGGGCGCCACTGCCGGAGTGGGCGCGGTGAGCTGCACCTCATGCACCTCGCCGCCCCTGCGCAGGCGCAGCGACAGTGTCTCGCCGGCCGCCAGACGCGCCAGGCGGGCGTCCCAGTGTTGTGGCGTCGTCATCGGCTGCCCGTCAACCGCCTCGATGACGTCCGCCGTCGTGAGCTCGCCGGCGGCGGCTCCGTTCCCGTCGACCCAGGCGACCACGACGCCTGCCGGCGCACCGGTTGCGCTCGCCGGGGCTGGTGTCAGCGACTGTACTTGGACGCCGATGTCTCCCGCAGGCGGGCGGGTCACAGTGAGCAGCCGGTCGGCCTCGGCGAGCAACGTCCCCGCAGGTACAATCGCGGGCTCGCCGCCATGCCTCACGACGAGACCGGCCAACTCCCCATTGCTGCTGAACACAAATGTCCCTGGCGTGAGATCGGTGTGTCCCGGCACGAGCCACAGGGGCTCCGACCATCCCGGACTCGCAACCGGATCGAGCGCGCCGACAAACACCGGGCGCAGGGACACACGCTGGGAAGAGACGTCGCTCGCCAGCAAGTACCGCGGCTGCTGCAATCGTCGCGGGGACCACGGTGTGGGCGGCGGCACCGGTCCTTCGTTGGCCGTACGGACCACGGTCAGGCCCGACGCGGAATCGTGGGCGACGGCGTTCCGCTCAGGCACAGCTCCGGGGTCTGTCCCCGGTGGGAGCAGCGTGACCGCGAGGTCGTCGCGGACTTTGAGTGCCGCCACTCGCTGGAACGGGACATCCCGCCCGGCGACAAGATTGGCCGAGGGAAGATTCAACGCGCGCAGCGACGACTCGACGCGTGCCTGGACGGGTGAGATCCCGGAGGCCAGGTCGTCGAACTTCGGTCCAGGGGCGAGCTGTGTCAGCAGCGGCGGAACGGGGTTGGGTGTGGCAGGCTCGTCCGGAAATCGCATTCGCGCCAGGACCCACAATGCGGCAACGGCCAGGATCGCCGTCGTCAGCAGAAGGCGTGTTTCACGCGAAATACGAGGACGATAGGGAGGGCTGTGGTCCATGACTCCTTGCGGCGCAGGGAAATTATCAACAACGAACTGTAGAGCTTGGATGAAACCGCCGTTGAATCGCCCCGAATCGTAGCCTGTGCGAGCTGGTCGGTCTGTAGGGCCGTGACAGTAGCGATGGGGGTAAGGCTGAATTGGCTCTTCAGGCTAGACGAACCGCGAGTTCTGGCTCTCGCGTCGCTCAGGTGTTGGATCCTTTCTATTCCTCTGCCATGTACGGATAGTGGTAATCGCGCGGCGGCGCGAATGTTTCCTTGATCGTCCGCGCGCTCACCCACCGCAGCAGGTTCATCTTCGATCCGGCCTTGTCGTTCGTTCCGGATCCGCGGGACCCGCCGAACGGCTGCTGCCCGACCACGGCCCCTGTCGGCTTGTCGTTGATGTAGAAGTTGCCCGCCGCATACCGCAGCGCGTCGGTCGCCTGCCTGATCGCCGCACGGTCACGCGCGAACACGGCGCCCGTCAACGCATACGGCGACGTCTCGTCGATGACCCGCAGGGTGTCCTCCCACTGCGCGTCCGGATAGGCGTAGGCGGTCACGACCGGACCGAAGATTTCCTCGCACATCATCCGGTAGCCGGGATCCGTCGTCTCGACGAGCGTCGGCTCGATGAAGTAGCCCCGCTCGTCGGAGGCGCCGCCACCCTGCACGATCGCCGCGTTGCGGCGCGCGTCCTCGAGATACCCCGTGATCTTCTCGAAGGCCTTCCGGTCGATGACGGCGCCGGCGAACGTCCGGAAATCCGCCACGTCGCCCACCCGCATCTCGCGCATCATGGCGACGACCCTGTCGCGGACCGTGGGCCAGAGCGACTGCGGCACGTACACGCGGCTCGCGGCCGAGCATTTCTGTCCCTGATACTCGAAGGCGCCGCGTGCGATGGCGACGGCCAGCTCCTGCGCATCGGCCGACGGGTGCGCCACGATGAAGTCCTTGCCGCCGGTCTCGCCCACCAGTCGCGGGTAGCTGCGGTAGCGGGCAATGGTGTCGCCCACCTTTTTCCACATGCTCTGAAAGACGGGCGTGCTCCCGGTGAAATGGATGCCGGCCAGGTCGGGCGAGTCGAGCAGGAGCGCCGACATCTGCACGGCGTCGCCCGGCACGAAGTTGATCACGCCGGGCGGAAGCCCCGCGGCCTCGAGCAGCCGCATGATGTAGTAGCCGCTCAGCATCGCGCTCGAGGCCGGCTTCCAGACGACCGTGTTGCCCATGAGCGCGGGCGCGGTCGGGAGATTTCCGGCGATCGAGGTGAAATTGAAGGGCGTCACGGCGTAGACGAAGCCTTCGAGCGCCCGGTGCTCCATCCGGTTCCAGGCCGCGTGCGTACTGATCGGCTGCTCGGAGTACAGCTCCTGGGCGTAGTGCGGATTGAACCGCCAGAAGTCGATCAGCTCCGACGCCGCATCGATCTCCGCCTGAAACACCGCCTTCGACTGCCCGAGCATCGTCGCCGCGTTGAGCGTCGGCCGCCACGTCGTCGTCAGGAGCTCGGCGGCGCGGAGAAAGACCGCCGCGCGGTCCTCGAGCGGCCACGACGACCATTCGCGGTGCGCCTTCGCGGCGGCGGCCATCGCCTGCTCGACGTGCTGCGGCGCCGCCTTGTGCCAGTCGGCGAGCACGTGGCGGTGGTCGTGGGGCATCACCGCCTGCTCGACCTGGCCCGTGCGGATCTCGCAGCCGCCGATGATGAGCGGGATGTCGATCCGCTCGGCCGCCATCGACGCGAGCCGCGCCTTCAGCGCGGCGCGCTCCGGCGAACCGGGGAGGTACGTGAAGTTTGGTTCGTTGACGGGAGCCGGAATGCGCACCCGCCCTACCTGCTCACGGGGCGGTCGCCGAGCCTGAACAGCATGTGCTGAATGTTCCGCTCACCCTCGCGGCACGCCTCTTCCAGGAATCCGTAGGTCTTGGCGTCCTCACTCTTGATCGCGCGTCCGAGCGTCAGGGCGACCGTGAACGGCCGGGCGTACACCTTCGGATCGTCGAACGTCGCCTCGTAGCGGATGCGGTCGGGATCGATCGGCGTGAAGCGCTCGCGGATGCGCACCGCGTCGCTGTAGAAATCACCGACCATGTCGAACCACGTCTTGTCGTTCTTGCTGCTGACGTCGACGTGCAGCGTGTTGCCCTCCCAGCGGCCGCGCGAGTCGCCCATGAAGAGCTTCAGATCGGCCGGAACGTGCGGGCGCCCGTCGAGATGAATGATCCGATACGCGTGATTGAACTCCTGCAGCACGATGATGTAGCCGGGCGCCTGCAGGATCTGGGTCATGCCCTGGTAGAACATGCGCGGGATCCCGCTGAGCCAGCAGAGCGTGTGCGGATCGACGTGGTCCCACGTCGTCGGGTCCTTGTGATTGTCGTAGGCGTCCTGCCGCTTCGCGCGCGCCCACGGCTGATACGGGATCTTCCCGTCGGCTGGATCGATGACGAGGCTGTTCGGGTCCGTGGGATTGCCGCTCATCAGCACGTGGATCGGATCGGCGGGACCCTCGATGTTGTACGTCGCGAGCCGCTTGGTCTGATTGGCCCAGAAGCCCTGGAGGTCGGGCTGGCCGTCAGGCGTGCGCGGCGGTGTCCAGGATTCCCCCGGAGCGGCCGACGTCTGAGCGGCGCTCGAACCTGGCGCCATGACGGCGACGATCGCCACGACGATGACAACGGCAAGATTCATGGGCGCAGATTCCTCAGCAGAACCGGCGTGCTCCGCTCGCCTTCCCGGCACGCCTCCTCCAGCAGCTCGTGCGTCTTCGCCGCTTCCCCCCGCACCGCGCGCCCGAGGTTCAGCCGCATCGTGAACGGCCGCGTATACACGCTGGGATCGTCGAACGTCGCTTCGTAGCGGATCGTGTCTGCGTCGACCACGGTGAAGCGCTCGCGGATGCTCACCGCATCGCTGTGAAAATCGCCGACGATGTCGAACCGCGTTTTGTCGTTCTTGTTCGAGACGTCCACGATCAAGGTATTCCCTTCCCAGCGGCCGCGCGAGTCGCCCATCCAGAGCTTCAGATTCGCAGGGACGTGCGGGCGTCCGTTGAGATGGATGATCCGGTACGCGTGGTTGAACTCCTGGAGCATGACGATATACCCGGGCACCTGCAGGATCTGCGTCATCCCCTGGTAGAACATGCGCGGGACGCCACTCAGCCAGCAGAGCGTGTGCGGATCGACGTGCTCCCACTTCGTCGGGCTGTTGTGATTGTCGAAGACATCCTGCCGCCTCGCCAGCGCCCAGGGCTGATATGGAATCTTTCCGTCCGCAGGATCGACAATCAGGCTCTGAGGGTCGGACTGCACCCCGCTGATCAGCGTGTGCGTGTCACTCGCGCCCTCCATGGCCTGGATGTTATAGGTGGCCAGCCGCCTGCCCTGATTCGCCCAGAAGCCCTGGATGTCGGGCTGGCCGTCTGCCGTCCGCGGCGGCGTCCAGGATGTCTCCGCGGCAGCGGAGGTCTGGCCGGCGCGCGCATCCGGAGTCACGACGAAGGCGGCGATGGTCACCACCGCGACGACGGCGAGGTGCATGGATCGACCCATCATTCGAACCTCCGGCCCTCTTATACACCCGGGGGGGGCGTACGCGCCAGACTCCAGACGTCGAACCATCAGGAACGTGGGGCCGGATCGGGCGCGTCGTGCATCGGGATGTGCGGCTCGGCGCCCATCTCCGACTGGGCGGTGACGATGCGCGGCCTCGGCGGCTCGATGTCGACGGCGATGTGGCGCCACTTCTGCTGCCGGAACCGCGCCACGCTCAACGCCGTCCGCATGATGTGGCCGGCGAGAATCGCGATCCAGATGTGCCCCGGCGCGAGTCCGGTCGTCGTCTGGAAGAACCAGCACAGCCCGAGCGGCACGACGATCTGCGAGAGCATCGAAATGTAGAGCGGGCTGCGCGTGTCGCCGGTTCCCTGCAACCCGCCCGTATAGCTGAGCGCGACCGTGACGAAGAGCCCCGACACGCTGAGGTAGCGGAGGAGCTGCTCGCCGATGTCGATGACGAGCACGTCCGTCATCCCGAAGATGGCGAGCAGGTAGCGCGGAATCAGCAGGAACATCGCTCCCACGACGGCCGCCACGCCGAGACCGATGTGCGAGGCGACTCGGACGCCGGCCATCGCGCGCTCGGCGTTCCCCGCGCCGAGATTCTGCCCGGCGACCGTCGCGGCCGCGCCCATGAGGCCGACCGACGTCCACGTGATCAAGGAAAAGAGCTCGGTGTAGCCGACGGCGTACGCGGCCTGGGCCTCCGCGCTCTGGGCGAGCGACCCGATGAAGCGCAGCAGCAGCACGCCGGCCACGTTCATCGCAATCCCCTGCACGCCCGTCGGCAGGCCGAACCGGAAGAGCGACCGGATGATCGCGAAGTCGGGATGCAGATCCATCCCGCGCTCGAAGTGGATGACCGACTGCGGCCGCATCAGCCGCCAGATGCCGTACGCCGAGACGAGGGAGCTGCTGGCGATCGTGCCGTACGCCGCGCCCACCGTGCCGAGCGTCGGAATGAGCACCAGGTTGAACGCGATCGTCAGCACCGTCATGGCGACGCCGAGCCGGAGCGGCGTCTGCGGATCGCCGGCGGCGCGGAAGGCGCCGCTCAGCATGAAGAACATCATCATGCCGATGATGCCGACGAACATGGTGCGGAGAAACGGCAACGCTTCGTCGTGGACCGCCGGCGCCGCGTTGACGAGATCGAGCAGAACCGGAGCGGCAATCCAGCCTACCGCGCCAAGGACGACGGCGAGGCCGGCCGCGGTGAGAAAGGCCTGGTAGACGACGCGGTTGACCTTGTCGGGCTCGTTCGCCCCGGCAAAGCGCGCCACGAGCACGCCCATGCCGGTGAACACCGACACCGCGAAGACGATGACGACGATGACGATCTGCCAGCTGACGCCGATGGCGGCGTTGGCGGTATAGCCGACGAAGTGGCCGACCATCGCATGATCGATGATGCCCTGCAGTCCCGCGATGATGTTCTGCAGCATCGTGGGCCAGGCAAGGCGCCAGACGGCGGGGCGGATGGGACCTTCGACGATGGAGCGGTCGAACGACTTGCGGGGAGGCGACGACACCTGAATTGGAGTCTACTATAGCGACCCTGCTGAGGGTCGGCACGCCGAACGCACGCATCACGCGCGAGCCGTACGGCAAGGGGTTCCAGGGATTTCGCCGCGCAAGCACGCTCGGCGTACACTCGACTCGTGCCGACGGTTCATCAGGAAGGGCCGTACCGGCTCTTCTTCTATTCGGCCGACCGCAATGAGCCGGTGCACATCCACGTGGAGCGCGACTTTGTTGAGGGCATGGAATGAGCACTTCACCTCTTCAGAGTGACGTTACCGAGGCACGAGCGCAAGGTGTCTCGGTTACGAATGACACGTTAACCGTCGAACTCGTCGATGGCCGGACGATCACCGTACCGCTCGCCTGGTACCCTCGCCTCACACATGGCAACCCCGCCGAACGAGCGCATTGGCGCTTCATTGGTGAGGGTGAAGGTATTCACTGGCCGGACCTCGACGAAGACGTCAGCATCGAGGGCCTGCTTGCGGGCCGACGGTCAGGTGAAACGCAGGCCTCGTTGCGGCGGTGGCTTGAACGGCGCAAGACTGGCTAACTGGACTCCCTAACGCGGCCGCTGTTAGACGTCGAGCTCCTGCGCCTCCTCGGCGCGCTCCATGATGAAACGGAAGCGCGCGGAGGCGTCCTTCCCCATCAGCTCGTTGATCACGCGGTCGGTCTGAATCTGATCGGCGATCTCGATGCGGAGCAGGCGCCGCGTCCTGGGATTGAGCGTCGTCTCCCAGAGCACCTTCGGCATCATCTCGCCGAGCCCCTTGAAGCGCGTGATCTCGGGATGGCCACGGCCGTTGCCGTGCTGCTTCAGCAGGCGGTCCCGGTGCGCATCGTCGAGCGCCCAGAACGTCTCCTTGCCGATGTCGATGCGGTAGAGCGGCGGCTGCGCCAGGAAGACCCTGCCGTTGGTGATGAGCTGTGGCAGGTGGCGGTAGAGAAACGTGAGGAGCAGCGTCGCGATGTGGTGCCCGTCGGAGTCGGCGTCGGCCAGGATGATCACCTTGCCGTAGCGGAGCCTCGCCAAATCGAAAGTCTTGCCGAGGCCGCAGCCGAGCGCGACGACGAGATCGGCGAGCTCCTTGTTCTCGAGCACCTTGGCGAGCGTCAGCCCCTCGGTGTTCATCACCTTGCCGCGCAGCGGCAGGATGGCCTGCCGCGCCCGGTCGCGCCCCTGCTTGGCCGAGCCGCCCGCCGAATCGCCTTCGACGACGAACAGCTCGCTGTCTTCACGGCCGACGCCGGTGCAGTCACTGAGCTTGCCGGGCAGGTTCAGACGCCCTGACGTCGCCGTCTTGCGCATCACCTCCGACGCTGCCGCGCGGCTCGCCTCGCGCGCGCGCGCCGCAAGGATGATCCGCCCCACGATCGCCTCGGCCGCGCTCCGGTTGTGATTGAGCCAGTGCTCGAGCGCGGGCCGGATGGCGGAATCGATCGCCGACGTCATCTCCGGGTTGTTGAGGCGGTCCTTCGTCTGCCCCTGGAACTGCGGCTCCTGGATGAAGACGCTCAGCACCCCTGTCAGCCCTTCGCGGATGTCCTCGGCGGCGAGCGTCACGCCTTTCGGCGAGAGGTTGTGCGTTTCGATGTAGTTGCGAATCGCCTTGCCGAATCCGGCGCGCAGGCCGTTCTCGTGCGTGCCGCCGGAGGCGGTTGGAATGCCGTTGACGTAGCTGCGGACGTGCTCGTCGGTCGCCTCGGTCCACTGCAGCACGAGATCGATTTTCGGGTCGCTCTCGCGGTTCAGCACGAACGGCGCCTCGTGCACCGCCTTGGCACCGCGCTCGGCGACGATCTTCTTCAGGTAGTCGGCCAGCCCTTCGGCGTGCTGGAAGACCTCCCTTTTCTTCTCGACCTCGTTCTCGAAGGTGACGCGCACGCCCTTGTGGATGTAGCTGACCACCTCGAGCCGTTCGCGGATGAGGGCAGGGTCGAACTCGACTTTTGGAAAAATCGTCGCGTCGGGACGGAAGTACACGGTGGTGCCGGTACCGCGCGCCGGGCCTGCCTTCTTCAGGGCGGTCGTCGGCTTGCCTCGCCGGAACCCCATCTCCCAGAGCACGCCGTCGCGCTTGATGCTCGCGCGCAGCTCCGTCGAGAGCGCGTTGACAACGCTGGCGCCGACGCCGTGGAGGCCGCCCGCGGTCTTGTAGGTGCCGTGCTCGAACTTGCCGCCGGCGTGGAGCATCGTGAAGATGACCTCCAGCGCGCTCTTCTTCGTCGTCGGATGTTGGTCGACCGGAATGCCGCGGCCGTCGTCGGACACGGTGATCGAGCTGCCGTCGGAGTGGAGCGTGAGGACGATGTTCGAGGCGAAGCCGTTCATCGCCTCGTCCACGGCGTTGTCGAGGGTCTCCCAGACGAGATGATGGAGGCCGGCGGTGCCGACGCCGCCGATATACATGCCGGGCCGCTTGCGGACCGGGTCGAGCCCCTCCAGGACGGTGATGTCTTTGGCGGTGTAATTACTCACCGGTGTCGGCAGCTGCCTCCTTGGTCCCCACGGTCTTCCGCGCGCGCGGCTTGGATGATTTTACGGCCTTTGCGCGCGGCGCCTTATCGGCCGCGCCCTTCCGCCGGCGCGTGGTGCGTTTCGGGGCGTCCGCGGGAGGCGGAGGCTCGATTGGTTCGACCGGCTGCGCCTCTACCACCGACGATTCCACGATCGGCTCTTCGACGTCCTGGTCCGGCTGCCCTTCGACTTCGCTCAGGGCACCCCGAGCGACAGTCGAGGGGTGAAGCGGGACGCCACGTCCATCACCTTCGACCGCCGGCACGGCCGTCTGCGTGAGCTTCGCCCCCGGGAAGACCCGGATTGCGCCGTGACGATCCCGCTCGACGCGCAGCACGGCTTCTTTCCCCGCCGCCCGCAGCAGATCGACGACCGACGCAAAGCCGTAGTGGCGCTCGTCGAACCCGTCGATCGCCGTGCGCAGGAACTGCTTCGCCTGGCGGACGTACAACGGCCAGCGCGGCGGCGTCGCCGCCTCCCCGAATGCCTTCTGCACGGCGTGGATGCCGTCCTGCATCGTCATCGGCGAGGCTGGGAGCGACTCCTCCTCTGCATCCGCATCGCCTGCCGGCTCCGAACCACCTTCGCCAAGGCTACGGTGGTCCGGAAGGACCTGGGCTACGGGTTCAGGCGCGACGGTGTGGCCGTTCCCGTCCTCCCGCGACTCGACGAGGATGTTCCGCCCCGCATGGCGCAGCGTCACCGCGCCGGCCTCCGCCACCTTCTCCATGAAGTTGCGGAAGGTGCCCGCGCCGTACTCGCGCTCCGAGAACGTCGAGTCGAGCTGCAGCAGCGTGCTCTTCAGGAGCCCGAGCTGCGGCGTCACTTCACGGTCGGACAGGACCTTGAGCGCACGCAGCACCAGCGGCAGCGCGTCCGCGATCGGTGTCGTGCCGGCCGACGGCCGGGCGCCGCGGCCCGATGGCCGGCCGCCGCCGCGCGTACCGGCAAGATTTTCGTACGCGATGAACTCGTGGCAGTTCTTCTGCATCGTCGCGCTGGTGAACTGCCGGCCGCCGACGACGAGCACCGTGCGGCCGTACTGCTTCAGCTTCTCGACGAGCGAGATGAAGTCGCTGTCGCCGCCGACGATGACGAAGGTGTTGATGTGGTCGTGGGTGAAGGCGAGCTCGAGCGCGTCGAGCGCCATCGTGATGTCGGCGCCGTTCTTGTCGCCGCCCGGCGTGACCGTGCGCTGGACCATCCGGATCGCGTGCTGTGCCAGCACGCGGCTGTAGTCGCCGGCGCGCTTCCAGTCGCTGTACGCAATCTTGGTGACGATCTCGCCGCGCTCCTTGATGGCTTCGAGCACGAGACCGATGTCGAACTGGCCGCCAATCGTGTTCTTGACGCCGATTTCGACGTTGTCGAAATCGATGAATACGGCAATACGGGTACTTCTGTGTTCTGGTGTGATGTTCATTGAATGGTGCGCCTGTCAGCGCGCGGAGTGAATTTCCCTGGGAAGGCTGCTCTGTGAGGCCTCCTGAGAGTATACCCTCAACCGACCGTCAACTCATCGATGAACCGCGCAATCGGATCCCAATAGGCGGTGCGGCCCTCGTCGAAGAAATCGTTATGGTCGGCCCCGTCGATGGAGACGAACTGCTTGGGCGCCGCGATTCCCTCGAACAACTCCCGCCCCAGCGCGAGCGGGATGATCGCGTCGCGGGTGCCATGGAGCACCAGCACAGGCTTCCTGAAGTCGCGGAGCAGCTCGACCGCGGGAAACCGATACGACGAGAAGACGTTGAGGGCCCGGAACAGCAGGTGCGCGCGAATCACCGCCGCCTTGTCCGGGAACGCGCCTTCCAGGATGAGCCCCTCCGGTGAGGCGACGCGAGTGGCGGAGGCGGCGACGATCGCCCCGAGCGATCGGCCCCAGAAGACGAGCGGCCGCCCCGGCGTTCGACGGCTCACCGCATGACGGACGGTCGCCTCGGCGTCGAGGTACAGGCCTTGTTCGGAGGGCACCCCGCTGCTGCGGCCGTAGCCGCGATAGTCGACGGCGAGCACCCGGTAATGCAGCCGATGCAGCGTCGCGAGCACCGGCAGCCAGACCGACAGGTTCCCGCCGTTCCCGTGAAAGTAGACGATGTCGGCAATCGCCGCCTCGGGCTCGAGCTGCCACGCCACGAGACGCTCGCCGTCACTCGTGGTGAGCGATACGGTTTCGTACGGAATGCCAAGCGTCGCCGGATTCTCATCCTCGCCTTTATATGGAAAGAAGACGAGCCGAGGCTCGAGCGAAGCGACGAGCGCCTTCAGCACAAGGCCTCCGACGAGGACGACCGCGACGAGGCGAACAATCACTCCGCCGTGAGCGGCTGCGGATTTTCGACGTCCGGCGGCATCACCCGAATGAACTGCCCCCGCTGGAGCAGCTCGCGCCCCTTGCCGCCCCGGCCGGTCACCTCGTACTTGGCGGTGCTGATCGTCTGCTCGCTGCCGCGGCTCGTCTCGACCCGCATCAGGTCGCGCTCGCCGGTCGACGCGATGAAGCCGAGCACGTAATCGTCCTTCGCGGTCAGCTTGATCAGAATCACGCCCTTGCCGGGGCCCGACAGGTAGTTCACGTCGTCGGCGCGGCACAGCATCGCGCGCGCATCGTGCGTGGCGGCAATGACCACCTCGTCACCCGCGACGCGCGCCACGCCGACCACGTGCCGGCCCTGAGCGGGCCGGGCGTATCGCCGGCCGGCGCGCGTGCTCGGCTCGACGAACGGCTCGAAGCCGAAGCGCAGGCTGTAGCCGTCGCTCGTCACCGCCAGCGCGTGCACCGGCGGCGGCTCCCCTTCCTTGCGCGTCTCGATGTCGCCGATGGCCCGCGGATCGAGGCTGAAGGCGGCGATCACCCGCTCGCCGTCGCGCAGCTTGAACAGCTTCTGCACCGGCTCGCCGTAGCCGGTGGAGGCCGGGATGTCGATGATGCGACACGTGTACGCCGTGCCGACGTTCGTGAAGAGCACCATCGACGCGCGCGTGCTCCCGGACACCGCCGCGAGCACGGCGTCGCCCTCGCGGAGCCGCGTCGTCGACAGATCGCGCACCTCTTTCTGCCGCTTGAACCAGCCGTCGCGCGAGACGATGACCACGTTGTCTTCCTCGACGATGAAATCGTCGGCGGTGAATTCGACGTCCTCTTCGGCCTCGATGAGCGTGCGGCGCGCGTCGGCCTTCCCCGCGTACTTCTCCTGGATCTCTTCGATCTCCTCCCGGACGATCTTCCAGCGGCCGTCCTCATCCTTCAGCAGTCCGCCGATCTGACGCGCGCGCTTCCGCTTGTCGGCGAGCTCGTTCTGGATGACGAGGATCTCGAGGCGGGCGAGGCGGTACAGCTTCAGCTCGAGGATGGCATCGGTCTGCTCCGCGTCGAGATCGAACCGCTTCATGATCGTGACGGCGGCGTCCGCCTTGCCGTCCGACTTGCGGATCAGGCGGACGATTTCGTCGAGCGCGTCGAAGATCTTTTCGAACCCCTCGAGGAGGTGAATCCGCCTGCGGAGCGCCGCCAGCTCGTGCTCCAGCCGGTTGGTCACCACCTCGAGCCGGAAGTGCAGGAAGTGCCACAGGATCGACTTGAGATCGAGCCGCTCGGGCCGTCCCACCTCCGGGTTCTCGGTCGGGATGAGGCACGTCAGGTTGACGATGAAGTTCGACTGGAGCGGCGTGTGCTTGAACAGATACGCCATCACCATGCGCGGGTCTGCTTCCCGCTTCAGTTCCAGCTCAATCCGCACATCGTCGGTCGAGACGTCCTTGATGTCGACCAGATGCGGGAGCTTCCGCGACAGCACCACCTCGGCGATGCGCTCGACGAGCGCCGCCTTGTTCGTGGCGTACGGGACGCTGGTGACGTAGATGCGCTGGCCGCCGCGCGAGGAAGGCCCTTCCTCCCAGGTGGCGCGCAGGCGGATCGTGCCGGAGCCGGTCCTGTAGATCGCCTTCAGCTCGTCGGGCGAATTGAGAATCTGCCCACCCGTCGGAAAATCGGGGCCCTTGATGTAGCGGCACAACTGCACGCTGCTCAGATCTTCGTTGTCGAGCAGCTTGAGGAGCGCGACGCACACCTCGCCGAGATTGTGCGGCGGGACGTTCGTCGCCATCCCGACGGCGATGCCGGTGGTGCCGTTGATCAGGAGATCGGGGATCCGCGCCGGCAGCACGACGGGCTCGGTCTTCGTACCGTCGTAGTTCGGCTTGAAATGGACCGTCGTCTGATCGATCTCGGCGAGCATCTCGTCGGCAATGCGCGCCAGGCGGCACTCGGTGTAGCGCATCGCCGCGGCGCTGTCGCCGTCGAGCGAGCCGAAGTTGCCGGAGCCGTCGACGAGCGGGTAGCGCAGCGCGAACGGCTGCGCCATCCGGACGAGCGTCTCGTAGAGCGCCGCGTCCCCGTGCGGGTGGTAGCTCCCCATCACGTCGCCGACCACCTTGGCGCACTTGCGGTGCTTGACGTCGGCGGTGAGATTCTGCTGCCACATCGTGAAGAGAATGCGGCGCTGCACCGGCTTCAAGCCGTCGCGCACGTCGGGCAGCGCGCGCGACGTGATGACCGAGAGCGCGTAGTTCAGGTACTTCGTCTGGGCCGCTTCGTGCAGCGCGACCACGTCGAGGAATCCTCCCGGCGGCGGGCCGCCCGCGCGGGCGTCGGTCGTGTCTGCGAGGTCCAACAGGTCCGGCTCGCGCGTGCGTCTGGCCATCAGCGGTCGAGTGTGAACATCTTACCGGGGTTCATCAGATTGTGCGGGTCGAGCGCGCGCTTGATCGTCTTCATCACGTCGAGCGCCGGCCCGTGCTCGTCGGCGAGGTACTCCATTTTGCCGAGGCCGACGCCGTGCTCGCCGGTGCACGTGCCGCCCATCGCCTGCGCGCGGTGGACGAGGCGCGCGTTGACGTCGGCCGCCGCCGCCAGCTCCGCCGGCTGGTTGGGATCGAGGACGAAGACCAGATGGAAGTTGCCGTCCCCGACGTGCCCCATGAGCGGCGCCACGAGACCGGACGTCTGCACGTCGCGCCGCGTCTCGAGAATGCAGTCGGCCAGGCGCGAGATCGGGACGCAGACGTCGGTCGTCCACGCCCTGGCGCCCGGCCGCAGCGCGATTGCCGCATAGAACGCGTTGTGCCGGGCCTGCCACAAACGCGTGCGGTCTTCGGTCGTCGTGGCCCACTGGAAGCCGGAGCCGCCCTGATCGGCCGTGATCTCCTGCGCGGTCTGCGCGTGCTCGGTGACCGCAGCGGCGCTCGTCCCGTGGAATTCGAAGAAAATCGTCGGTTTCAGCGGATACGCCAGGCGCGAGTAGCGGTTCACCGCGTCGATCTGCGCCTCGTCGAGCAGCTCCATCCGCGCAACCGGGACACCCAGCTGCATGATCGTGATGACGCTCTGGACCGCCCCTTCCATGGTGTCGAACTGGCACACGGCCGCCGAGACCGCCTCGGGCAACCCGTACAGTCGCAGCGTCACCTCGGTGATGATGCCGAGCGTGCCCTCGGAGCCGACGAACAGGCGCGTCAAGTCGTATCCCGACGACGACTTCCGCGCACGCCCGCCCGTCCGGATCGCGCGGCCGTCGGCAAGGACCACCGTCAGGCCGAGCACCACGTCGCGCATCGTCCCGTACCGGACGGCGGTGGTGCCTGACGCGCGCGTCGCCGCCATCCCGCCGATCGTCGCGTCGGCGCCCGGGTCGACCCAGAAGTAGAGGCCCGTATTCGCCAGCGCCTTGTTCAACTGACGGTGCGTGACGCCCGCCTCGACCTGGCAGTCGAGGTCCTCGGCGCTGACGCGCAGCACGCGGTTCATCCGCGACAGATCGACCGAGACCCCGCCATGAATCGCGTTGACGTGCCCCTCGAGGGAGGACCCGATGCCGAAGGGGACGATGGGCGCCCGATACCGCGCGGCGATCTGGACGATCGCGCCGACGTCGTCGGTGCTCGTCGGAAACACGACGACGTCCGGCGGCCCGGGCGGGTGCCACGACTCTCCGTGGCTGTGGTGCTCGAGCTGCGTCGGATTGATCGTGGCGCGGTCACCGAGCAGCCCGCGCAGATCGGCGACAAGCGAGGCGCGAGCCTCGTCTGAGAGCACGGAGGGCACGCGATGTATTATCCGATCCCTGTCATGGTTTCACCCTTCACACGCAAGACGCTGGCCTTTCTCCGCGCGCTCACGCGCCACAACGATCGCGACTGGTTTCGAAGCCGCAAGGACCAGTACGAGACGCACGTCCGCGGCCCGATGGTCCAGCTGCTGGCGCGGCTCGCCACAGATTTCCGCGCGTTCGCGCCCGAGCTCGTTGCCGATCCCCGGGTGTCGCTCTATCGCATCTACCGCGACACGCGTTTCAGCGACGACAAGCGGCCGCTGAAGACGCATACCGCCGCGCATTTCCCGGCGAAAGGCTTCGCCCGGAACGAGGGCGCGGGCCTGTATCTCGAGATCGCGCCCGCCTGGGTCTGGATTGGCGGCGGGCTCTACATGCCGCCCTCGGCCGACCTGCGCGCCATTCGTGCGCACGTGGCATCGCATCATCGCCAGCTGCACCGGGTCGTCACCGCCCCCGCGTTCCGGCGGGCCGTCGGCCGGCTCGAGGGCGAGCAACTGTCGCGGGTGCCGCTCGGGTATCCGAAGGACCATCCGGCCGGCGACTATCTCCGGTTCAAGCAGTTCCTCGCCGGCGCGGAGTACCCCGCCGAGTTCGCCTTCGACCGGCGGTTCTACCGCGAGGTGCTGACGGTCTTCCGCGCCGTCGCGCCGCTCATCCGCTTTCTCAACCGGCCGCTGCTCGAGTACCGCCGCACAGTCATGCCGGCGCTCCCGGCGATGGACGCAGCGCCGCTGTCAGATCTGCTGCCAGGCGCGCCGCGTCGGCTGGATCGAGCGTCGATGTGGTGACGCGGATCGCCGGCGGCGACCGCACTCGAAAACGCTCGCCGGCGGCGACCGCCCAGCCCCGTTCCGCGAGCGCCTGCACGGCCGCGGTTTCCTCGCGCACGGGCACCCACACGTTGAACCCCGACTCGCCGAACGACTGAATGCCGTGCGCCGCCAGCGCGGCGCGCAGCGCCTGCCGCCGCATCGCGTACAACGCCGCCGCCCGCGCGAATCGTCGTCCGTTGGCCGGATCCGACCACAGCGTGAGCGCAAGGCGCTGCAGCAGATGGCTGACCCAGCGCACACCGAGCGCCTGCCGTCCAACCACCCTCGCCATCGTCGTCTCGTCGCCCGTTACGATGGCGATGCGGAGGTCTGGACCGAGGAATTTCGACGTCGAACGCACGAGTGCCCAGGGCGCGCGCGCCGCGCCGCGCACGGTGACGGCTGGCGCGCCGGCGACGGCCGCCGCGTAGTCGTTCTCAATCAGCACCACCTCCGGATACCGCTGCAGAATCGGGCGCAGCTGCGCGGCGCGCTCGGCCGTGATCGCCGCACCCGTCGGGTTCTGCGCGCGCGGTGTCACGATCACCGCCCGGCTCCCTTTTCGCAGCGCTTCCTCGAACGCGTCCGGGCGCGGGCCCGCCTCGTCCACCGTGAACGCCGTGGGCACGAGCGCCGACGCCGAGACGAGATCGAGAATCGCGGGCGCGGACGGATCCTCGACGGCGACGCGGTCCCCGGCGCGGAGGTGCTCGCGGAGGATCCGCTCGATGGCGTCCAGGCCACCGTTGGTCACCGCGATCGCCGGCGCCGCCAGCCCGTCTGCGTCGAGCTCGGCGGCCGCAAACGCGAGGAGGGCCCGGTCGGTGCCTCCCCCGCCGTACAGAACATGCGAACGCTCAATCATCCGGAGCGCAGGCTCGATCGGAGGGAGGAGTGCGGGATCTGGGTTTCCGGTGGCGAGGTCGATGAGACCGGTGGCGGCCGGCATGCCGCCCGCCGGTGTCCGAGGGAGCTGCGCGGGGACAACCCGTGTCCCCCGCCGGCCTTCGCCAGCGACTAACCCTCGTGCTCTCACGATCTTATAGGCGGCTGCCACGGTGGCGGGACTGACGTGCAGCCGGGCAGCCAGCGCCCGGACGGTGGGGAGCGGCTGGCCGCCCCGGGCGTCGCTGCGAAGATGCCGCTCAAGGGATGCGGCGATCTCAACCGCGGTGCGGCCCGAGATTCTAGATTGTACTGCCACTTAGTTATGTTTGTACTGTAACATAATCAATCCATAGGCGGCTGTCGCGATGTCCGGACACGGCTGACGTAGCAGCGGCGTCAGCGGCAGACCGGGCCACAATGGCGCTGTGTCTGCCGGACCCGTGGCCGCCGGAGCCGTCGCAAAGGCGGCCGTCGACGAATATCGCGCGCGCCTGACGCGCCTGCGCGCCGCCGGCGACCGGCTGGCGCGGTCCGATACCCGGTTCAGCCATGCGCGATTGATGGTGTTTGCCGCGGGCGCCGCCGTAGCGATCGCCGTCTGGCGGATCGATCTCGCGCTCTGGTGGCTGCTGCTCCCGGCCACGGTCTTCGGCATCCTCGTCCAGCGGCACGATCGCGTCGTTCGCGCCCGGGAGAGGGTGACGCGCTCCATCGCCTTTTACGACCGTGGCATGGCGCGGCTCGAAGACCGCTGGACAGGAACCGGCGAACCAGGCGACCGATTCGCCGACGACCGCCATCTGTATGCGCACGACCTCGACCTCTTCGGCCGAGGGTCGCTCTTCGAGCTGCTGTCGATTGCACGTACCCGGGCCGGCGAAGAAACGCTCGCCGGCTGGCTCCTGCAGCCCGCGCCGCCGGACGACATCCTCGCGCGGCAACAGGCAATCGCGGAGCTGACACCGGCGCTCGACCTGCGCGAGCGCGTCGCACTGGCCGGCGCGGACGTGCGCGCCGCGGTGCAGACCGACGCGCTCGTCGCGTGGGCCGAGGGCGCACCCGTGCTGACACGCGGCTGGCTGCGCCGCGTCGCGGTGCTGCTCACGGCTGGCGCCCTGGCCGCTGGCGCGTACGGCATCCGGACGGGCAGCTACGGACCCCTGATCGCGGTGGTAGTGCTCGAGGTGCTGTTCTTCCTGCCGCAGCGCGTCGGGATCCGGCAGGCGCTTCACGCGGCGGGCGGCCCGGCCCGCGATCTCGACGCGCTCGCCCACGTGCTGCACGCGCTCGAAGGCGCCCGCTGTACGTCGCCGCGCCTCGCGGGGCTTCGCGCCGGTCTCGACAGCGACGGTCTTTCGGCGTCGGCCGCGATCCGCCGTATGCACCGCCTCGTCGAGCTGCACGACTGGCAGCACAATCAGTTCTTCGCCCCCGTGGCCGCGGCGCTCCTGTGGGGCACGCACCTCGCATGGGCGATCGAGTGGTGGCGGCGCCGCCATGGCGGCCAGGTCCGCGGGTGGCTGCGGACGGTCGGCGAGTTCGAGGCGCTCGGCTCGCTTGCGGCCTACCGGTACGAGCACCCGGACGATGTCTGGCCGGAGATTGTCGAGGGGCCCGGGCGCTTCGAAGCGGCCGGCCTCGGCCATCCGCTGATCGCGGCCTCGCGCCTGGTGCGCAACGACGTGCGGCTCTCGCCCGACATGCAGCTCCTCGTCGTCAGCGGCTCCAACATGTCGGGCAAGACCACGCTGCTGCGGACCGTCGGCATCAACGCGGTGCTCGCACTGGCGGGTGCGCCCGTCCGCGCCTCGCGGTTCCGGCTGGCCCCTGTCTCGGTCGGCGCGACGCTCCGCATCGAGGATTCACTGCAGGAGGGCCGATCGCGGTTTTTCGCCGAGATTACGCGCATCCGGGCGCTGGTCGATCTGACGGAGGGACCGCGGCCGCTGCTGTTTCTGCTCGACGAGCTGTTCCACGGCACCAACTCGCACGACCGGCTCCAGGGTGCGGCGGGGGTGCTGCGGAGCCTGCTGGCCCGCGGCGCGATCGGCCTCATCACCACGCACGACCTGGCGCTCACGGCGATCGCCGACGAGCTGGCGCCGCGCGCCGCCAACGTGCACTTCGCGGATCGGTTCGAGCGCGGCGAGATTCACTTTGACTACCGGCTCCGGCCGGGGCCCGTGACGCGCAGCAACGCGATTGCGCTGATGCGCGCCGTCGGGCTCGACGTCGATCAGGAATGACGCAATGGCCGATGCGAACACAACTGCGGCGGTCACGTACGCGAATTATCTGAAAGTCGACGAGCTGCTGTCGCTTCAGCAGCCGCGGTCCGCGGGACCGGAGCACGACGAGATCCTCTTCATCGTGGTGCACCAGGTGTACGAGCTGTGGTTCAAGGAGCTGCTGCACGAGCTCGATCGCGCCGCGCGGCTCCTCACCGACGACGCCACGCATCGCGCGCAGCACACGCTGAAGCGGATTCTCACGATTCTGAAGGTCATGGTCGCGCAGCTCGACATTCTCGAGACGATGACGCCGCTCGAGTTCCTGTCGTTCCGGGAGCGGCTCGAGGCGGCCAGCGGCTTTCAGTCCGATCAGTTCCGCCAGATCGAGTTTGCGCTCGGCCGTAAGAGCGACACGGCCATTGCGCGGTTTCCGGAAGGCAGCCGCGCCCGCGCCGCGCTCGTACGGCGCTACGGCGAGCCGACGCTGTGGGATGCATTTCTGCACTACCTGGCGCGCGAACGATATCCGATGCCGCCCGAGCAGCTCTCGCGCGACGTCACGGCGCCGATCCGGCCGTCAGAACCGGTGCAGCGCATCCTCGTCGACGTGTACCGCGGCGACGCGAAGAACTCCGAGTTGTGCGAACGGCTCGTCGACCTCGATGAAGGGATCCAGGAGTGGCGCTATCGGCACGTGAAGATGGTCGAGCGGACCATCGGCGCCACAACAGGCACCGGCGGCAGCATCGGCGCCGTCTACCTCCGCACCACCCTCGGCCAGGCGCTGTTCCCGGATCTTTGGGAAATCCGGACGCGGCTGTAAGCGCACGTCGATGAATCCGCTCGCGCGCCACTACTCGCGCTTTCGCGTCGCAGATCGAATCCTGCTCACCGGCCATTCACATCAGGCG
Organism: uncultured Bifidobacteriaceae bacterium; assembly: GCA_964526235.1. Taxonomy (GTDB): domain Bacteria; phylum Acidobacteriota; class Vicinamibacteria; order Vicinamibacterales; family UBA2999; genus MELF01. The sequence continues at coordinate 26,647 of CAZGLC010000026.1, forward strand.
TGGCCAGACGAGGGATTCGAGGCGCAGCAGCGCGCGTGGCTCGACGCGGCGGCGCTCGTCGACGACAAATGGCCGGCAGCCGAGGCGGAGGCGGCCGACGTGCGCCAGGGCTTTGCGCGTCTCCTCGGCGACGACTCCGAGAACATCGCGCTCGGCCAGAACACGCACGAGCTGGTCACGAGATGGATCTCGGCCCTTCCGCTCGACCGGCGCCGCCGCATCGTGACCACCGACGCCGAGTTCCACAGTCTTCGCCGTCAGCTCGATCGAGTCGCGGAGACCGGCTGGCTGGACATCGTTCGTGTGCCTGCGCGCCCCGTCGACACGCTGGCGGCGCGGCTGGCCGCCGCGGTTGACGACCACACCGCGTGCGCCGCGGTGTCGTCGGTGCTCTTCGACACCGCCGAGATCGTCCCCTCGCTCGGCACACTGGCCGCGGCGTGCGCGCGCGCCGGCGCCGAACTGCTCGTCGACGCGTACCACCATCTGAATGTGGTCCCCTTCGACCTGCGGGAGATGGGCCTCGCGGAGGCGTTCGTGACGGGGGGCGGCTATAAGTACTGTCAGTTGGGCGAAGGCAACGCGTTCCTTCGCGCGCCTCCCGACCGGCGAATGCGGCCCATGCTGACCGGCTGGTTCGCGGAGTTCGCGCACCTCGAGGCGCGCGCGGCCGGGGACGTGCAGTACGGCCCGGGCGCGTCCGCGTTTGCCGGCGCCACCTACGACCCTGCCTCGCATTACCGCGGCGCCGCGGTGTTCGCGTTCCATCTCGACCAGGACCTGACGCCCGATCGGCTCCGTGAGATCAGCCGCCGCCAGGTCGCGCGCCTTATCGCGTCCATCGAGGCGCTCGACCTCGATGCACGTGTCCTGGCAATCGAGCCGATCCCGGCGGAGCGCCGCGGCGGCTTTCTGGCGCTGCGGACGCCGCGCGCGTCGGACATCGCACGGTTGCTGCGCGCGCGAAGCGTGTGGACCGACGCGCGAGGGGACATCCTCCGACTTGGCCCCGCGCCGTACCTCGACGACCGGCAGCTCGACGAGGGCGTGGCCGCGCTCGGCGACGTCGTACGGAGTACGTAGGGCGGGCCTTTACGGCCCGCCTCGGCGCGGCGTAAAGCCGCGCCCTACGTACCGTTGTCTAGACGGGAGGGGTGGCGATCTTTCGCGGCGGGTTGAAGAACGGCGTCTTGACGACGGCGGCGCCGACGTAGTGGCGCGTCGCCTCGA
>CAZGLC010000027.1:0-24003 GCA_964526235.1 uncultured Bifidobacteriaceae bacterium
ACCGGCGGCCGCGGCGGGCCGGGGGGCAACTTCAACCACAACTACGAGGAGCTGAAGAAGGGGCGGTAGCGCGCAGGCTTCTGCCTGCGCGACGATGGTGGCTAGCGCGGCACGAGGCGCGTCAGTCGCCTGTACCTTCCTGGAGCGCGCGCGCCAGCAGAGCGGCCACACCGAGCACAGGCGCCTTGGCGTCCAGATAGGCGCGATCCACTTGCTGTCCCTGGACGCGGACGATGCCGAGGACGTCGCGCCACTGGCGGTCCGATGCCTCGCCGCCCTTGCGGTACCAGTGCTGCTGCTCGTCGAGCGGCGTGCCGCCGGCCACGAAGATATCCACCTTGACCTGCGTCGCCTGATGGATCAGGTTCGTGCTCGATCGGTCCCGCACCGCACGGCGGAGCGCCTCTTCATTCACGTAAAAGTCTGGTGACAGCAACGTGACGAGCGCGGCGACATCGGAATCGCCAAGGGCCGCCACGATATCGATGTCGAGCGTCGACCTGGGTTCACCCGCAATCGAGCTGGCGATCGAGCCGCCGATCGTGTGGACGATCCCGAGCGCATCGAGCGCGCGCGTCACGGCGAGCGCCACGGCAATCGGGTCGACCGGGACGGTCACCGCAGATCCGTCGTGGTGATCTCGGGGTACGCCCGTCGAGCCAGGTCTGGACCGAGCGTCAACAGTGCCAGCCGCAGGAACTGCTCGCGCGGCGGCGCGTCCGAATACCGGAGGCGGATGCCCGCGCGCGCCAGATCGTAGACGGCCTGCGTGAGGCCCGACACGATCGCGGCTTTGTCGGCCGGCGACATCTGCCGCCAGCCTTCGATCTGCGAACATCTGCCGCCCGCCCGCTCATACGCGCCGAGACGGGCGCCGGGCGCGACAGGCACAGGGTGTGCGCCGGATTATACGGCGGGGAATGCTAAACTAGTCAATGACTGGTCAATGTGGACCACGGAGGCACCGATGGCGACCGTCACCGCATTCGAAGCCAAGACCCGCTTCGGGGAACTGCTCGAGCGCGTGTCCAAGGGAGAAGAGGTCGTGATTACGCGCCACGACAAGCCGGTCGCGCGGCTGGTGCCGGAAGGCGCACGGCGGCTCGACGACGTCCGTCGGGCCGTGGCGGGGCTCCGCGAGCTGCAGCAGCACATCCGGCGGAGGTCCCGGGCGAAGCTTTCGAATCGCGAGGTCCGGGCCGCCATCGACGAGGGCCGCATGTGACGCGCGCCTTCGTGGCGGACGCCTCGGTGGCCATAGGGTGGGTCCACCCCGCTCAGGCAACGGCGCACACCGCGGCGATGCTCGATGCCATCGTGGACGGCGCCACCATCGAAGTGCCCGCGCTGTGGCCCGTGGAAGTGGCCAACGCGCTTGCTGTGCTCGTCCGCCGGCGGAAACTGCGCGACGACGAGCGGCAGACCGGATTGGAATGGCTGCGCGGCCTGCCGGTCCGCGTCGATCATGAGATGGCGTCGCTGGCCTTTTCGCGACTGTCGGAGCTGGCGTCGGCCTACCAGCTTACCGTTTACGACGCCGCGTACCTCGAGCTCGCGCAGCGACGGAAGCTCGTGCTGGGCTGCACGGATGGACTGCTGCGAAAGGCGGCCCGGCAGGCTGGCGTCAGCGTCTGGGAGTGACCGCGTTCACGGCACCCAAGTGACTTCTCTCGGGGAATCTCCTACCATGCAGCCTCGCAGGCAGCAGGAGGAGTTCACATGTCCAAGCGCTCGCTCGTCATCGCGGCCGTCATCGTCGTCGCGTTCCTCGGCGGGTATGTCGTCTCCAACAGGCAGCCGGCCGTCGAAGGCCAGGAGGAGGGCACGGCCAACGCGTTCGCGGCCGTTCCTGATGCCGTCGGCTCACTCGACGTGACAGGCCCCTACGACGTGGTCGCCGACTGGCCGAAGGACATCAGCACGCTCCCGGGCAACGAGAAGTGGACCTACGGCGCAGGCCAGGGCGTCTTTGCCGAGAGCCCCGACCGCGTCCTCTACATCCAGCGCGGCCAGCTCCCGGTGCTGCCGCAGATCAAGCCGGTCGAGCTCAACCAGGTTGCGCCGAATCTTTCGTTCCCCGTCATGGGGCTCGTGCGCAACGCGACGGGCGCCAGCCCGCCCGGGGCCCTCGAAATCAACGGCAAGGTCGGAGACGATTCCGACGCGGGCCGGGCCGGCGTCGACTTCCTCTGGGCCAACTGCATCGTCATCTTCGACCGCAACGGCACCATCGTCGAGACCTGGTCGCAGTGGGACAAGATGCTGCGCCGGCCGCACTCGGTCTACATCAGCCCCTACGACGCCGAGAAGCACGTGTGGCTCGTGGACGACTACCGCCACGCGATCTTCAAGTTCACCAACGACGGCAAGACGCTGGTGCAGACGATCGGCGAGCCGAACGTGCACGCCTCCGACGACAGGCATTTCTACCGGCCGACGTTCATGGCGTTCCAGCCGGACGGCAGCTTCTACGTGGCCGACGGCTATCTCAACACGCGCGTCGTGAAGTTCGACAAGGACGGCAACTACGTGACCGCGTGGGGCGAGCGCGGCGAGAGCGGCAAGGAAACGCGTCCGGGCTACTTCAACAACGTCCATGGCGTGTCGGTCGATCCGGAGACGCGCGAGGTATATGTGAACGACCGCGCCAACCGGCGGATTCAGATCTTCGACGAGAACGGGAAGTTTCTGCGCCTGTGGACGCTCGGATGGGACCGGGCGAACCTCCACTTCGTGCATATCGATGCCGATCGCAAGATCTGGGTGTACGACCAGGTGGCGCAGCGGCTGGCGCGCTTCGACCGCGAGGGGCGCCTGATGTACTCGTGGGGCGGCCTGGGCGCGTATCCCGGCGCGCTCTGGGGCGTGCACGGCATCAGCGTGGACCAGGAACAGAATCTGTATCTCGCGGCGGTCGGGCGCAGCGGCGTGCAGAAGTTCCGCCCGCGGCCGGGCGCGAACCCGGAGTACATCGTCGGCAAGCACGTGTACTCCGCCTGGCAGTAGGCGGCTAGGGCAGCGCGAGCCGGCGCCGGACCTCGGCGAATCTTGGATCCTGACGCAGGCGATTCCAGCCCTGGAATGTCCGGGCCAGGATGATCAAGGCCGGCTCGCGCTCGTCGCAGGCCTCCTGCGCGAGGTCCAGGGCGAAGTCCAGATCGCCGATGGAGGCCGCGGACACCGCGAGCGTCGCACGCGGCACGTACGATCGCGCACTCAGCGCGAGAACCTCCGCGTGCATCGCGCGGGCGTCTGCCGGCTTCCCCCAATCCGCATAGGCGGCGGCGGCGTAGACCAGTGTGAAGGAGTGCCGGCCGGAGACTCCGGCGGCGGTTGTAAAGGCCGCGATCGATTCCTCGAAGATGCCGTGCCAGTGGGCGGCAAGACCATGTACCCAGTGCGTCAACAGGGAGTCGGGATCGCGCTGGGTACTGAGACGCGCTGTCTCGAGCGCTTCAGCCGTCTGTCCCGCCAACCCGAGCGCAAACGCCAGAATCGCCGTGGCATACGCGGAGAGTGGATCCGCGGCAAGCACCTTCCGGGCTTCAGCCATGCCTTCCTCGAGGCGTCCGTAGACCATTTGCAGATCGAACAGCGCGTACCAGGCGCCGCCCTGCGTGTAGTCGGGGTTGATGTCGAGGCATCGCCGGAAGGCGGTATCGGCGGCGGCATAGTCGCGTTCCCAGAGCAGCAAGGCCATGGCGAGCGCACAATGCCCCTCGGCCAGATTCGGGTCGAGCTGCACAGCGCGTCGCGCCGCGGTCAGTGCCTTCGGCATCGTCTCGCCCGGCGGCGCCATGCCCCAGTAGCCGCGCACGGAGTAGGCGTCGGCGAGTCCAGCCCACGCTGCCGCAAATCTCGGATCGAGGTCCACCGCCTGCCGCAGGCATTCGATCCCTTCGGCGACGTGCCGCCCCCGCTTCAGGAGGAGCGCCCGCCCGCGCAGATACAACTCGTACGCTTCGACGTTGGTGGTGGCCGGCTTCACGATCCGGTCGGCTTCGGCGGCGCTCAGCGTGACCTTGAGCCGCTCGGCAATGGCGCGCGCGATCTCGTCCTGCAGGTCGAAGATGTCGGCCATCTCACGGTCGTACCGCTCCGACCAGAGCTGGAAGCCGTTCGCCACGTCCACCAGCTTCACAGTCACCCGCACACGGTTCCCGGAGCGCCGCACGCTCCCCTCCAGCACTGTAGCGACGTTGAGCTTGGCGCCGACCTCGCCGATGTCGATTGTCTTGCCCTTGAAGGAAAAGGACGACGTCCGCGCGGCCACGCGCAGGCCGTCAATCTGTGTCAGCGCGTTCAGGAGCTCCTCCGCGAGTCCGTCGGCGAAGAATTCGTTCTCCGGGTCCGCGCTCAGGTTCTGGAACGGCAGCACCGCGACGGAGGGGCCGCGAGTCGCATGACCGGACCCGGGCCGGCGGAGCGCGTCGGCCAGCTGGGCCATCGACTCGAACCGTGCGGACGGGTCTTTTTCGAGACAGCGCGTGATCGCGCGGGTCAGGTCGGACGGCACGGACGGTCGCACATCCCCGACAGCCGGCGGCGCGTCCCGCAGGATCGACGAGGCCAGCTCGGCGGCCGATCGCCCGCGAAACGGCCTGGCGCCCGTGGCCATTTCGTAGAGCATCACGCCGAGCGAAAAGATGTCGGTCCGGTGATCGACGTCGAGTCCCCTCACCTGTTCCGGCGACATATAGGTGGGGGTGCCGAGCACGGTCCCGACTTGCGTCGCAAGTGCGGTCGCCGCGTCGCCTGCCGAGAATGCCGCCGCCCCCCGCGTCTTCGCCAGCCCGAAGTCCAACACCTTTACGCGTCCGCTGGCGTCGAGGATCACGTTGGCCGGCTTCAGATCGCGGTGCACGATGCCCTTGTCGTGGGCAGCGGCGGCCGCACCGGTGATCTGCCGCGCGATTTCCAAGACGCGCTCGATCGGCACCGGTCGATGATCGGCCATCGCGTCTTCGAGCGTGCGGCCCTCGACGAGCTCCATCGTCAGGAAGTGCGTGCCGTCGGCGTGCTCGACCGAGTAGATCGTGACGATGTTGGGATGGCTGAGCGCCGCCACCGTACGCGCCTCGCGACGGAAGCGCTCGAGCCGCTCGGGATCGTCCGCCATGTCGGGAGGCAATACCTTCAGCGCCACGTCCCTGCCGAGGACCGTGTCGGTGGCGCGATACACCGCGCCCATGCCGCCCGACCCGAGCAGCGAGACGAGGGTGTAGTGGCCGAGTCGATCGCCCGGTCGCATGCGTGCGTGAATTCTATCTGCGACGGCGGTGCCAGGTGATTTGTCGAAGGAATCCGGCGCGGGCGCCGCCGCACGTGGCAATTTCTGCACGGGGGATCCGTGCCGGGCGCGGCAAAAACGTCGTACTTAGAACCGGAATCTCAGACCGACGGTCGCGACCTGCGTCTCCAGGAGGTTCTGGTAGACCACGCGGAAGCCCTGGCCGTCCAGCTCCTGCTGGATGGCGAAGTCGTTGAAGATGTCGGTGAACGTGAAGAGCACTTCCGCGCGCTCGTTCAGCACCGGCCACTTGGCGGCCAGATCGAGCGACGAGCGCGCGCGCTGCCACCCCTGCGGGACGTTGCGCCTCGCGTAGTAGATGTAATTCAGCTGGAGCTCGCCCGACCGCGGCAGCTGTATCCGGTTGTTGAGCGTCGCGTCCCACGTGCCGTCGCGCGACGCGTCCAGCGCAAAAGGCCGCCGGCGCGGAAAGAGCAGGACCGTCTCGAAGGCGTCGATGGCGTTCCTGAATGCGTTGACGCTTCCCGACACGCGCCACGGCGCGACGATGCGCTGATCGACGATGACCTGCAGGCCGGTCTGTCGAGAATTGCCCGCATTCTGGAAGATCTTGTTGACGATGTTGTAGCTCGGGTTCGTATCGTCGATGGCGTAGACGCGCGAATACGCGTCGCTGATGTCGCGGTGGTAGAGCGACGCGGTGGCCGATCCATCGGTCCACGAGCGGGCGACGCCGAGCTCCGACGCGTGCGTGAACTGCGGCCGGAGAAACGGGTTGCCCACCTTGAGCAGCTCCGGATCGTCGTACTTGGGAAAGATTCGCAGCTCGGCCTCGGTCGGACGATCGACGCGCCGGTTGTAGGCGGCGATCAGCCGGTTCGCGGGGCTCAACCGGTAGGTGAGCTTGACGTTCGGAAACAGCTTGAAATAGTCGTACCGGTCGTTCCGGTCGTAATAGATGTTCTCGGGCGCCACCGTATACGTCACTTCGGTGTGCTCGGCGCGCAGCCCCGCCTCGAGCGTGTAGGCGCTCTGGACGCGGACGAGATTGCCGTAGGCGGCGTAGATGTTCTCGTCCCAGTCCGAGAAATCGCCGAGCCCCTGATAGATCACGCTCCTGGCCCCGCGTCCCACCGTGTAGGTGACCGGCAGCCAGCGGCGCTGGAGCTTGGTCCCGAGCTCCACGCGGCCGGCGCGCAGCGGGCGCACGTAGTCGAGCGTCACCGGCAGTGTGTTCTCGATGCCGAGGACGTGCGTATTGTCGGTCCCTTCCCGAACCGGCGACACTTCGTTCAGGAAATACGCTTCGTCCTCCCAGCCGCGCGTGTACTGCGCGTTGAGATTGAGCTCGTGTCCGGGCGTGGTGAACAGACGCTTGAAGTTGGTGGTGACGTTCGCGAACCCGGTGTCCTCTTTCTCGCGCCAGAACCAGAAGCGCTCCCGCTGACCGGTCGAGGCGAGGATGAACGGCACCTGCGCGCGATCGGTGTGCGTCTCCCAGTCGTAGATCCCCGAGACGGAGACGGTGTTTCTCGTGTTGACGGTCCAGTCGGAGCCCATCTTCACGATGTAATGGAGCTGTTCCCGGTTCTCCGGCACCTGCGACTCGATGACGCGGCCGTCGTCGTAGAACCGCGTGTGGAACTCGTTGTTCGGCAGGCGGTCCTGCAGCAGCAGCTCGCCCTGGAAGAAGCTGCGCGTCTTCGGGGTCCGGTAATTCAGGTTGAGGCTGGGGATGATCTTCTCGTTGGTGGAGTAGCTGCCAAGCTCGGTCGGCAGGTCGGGACGCTGTTTCGTGAACTGGCCTGCGCCGAGCGCGAAGGCGAGATCGCCCGAGAGACCGAGCTGCTGCTCCTGGCTGTAGATGATGTTGATGATGCCGGCCATGCCCGCGGCGTCGAAGCGGGCGGACGGATTGTGGATGATCTCGACCGCTTCCACATTCGCCGCCGACACGCTGTCGAGGCCGCGCTGGCTGCCGAACCCGGTCAGGCTCGACTGCCGGCCGTCGATGAGAATCGCCACCCGGTCGCTGCCCCGGAGCAGGACTTTGCCTTCCTGGTCGACGGTGACGCCGGGCAGGCCTTTCAGCGCGTCGAGCAGCGTGCCGGTGGACTGCGTCGCGCCGACGTCGAGACGGAACACCTGCGTGTCGATGCCGGCCACGCGGAGCGTCTCCGCGGTGACGGTCACCTGCTCCTGGAAGTTCTCCATCCGGGGCAGGCGGATGTCGCCGAGGTCGTACGCCTGGTTGAGGGGACTGACGAGGACGTCCGCCTCCGCGGGCTGGAACCCGGGAAACGTGATCGTGATGCGGTACTCGCCGGACGCGAGCCCCTGCACGCGGAACCGGCCATCCTCGCCGGTCAGCGTGCCGGAGAGCGTCAGCCCGGAGGTCCCCACCTCGACGATGACGGATGCAAAGGTGATCGGAGCATTGTCGGTGACGTCGAGCACGCGCCCGGACAGGACGGCCGTGCCCTGCGCCAGGGCGCCTGCTGGAATCAGCAGAATGATGAACAGGAGGGCTGTCGCGGAACGCATCGCTAAGTCAATATACGCCGGCGGAAGTCTCAGCGTGTACCGGCGCGATAGCCGTCTTCGTATCCCTGGCGGAATCCGGCGCGGTAGTTCGTGCGGTACGCGTCTCGCGATCCGTACGACTCGGTGTAACCGCCGTCGGCATCGCGGTACTCGCGGCTCTCGGCCGGATCGTACCGATCGCCCCGGCGGCCGTCGGCGACGCCTGTGCGATAGCCGTCCTCGTACCCGCGTGCGGACGCGGACTCCTGATGACGGCGCGGCCCCTGGCCGATCGGCATCCGGTGCTGCGCCACCACCACCCCGCCGCGCAGAAGCCGCGCGGCGGGGGCCCCGGTCGCGGCGGCATCACCAGCCGGTCCGAGGAGCAGCGTCGACACCGCTCCCGCGAGCAGCAGACGTGTCCATGGACGCGGGTTCATTCAACACGGGGTGTGCAAAGGTCGATCCGGCGAAAACTCCAGATTTCGAGTGTGTTGTCGCAGCGATGTGTCCGCCGGCGGGGTCATCCGCGGAGGTCACCTACCTCATGGGGCCTGAAGAAATTCGCGCGTCAGCCGTTCGAGGAGCGCCGGGAGCCTCTCGCCGTCGAGCGTGAACGCCGCGGCAGCGGCGTCCCACGACAGACGGTAGGCGCGCCCCATCGCCGACACCCAGATCTGCCGCGCGGGCGCGTGGGCGTTGACGACGAACGACGTGGAGGACGGCTGATCGAAGGCGAGCCGCAGGACGGCGGACTGCCGATCGATATCGAATCCTTCGCGGTCGGCGAGCGGCAGGAGCGCGCGCAGCGCGTCGTCGAACGTGCGATCGACGGCGTGCCGGAATTCCTGCTCACTCAACATCGGGTCTGGCGGGTTCGCTTCGCGGAACCCGCCCTACGTACGCAGGCTAATTGGTGGGCGAGAGACGCTCGGGCGACGCGATATACGTCCGCCGCGCGCGCGCCGTCATGCCCGGCTGCTTCATGCGGACGGCGAGCTTGTGCTCCTTGCCGTCGAGCACCGCCGGCGTGAACCCGAGCGTGTACTGGCTGTGCAGCTCCTGCGCGACGCGCGTGAAGGTGGCGCCGAGCTCGTCGGTTTTCTTCAGCTCGAAGTAGCCGCCGCCGGTCTCGTCGGCGAGGCGCCGCAGGCCGCGATCCGGCCGCGTGCGCACCATCCGCTGCCCGTTGAAGAACTCCGATTCGAGGCCGATCGCGTAGATCATCACCTCGTCGTTCCTGGCGCGCTCGAGCGCGTCGCCCATGCTGCGGCGGCTCGCCGTATCGTCGCCGTCGGTGAAGACGAGGACCACCTTGCGGCCCTCCACGCCGTCGAGCATCGCGATGCTCTCGTAGGTGGCGTCGTAGAGGCGGGTCGGGTTGCCGAACTGCAGGTCTTCGAGCGCGAAGATCAGATCGTCGCGATCGCTCGTGAACGTGCCGCTGAACTGAATCTTGTCGCTGAACGAGCCCACCTGTCCCTTGTCCTCGGGCAGCATGCGCAGCAGGAACTGCTCGGCCGCGGCCTGCAGCCGATCGAGGTTGGCGGTCATGCTGGCGCTGTAATCCATCATGACGACCACGGTGAACGGCTGCACCTCGTTCTGAAAGAACGTGATCTCCACCGGCTTGCCGTTGTCGAGAATCGTGAACTCGTCCTGCTCCAGGCCGGGGGCGAGCCGGCCCTGCGCGTCGAGCACGGTGGCAACGACCGGCACGATGCGCGTACTGGACCGGAAGGTCGGCTCCTGCCCTTCGACGTCGCTCAGGGCAAGCGCCTGCACGCCGGCGAGTGACACCACGGCGAGCGCAGGAATCACGAAGGACCGCATACGAAGGGAGCTTAGCAACGATTGTTCCGCGGGGCAAACCCCGGTTGTCGTAAGATTTCCGCGATGCGCACAGTCATTTTCGCTCTCCTGTCTACTCTCGTGGCCGTGGCCGCCGACGCCCAGGTGGCCGGTGTCGTCATCGATGCCTCCGGCGCCCCCGTCGCCGGCGCCACGGTCACCGCGGGCACCGCGTCGGCCACGACCGGCGATGACGGTTCGTTCTCGCTGCCCGACATGGCCACCGCCGGCGTGGAGCTGCGCGTGGCCGCCGCCGGCTTCGCCGACGCGTCGGTCGTTGCCCCCGGGGACGCCCAGCCCGTGCGGGTGGTCCTGCAGCCGGCGCCGTTCGCCGACACCGTGGTCGTCACCGCGTCGCGCGGCGCCGCGCGGCTCGCGACGCCCGAAGCAACCACCGTGCTCACCTCCGCCGAGCTGCTCACCTCCGCGGCCGGTTCCCTCGACGACGCGCTGCGGAACACGCCCGGGTTCAGCCTGTTCCGCCGCTCCTCGTCGCGCGTGTCGAATCCGACCACCCAGGGTGTGACGCTGCGCGGCGTGTCCGGGTCGGGCGCGAGCCGGACGCTGGTCCTGGCGGACGGCCTGCCGCTCAACGATCCGTTCGGCAGCTGGGTCTACTGGAACCGCATTCCGCAGGCGGCCGTCGATCGCGTGGAGGTGGTGCGCGGCGCCACAGGCGATCTGTACGGGGCCGACGCCCTGGGCGGCGTCATCCAGGTGCTGACGTTTGCGCCGGGCCGCACGCGCTTCCGCGCGTCGGGGGAGGCGGGGTCGCACGACACCGCGCGCTTTTCCGGGTTCGGCGGCACGCAGCGCGGGCCGTGGAGCGTCGATGCGGCCGGCGAGTGGCTGCGCACCGACGGCGTGGTGATCGTCGGTGAGGAGGCGCGCGGGCCGGTCGACGTGCGCGCCGACAGCGATTACTCCAGCGGCTTCCTCGGCGCGGGCTACAACGCCGGCCAGTGGCACGCCACGCTCCGGCTCAGCCTCTACGACGAAGAGCGCGGCAACGGGACGCCGCTTCAGGTCAACACCACCGACTGGACGCAGGTATCGGGCGAGGCCGGCGGATCGGTGGGCGAGGGCGCGTGGCAGCTGCGCGCGTCGGGCGGCACGCAGGATTACTACCAGACGTTCAGCGCCGTGCTCGGCGGCGCGCTGCGCAACAGCGAGCGGCTCACCTTCGCGCAGACGATCCCGACGACATTCACGACCGCGTCGGGCCAGTGGACGCGCGGGACGAGCGATCAGGTCTGGCTGCTCGGGGCGGAGTTCAAGCGTGCGGACGGCAATCAGGAGGAGACGCGCTATTCGGTCGCCGGCGTGCCGAGCGGACCCTTCCCCTCGGGCGGCACCGAAACGAACGGCGCGATGTTCGCGCGCGTGAGTCTGACGCCGCGCGATCCGCTGACGGTCGTCATCGGCATGCGCGGCGACTTCTGGCAGTCGACGCCCAATGACGCGTCGCCCACGCATTCGGCGCAGTTCTTCAGTCCGCGCGTGTCGGCGGCGTGGCGGCTGTCGGACATCACCTCCGTGCACGGATCGGTCTACCGCGCGCACCGGACGCCGACGCTCAACGAGCTGCACCGCCGCTTCGCCGTCGGCAACGCGGTCACCAATGCCAACCCGGAGCTCGATCCGGAGCACCTCACCGGCGCCGACGGCGGCGCGCTGTTCGCATGGCGCCGGCTGTCGGCGCGCGTGACCGGCTTCTGGAACGAGCTCGACGGCGCGATCACGAACGTCACGATCACGCCGCCGCCGGTGCCGGGGCAGATCACGCGGCAGCGCCAGAACACCGACACCGTCCGCGCGCGCGGGCTCGAGATCGAAGCGGACCTGCGGCCGTTCCCGCAGTGGACGTTCAGCGCGCTCGCCGGCGTCACCCGCTCGACGTTCGCGAAGGCGCCGGTGCAGCCGGCGCTCGTCGACAAGCGCGTGCCGCAGGTGCCCTCGTACCAGCTCGGCGCGACGGTGACCTACGTCGATCCGATCGGCTTCACCGGTTCGCTCCAGGCGCGCCGCGTCGGCCTGCAGTTCGACGACGACCTGAACACCTTCAGGCTGGAGTCGTTCGGTGTGGTGGACCTGTTCCTCGGGCAGCAGCTGATACGCGGGCTGCACATCTTTGCTGCCGTCGAGAACCTGAGCGACGTCGACTACGACGTCGGCCGGACTCCCATCCGTACGATCGGCTGGCCGCGAACGGTTCGGATCGGTCTCCGCGTGTTCCTGCCCTGACTGCTATGATCGTGGTCATGCGCCTCTTTGCCACCTGCGCCCTCCTCGTCGCGCTCGCGTGCTCCACGCCGGCCCAGCAGCGGCCGGCGGCGGGCGTCCCTTCCGCCGGCGGCACCGACGTCGCCGCGCGCGTCGGCGACCGGACGATCACGATGAGCGAGGTGGACGAGCGGTGGCAGAAGAACCAGCCGGCGAGCCGCGCGCAGGCGATGCAGCAGCTGTACGACGGACGGCGGCAGGCGCTCGAGGAGATGGTCGCCGAGATGCTGATCGCCGAGGCCGCGAAAGGCAAGGGCCTCGATCCCGAGAAGTTCACCGAGGCCGAAGTCGCGCGGCGGATGCAGCCGGTGACCGAGGGACAGGTCATTTCCTTCTACCAGGAGAACCAGGCGCAGATGCAGGGCCGGAGCGTCGCCTCGATGACGCCGGCGATCCGCCGGCACCTCGAGGAGCAGCAGCGGACGACCGCGCATCGCGCGCTCGTCGACGATCTGCGCAAGGCGGGCCCGCGCGTCGACATGGTGCTCGACGCGCCGCGGTACGAGGTGGCGGTGGCGGCCGACGATCCGTCGCTCGGCGCCGCCAGCGCGCCCGTCACCGTGGTCGAGTTCTCGGACTTCCAGTGCCCGTTCTGCCAGCGCGTGGCGCCGACGCTGAAGCGGCTCCGTGACGCGTACGGCGACCGCATCCGGGTCGTGTGGAAGGATTACCCGCTGACCTCCATTCACCCGCAGGCGTTCAAGGCGGCCGAGGCCGGGCAGTGCGCGCGCGAGCAGGGAAAGTTCTGGGAGTACCACGATCGACTCTTTGCCAATCAACAGGCGCTCCAGCCGGAGTTTCTGAAGACGTACGCGACGGATCTGGGGCTCGACCCGGCGAAGTTCAACGCGTGCCTCGACACCGCGAAGTACGCCGAGCGCGTGCAGGAGCACATGGGCGTCGGCACCTCGCTCGGCGTCAGCTCCACGCCGTCGGTCTTCATCAACGGCCGGCTCGTGAGCGGCGCCCACCCCTACGAGACGTTCGCCGCCATCATCGACGAAGAGCTGCAGCGCGCCGGCCGCGCACGCTGAAGCGTGCGCTCTACATGCTCCGGGTGTAGTGCGCAGGCTTCAGCCTGCGCGGGTCAGGGGATCAGCACAATCTTTCCGTACGCGCCCGGCTCGAGCACCGCGACGTGCGCCTGCGGCGCCTGCGCCAGCGGCAGCTCGCGGCCGACGACCGGCGTGAGCGTCCCGTTCTCGAGGCCGGGCGCGAGCGCCGCATGAATCACCCGGAACTCCTCCGCCGTGGCATTGAACATGGTCATGCCGAGGACCGCGCCGTCCTTGCTCATGACCTTGCGCGGGTCGATCTCGACGCGTCCGCGGTTGCCGACGATCATCACGCGCCCGTGCAGCCCAAGCAGATCCAGATCGCGATCGAGATTCACGTTCGCGAGCATCTCGACGACCAGATCGACCCCGCGGCCGCCGGTCAGCGCTGACGCCCGCGCCATATAGTCCGCGTCGCGATGGTTCAGCACCTCGTGCGCGCCCTGATCGCGCACGAGCTGCATCCCGCGCTCCGTCCCCGCCGTTGCGATGATCCGCATGCCGTGGGCGCGCGCCAGCTGCACGACCGCGGTGCCCACGCCGCCGCTCGCGCCATGGACGAACACCGTCTCCGCAGGCCGCGCCCCGGCGCGGAGGAAGAGCGCCCGCCACGCGGTGCCGTACGAGGTGCCAATCGCCGCGCCCTGCTGGAATGAGAACCGTGCCGGGAGGGAATGCACCTGCGCCTCGTCGCAGAGGGTCGCGTCGGCGTAGGCGCCCGTACCGGCCGTTCCGTGCGCGTAGACGCGATCGCCGGCTTTGACACTGGTGACGTTCGCGCCGGACGCGTCGACGACCCCTGCGAGGTCGCTTCCCGGCGTGTACGGAAGAGTGGGCTTGCGGACGTACGTGCCGGCGCGCACATACGTCTCGACCGGGTTGACGCCGACCGCCTTGACGCGCACGAGCACCTGGCCCGCCCCCGGTGCCGGCGCCGGAACCTCCTCGAGCTTCATGACCTCCGGCGGCCCCCATTCACGGACAACGATCGCCTTCATGTGCGCTCCTTGGGAAAGAGGCGGTCGAAGTTGCCGCCGAAGATCAGTGACGCGTCGGCGTCGCCGACGCCCAGGCGCTCGACGATCGCGCGCTGCTCGTCGTCGATCGCGCGCTGCCAGCCCCGAGGGAAGAACGACGAGTCGGTGCCGAAGAGCAGCCGCGACGGTCCGGCGACGGCCAGTGCCGACGTGAAGACCGATTCGAGCGTCAGGCCGGGCGTGTACCGGATCCAGCCGTTCGAGCTCGACGTGTCGAGGTGCACGTTGGCGCACGCATCGGCCGCCATCAGCGCCTCGCGAAAGAGTCCCGCGCCGAAGTGCGGAATGATGAACGGCACCTGCGGGAACGCGAGCGCCAGCCGCGCCACACCGAGCGGATCGCCGAGGCGCAGGTCGAACCGGCTTGGCAGCCCGAGCCGCTTGCGCACGCCGACGGACAGGACGCCGCAGTGGACGAAGACCGACGCGCCCGGGACCGCCGCCGCGGCTTCGACGACCCGCGTGGTCCGGTCGTCGTGGAGCGGCACGTGGTGCATGGCCGGAAAGAGGCAGAGGATCCGAAGCCCGAGATCCGTCAGCGCCCGCCGTGCGCGCTCGGGCGCGTCGGGCGCCGAGGGGTCGAGCATGAAGCAGCCGACGAAGCGGGACGGATGGCGCGCCAGAGCGGCCGCGACCGATGTCTCGTCGCCGGGCACGCTGGCGATGAGCGCCGCCCGCGCCACGGCGTGCGCGTCGAGCTCACGCACCCAGCGGTCGGCGAGCGCTTCGCTGGTGCCCGGATCCTCCCACTGCAACTCGCCGCAGAGCGCCGCGCCGGTCGCGCCGCCGCCGCGCTGCCGGGCGAGTGCAGTGAAAAACTCCGTCGAGAAGAAGTGGCAGTGCGCGTCGCTCGTCAAAAGGTCAACCGGAATCCGATCTGGCCGACGCGCTGCTCGGGCTGCTGGAAGTCGCCCGCGAACGCCGTCGGCTGCATGAAGGACGCGAGCGGCGCGCCCGTCGCCGACAGCCGCTGGGTCATGAGCGGAATGAACGGATTCTTCGCGTTGAAGAGGTTGAACACCTCGCCAATCGCTTCGAGCCGCACGCCGCCACCCAGCGCGAACGCCCGGCTGACGCGCAGATTGAGCTGCGAGAACGGGGCGCGCCGGCTGCAGTTCACCGTCTCGCACGCGCCGGCCTCCTCCACCTTCGCCGTTCCCTCGCCATTGAGGCCGGCGAACCGGTACGCGCGCGCCGTCTTGTCGTTGACGTTGCCGTCGCGGTTGAGATCGACCCCCTCGAAGGTGTGGACCGGAAAGGCCGAGCGGTAAAAGAAGATTGGCGAAACGCGGAGCCCCCATGGGACCTCGACGATCGCGCTGACCGTCACCCGGTGGCGCGCGTCGGTGCGCGTGGACGGTCCGTCCTGGACCGGCGCGAACGGGTCGGTCACGTCCTGCACGAGATTCTGGACGATCTCGTCGTAGGCGGTGCCGACGTCGCTCGTCGCCTTCGCCAGCGTGTACGACGCGTTGAGGTCCACCCCGCGCCAGTAGCGGCGCCGCACCGCGGCCACGAGCGCGTCGTACCGGCTCGAACCCTTGCTGATGGCCGTCCGGAAGCCGATCGAGTTCGGTTGGATCGGCAGATCGCCGAGGAAGCGCCGCCCGCCGACGAGCGCGTTCGGGCGCAGGCGCAGGTTGAGATCGCGCCCGTCGACGCGAACGTAGTCGACGCTGATGGACGTGCCGGGGTCGAGCTCCCGCGCCCAGCCGAGGCTCGTCTGGTGGGTGAACGGCTGCTCGAGCCGCGGCGAGACGACCTCGCCGGCGAGCGGCGGCATGTTCGGGTCGACCTGGTTCTGCGACGCAATCGTCGACAGCGGATCCGAGACCCGGAAGAACTGCCCGTCCGGCCGGCGGATGCCCGCGGGCGCGGACGCGACGAAGACCGGTCCGCTGCCGCCGACGGCGTCGATGGCCGCCGTCAGCACGTTCGCGTTGGTGTACGCAAAGTCGCTGTAGATCCCCCAGCCGCCGCGGACGACCTCGCGTCCTGTGCCGCGCAGGTCGTAGACGAAACCGAGCCGGGGCTGGATGTTGTCGGCGTCGCCGCGTGTGTCGCTGCCGAAGTCCTCGAGCGCCGTGCCGACGAATCGTCCGGCGCGTCCGGCGGCCTGCAGCTGCTGGAAGTTCGCGTTGCGGCTCTGGTCGAATGGGATCCCGTCGACGTAGTCCCACCGGACGCCCAGGTTCAGCGTCAACCGGCGGCTGGCGCGCCAGGTGTCCTGCACGAACAGCGCGTACGAGTCGATCGGGATGTTGAACTCGGTCCGGCCGCCAATCACGAGGATCGAGGTCACGGGCGCGGTGAGGCTGTTGCCGCCGAGCGTGAAGATGCCGCTCGTGCCCTGTCCGACCTTGATGAGCAGGTGCGGTTCGTGAATCCACGACGCCCCGGCCTTGAACTGATGGCCCAGCCCGCCCGCGCCGGTGGTCGTCCAGGAGAAATCGTTGCGCAGCTGCCACTTCGTCTGCTCGACGCCCTGGTTCGACAGCGGGCTCGTCCCGGCCGTCACCCCGTTCGGGAACCGGAGATGGGGGCCCGACGCGGTGTCGGGCACGTCGTTCACGAATCTCGAGTGCTGGAACACGAGCTCGTTCAGGCTGGAGCCGCGGACCACCCAGTTGTGATTCGCGTTCACCGAATCGAACGTGTTGACGCTCGTCGCCCAGGCGGATCGCGCGGCGCGGAGCCCGGCCCCGACGGCCTGCGAATTGGTATCGCGCCCGTAGCGCAGCGCCAGGTAATGCGCGGGCGTGGCAGTCGTGGTCGCCTTCACGGTGAACATGTTCTCCCGGAACGGAGCGTCGTACACGCCCTCGTCGGCGGGAAACAGGCCGAGCGTGTTGACGACCTGCTGGGTGTCCTGCTGCGTCCGCTCGTACGCGGCGAAGAAGTGCGCTCGGTTCTCCACGATCGGTCCGCCGAGGCTGCCGCCGAACTGGTAGCGCCGGTAATCCTGCTTGTCGACGCCGTTCATCCGCTCGCTGAACGTCCGCGTGTTGAGGCCGTCGTTGCGGAGGAGCGTGAACCAGCTTCCGGCCAGCTCGTTCGTCCCGCTCTTGGTGACCACGTTGAGGACGGCGCCGCCCCGCCCGTATTCGGCGTCGAAGCGCTGGGTCATCACGTTGAATTCCTGGATCGCCTCGAGCGGAAAGAGCTGGAGCAGGCCGCCTACGGTGTCGTCGTTGTTGTCGCCACCGTCGACGATGTAATTGACGTTGCGGCCGTTGCCGCCGCTGATTTGCGGGGTGAACTGCGCGCCCTTCGTGCCGTCGGAATGAACGCCGAGCCCGACGCCGGCGACGGTCGCCGCCAGATTGGCGAACTGCCGGCCGTTGAGCGGCAGGCTTTCGATGCGGGCCGTTTCCACCACCTCCCCGAGCGTCGAGGAGGTGATCGGAATCACCGGCCGCTCCGCGATCACGGTGATCGTCTCGGCCAGCGGCGCCACCCGCAGCACGATGTCGAGGTCGGTCGTCCGGGCGATATTGACGACGATGTCCTGGCGCTGGAAGCGTGTCAGACCGGCGCGCTGCGCGGTGACCTCGTAAGTGCCGACCGGCAGCCCGGCCAGACGGTAGAGGCCGCTCTCGCCGCTGGTGACGCTGCGCGTGAAGCCGGTGTCGATATTGCGCGCTGCGACGGCAGCATCGGCAATCCCGGCGTCCTGGTCGTCGACGACGCGGCCTGCGATGCTGCCGGTGGTCTGCTGCGCCGTGGCTGGCGTCGCGAGGGCGAGGAGGGCGCAGACCAGACCCCGCCTCGCAAGAACCGTGAGGACGATCACAAATTCAAGAGTCTAGCAGGTAAGATGCGTGCGTGAACGCGCTCGGCGGCGCGGCCGCGATCACCATTTTGTATGTCGCAGGAGTCGTCTGGTCGCTGCTGACGTCCGACGCCCGGCCCGTCGAACGCGTCGTCGTGTCCCTGCTCTGGCCTCTCGGTCCGCTGGCGTTCGTCGTCACCGTCGCGATCCTGCTGGCCGCGTCGGTGATTGCCTATCCGCTCGTGATGGTTCCGGCCGCGGCCCTTGTGGCTCTCGTCTGGTGGGGTCTGCAGTAGGTTCGGCGCGTACGACGTTTTTGCCGCGTCAGACGCCGGCCTGCGTTGCAGAAATTACCACTTCACTAGCGCGAACCGCCGGATTCTCTCGAAAAACGCGCCGGCACCGCCGTCGCATCGTCGACACCGTTAGTGGAGGCGGACGATGCTACGCTTGACGGAGCGGCGGCGAGCCGTACTGGCAGAGAAGTTCGGTGATCTGGCGAACTATGCCGTCGCGGGACTCGTCTTTGGCCAGGCTGTCGGCCACGATGACTTCTCGTTCAGTGCCTGGATCGCAGGCGTCGCGATTTGGCTGCTGTTCATGGGAGGCACGTCTTTCCTGGCAGGAGAAAGCGAATGACCACAGCTCTATTCATGTTGGGCACGATTGCGCTGATTGCGTTCAGCATCGGCCTGTGGGACTGGCTGGCGCGCCGCAAGGACAGCCAGTCGGAGCATCGCCGATCCGCCTGAACGGCCCGAACGACTTGAACGATCCGAACGACCCGAACGATCTATTCGTTGACCGCGTCCGCGTAGTGCTTCAGCAGGAAATCCTGGGCGTTGAAGCTGCCTGACGCCGCGTCGGGCCGGGAGTAATGCCCCGAGGCGTCGAGCACCATGGCGCGGTCGGTGTCGCGGAGATAGGCGGCCAGCACGACGTCGCGCAGGTGCGCCAGCAGCTCTTCGTCGCGCACCGGCGTCAGCGTCTCGACGCGCCGATCGAGGTTGCGCTCCATCAGGTCGGCGCTGCCGATGTACATCTCGTCGTGGCCGCCGTTGAGGAACCAGAAGATCCGCGTGTGTTCGAGGAACCGGCCGACGATCGATCGCACGCGGATGTTGTCGCTCACCCCGGGCACCCCGGGCCGCAGCGCGCAGATGCCGCGCACGACCAGGTCCATCGACACGCCCGCCTGCGCCGCGCGGTAGAGCACGCGAATCATCTGGTCGTCGGTGATCGAGTTGACCTTGACGATGACGCGCGCCTCGCGCCCGGCGCGCGCATGCTCGGCCTCCCGCGCGACGAGCTCCGTCAGGCGCGTTCGCAGCTGAATCGGCGCGACGAGCAGGCGCCGGAACCCCTTCTGGTTCGAATAGCCGGTCAGGTAATTGAAGATCTCGGCGACGTCGGCCACGACCTCCGGATCGGCCGTGAAGAACCCGAGATCCGTATAGACCTTCGCCGTTTCGGGGTTGTAGTTGCCGGTGGCGGTGTGCACGTACATCTGAATGCCGTCGGGCTCCTGCCGGATGACGAGGCACAGCTTTGCGTGCGTCTTGATGTCCGGGAAGCCGTACACGACATGGATGCCGTGCGACTCGAGCCGCCTCGCCCAGATGATGTTGTTGCGCTCGTCGAAGCGGGCCTTGAGCTCCACGAGCACCGCCACCTGCTTGCCGGCCTCGGCGGCCTCGATCAGGAGATCGATGAGCGGCGCGTTGGCGCCGATCCGGTACAGCGTCATCTTGATCGCGACGACGTGCGGATCGCGGACGGCGGCGCGCAGGAACGCCTCCACCGAAGTGAACGATTGGTACGGGTGATGGACGAGCTGGTCCTGATACCGGAGCTGATCGAACAGGATGTCCGGGTCCTCGTCCGGCGCCCAGATCGCCGGCACCGAGAACGGCGCGTCCTTCAGCTCCGGCCGGTGCAGCCTGGTGAGCTGTGTCCAGTCGCTGAAGCCCAGGCGCGCGTCGGTGCGCTCCACGAGGTCCTCGGTGACGGCGAAGTTCTCGATCAGGATGTTGAGGACGCGTGCCGGCATGTCGGAGCCGACCTGGAGCAGCGCAAGGGCGCCGTGCCGGAGCTGCTTGAGGCTCGTCTCCACCGTTTCCAGCAGGTCGTCGGCCTCGGCCTGCTCGATCTCGAGGTCGGCGTCGCGGATGATGCGGAACAGGTGCGCGCCCTTGACCTGCGTCCCCGGAAACAGCTCGTGAATGTTGGCGCGGATGACGTCCTCGAGGCAGACGAACGTCAGCATCCGCGGCGCGCCGAGCGCGTCCGGCAGCCGGATGAAGCGCGGCAGCACGTCGGGCACCTTGACGCGGGCGAACTTCGTCCGCCCGCCGTGCCGGACCACCACGGCGAAGTTCTTGCTCAGGTTCGAGATCAGCGGGAACGGGTGGCCCGGATCGAACGCGAGCGGCGTCAGCACGGGGCAGATGTCGCGCGAAAAATACGTGTGCAGGTGCTCGCGCACCTCCGGAGACCACTGATCGGGTTCGAGCAGCACGATGCGCTCCTCGGTCAGGAGCGCGCGCAGCTCGTCCCAGCAGCCCGCAATCTCGTTGAGCATCCGCAGCGCCCGGTCGCGCATCGCTTCGAGCTGCTGCTGCGTGTTCAGGCCGTCCGGCGCCACTTCCTCGATCCCCTCGCGCAGATTCTTCTGCGTCGTCGAGATCCGGATCATGAAGAACTCGTCGAGGTTCGCCGCCGCGATCGCCAGGAACTTGATCCGCTCGAGCAGCGGGTGCGAGGAGTCGCGCGCCTGGTCGAGCACGCGCTGGTTGAACTCGAGCCAGCTCAGCTCGCGGTTGATGTAGAGCGCGGAGTTCTTCAGATCGCCCGGATCGACCGAGGGCGGCGGCACGACGCGCAGCTGCGGGCGGCGCGCGGGGCGAGGCAGCGACCGGCGTTCGGTGTCCTGCCGCCGTTCGGCAACGGCGGTATCCCGGGGGGCATCCATAAACGTTCCCGAATCGAGGGGTGGCGATCCTAGCACAGCCATGTGACGGCACCGGCTCCGCAGTTAAGGCACTCGACCTGAACCGCTGCAGAACGGATGCGGTACCATTCTCTCAGAGAGATGGGAATCGTTCGCGGCCGAGCGCTCATTTTCTGGGACTCTACGCAGCCGGGCGGCACGTACCGGCGCAAACGCGACGCGATCGATACGGATCAGATGACGCCGGCGGCCGATTGTGTCTCCGAAAGTCTCGACACGCTCGACGAGCGATGGAAGGCGGGCGCGTTCCGCCATCTCATGCCCGACTTCCGCGCGCGCGTGCACCGCGGCGAGACGTTCCTGATTGCCGGCGATCGCTTCGCGATCGGATCGTCGCGCGAGATGAGTCCGGCCGGGCTCAAGGGGATTGCCGACGAGGCGGGCCTCGAGATGGTGATCGTCTGCGGGCGCAACATGGGCGACATCTTCCGCCGCAATGCGCTCAACCTCGGGCTCCACGTCGTCCAGAGCTCCGAGGCGGTCGCCGACGCGCAGGACGGCGACGAGTTCGCTTTCGACCCCGACACGCGCCGGCTCGAGAACGTCACACAGGGCACGACGTACGAGCCGCTGCCGCTCACGCCGCAGGAAGAGACGATCCGCCGCAGCGGCGGCATCATCGCCGTGGGTCGGCGCGAGCTGCCCGAGGCGCTGGCGCGCGCGCCGAGCATCGAGTTTCCAGATCCCGCGCTGGCGCGCACGATGACCACGACCGAGCAGATCGTCTGGGCGCACCGCGTCGACACGGATCGGCCCGTGCGCCCCGGCGAGACGCTGCGGCTCTACGCCGACCTGCTGCCCGCATCCGACGGGACCGCCCCGTTCGCGATTCACACGTTCAACCAGATCACCGGGGGCGCGATGCGGCCGCGGCAGGCGGCAATCGCCAACGATCACTTCGTCTTCACGGGCCGCGACGACTACGAGCGGCAGACGGCGTTCGGGCGGGCGTTCGCGCGGCAGCACGGGATCGAGAGGCCGTATTACGCGACGCCGGGAGACGGCATCTTTCACTTCTACTTCCCGGAGCAGGGGCTGGTGCTGCCCGGGTACGTGATTCCCGGCGCCGACTCACACAGCCGCGCGTACGGCGCGTATGGCGCGCTCGGCATCGGCGTCGGATCGACGACCGTCGGCTTCGGCTGGGCGACGGGCTACGTCTACTTCACGCTGCCGCAGGCGCGGCGCGTCGTCTTCAGCGGGACGCTCCAGCCGTGGGTGAGCGGCAAGGACATCGTCCTCGAGCTGCTGCGGCGCTGGGGCACGCAGCAGGCGCAGGGAATGTCGGTGGAGTTCGTCGATGCCGTCCGGCAGCTGCCGATCCCGTATCGCAACACGATCGCGAACATGATGGCGGAAGCCGAGGCGATGAACGGCATCTTCGCCGCCGACGCGATCACCGACGCGTGGTATGCGGCGAAAGGCATCTCCGGGCGTCCGTACCCGGGCGTGAGTCCTGGTGCGGAGGCCTCCTACGCCATCGACGAGGAGCTGGCGCTCGGCAGCGTGGCGCCGATGATCGCCCGGCCGTTCAGTCCGGGGAACGCCTATCCGGCCGATGAGGTCGCGCGCGAGCGGCTCGCCTTCGACAAGGCGCTCATCGGCTCGTGCACGAACGGCAGCTACGTCGACCTGCTGCAGGCGGCACTCGTCGTCTATCACGCGCGGCGGGCGGGCGCGACGAAGACGGAGCGGCCGTTCATCGTGTTTCCCGGGTCGGGCGGCGTGGCGCGCCAGATCGAACGGCCCGATTCGCGGCTCGGCGGCGAGTCGATTGCCGCGGTGTTCCGGTCGGTCGGCGGGGAGATTCGGCAGTCGTGGTGCGGGCCGTGCTTCGGCCAGGGTCCCGACGCGCTGACGCCGGGCCAGCGGGCGATCACCTCGTTCAACCGCAACTGGCAGAACCGCATGGGCGTCGGGGGCGAAGGGTATCTGGCCAGTCCGGCGGTCGTGGCCGCGTCGGCACTGCTTGGTTATATGGGCCCGCCATCAGAGCTTGGCCTGCGCTGGGATCCCGAGGTCTTCGGCATCTGAGCGCGCGACGGGCGACGGGGCGTCACAAAGACGCCATGCGTGTACGGCGGATCGCTGGCGTTGGTTGTCTGCGCGAGGTCGAACCAGAGATCCCAGGCGCGCGCCAATTCCTCATCCGTCATGTCCCGCAGATTCCGATCATCTTCGCTGAGCATCTGCATCGATCGTGTCGCGGCGAACGAGCGGTAGTTTAGGGGGAGATCGATGTTTTCCACGCAAATGGATTGAGGACGCCTACGCCCGTGCGCGCGACGTCCTTGACATTACGCGTAACGAATGTGAGCGCGTGTACGCGGGCGGTCGCCGCCAGCAGGCCATCGACGACCGGCAGAGTCGCCGGGGCATTCACACGACCCCACTCGTCGGCCACTCTCTGATCGACCGGAAGGATTCGGCCCTCGTAACCGGCCGTCAGCGCGTTGAGCCAGCGATTCAGCGCCGAGGCGCGTACTTCGTCACGCCGCCGAATCGATTCGATGCCGCGGCGGATCTCGCCGAGTGTCAGCACGCTGAGGAACAGCTCTTCGTCGTCGATCTCCTCGAACCACGCGCGCACGCGACCATCCGCGCGCTCTCGCTTGCGGAGTTCAGAAATAATATTGCTGTCGAGCAGGTAGCTCACAGCTTTAACGCCTTGCGGCGCCGCTCGCGTGGACGCTCGAAGTCGCGGTCGGCACCGACGTCAGGCATCGCGAGCAGATGTTCCTTCAGCGATCGCCCGCGCCGGGATGGCGTCAGTGCCTCACGGAGAATTTCCCGGTGCTCGGCCTCGGTCGATCGCCCGTGCTCTACGGCGCGACGCCGAAGCCGCGAGACGATCTCCTCGTCGAGATTCCGAACGATCAGCTGTGCCATGCTATCAATGATAGCACCACGAGACGGCAGCTCACCGCGCCGGCGGCTTCCAGTTGAGGACGATGGTAATCGGCGACACGGAGTCGTCATCAGCGGGCGTGTTGAGCACAAACCGCCGGCCGTCACGTGTGACACTGTAAATTGTTCCCGCCCGTACGCCAAAAAGCGGAGATGGATTACCCGCATCAACGCCGGGGACGCCGGCATTCAGCGTGACCGGCACCGCTGGCAGGCGCGGCTCGGCGGCAGCTATTCCGCATCGCCGGTCTTCGCCGACGGGCGGATTTACTTCCAGAGCGAGGAAGGCGTGGTGACGGTGGTCGCGCCGGGGA
>CAZGLC010000027.1:24103-27360 GCA_964526235.1 uncultured Bifidobacteriaceae bacterium
ATGTAGGGCGAGGTTCTAATCCCGGCCCTGAATTACCTTTCTACTTTATTTACAAAGTATTTATGGTAATACTTTGTCAGAGGTGAAATAAATGCCCTCTGTCACCGAGCGCGCCACGCTATCGGTCGCGGACGAAGTCTGGATCGCCACCGCGCTGCTACATCGAGACATGCGGGACCGCGATGATTTTTCGGTTCAGGAAATCGTGGCACGAGCCACGCGTGAAGGGCTTCATACGCCCCTTCGACCGAGCGTCTATGTGCATGCTGTGCAGCACTGCGTGGCGAACCGCCCACCCAACCCCGGGCGGTACCGGATGCTGTACGCCACTGGAAAGACGACGAGGCGCCTGTTCCGACCCGGTGATGACTCCCATCCTGCGCGTGGGAGCGCGAAGGTCACTCCGCTGCGCACCGCAATTCCGGAGAGGTATCACCCTCTGCTCGATTGGTACGAACGTGAATACGTACCGTCGCATGCCAGGCGTCATCGGCTCGACGCCATCCTCGAGTTGTCCGGTCTTGGCAAAGAGCTCTGGGACGGCGTTGATCCGGACGAGTACGTACGGCAATTGCGCGAGGGGTGGGAGTGAGCCGTGTATTCTTCGACACGAATCTGATCATCTACCTCGTGGAGAAGGTCGAGCCTTATCACGGCCGAGTCATCGACATCGTTCGACGAATGCGCGAACGTGATGACGAACTGGTGGCGTCGACCCTCACGCTTGGGGAGGTGCTCGTCAAACCACGTGCAGAGTCGGATGTAACGTTGTCGGCCAGGTATGAGGCGCTCCTGCAGGAAGGCGCCCTCCTCGTTGCGTTCGATGCTGGTGCGGCGCGGTGCTACGCCGATATCCGTCAGGATCGAACCATCAAGCCGGCTGACGCGATTCAGCTGGCCTGCGCGGCCGTCGCCAAGGTCGATCTTTTTGTCACCAACGACGATCGCCTCTCGCGGAAAATCGTGCCAGGTATTCAGTTCGTCGCGTCATTGAACCAGGCGCATTTGTAGGTCGTACTCGGGCGTCGCGCCGGTCGACGGAATAACTCAGACCGCCACAGCGACCTCGTACCAGCGCTCCACGCCCTTAAAAGGGGTTGCCCAGGTCGAGCACCCGCGTGTGATCCAGGTCCGTCACGCTCGTCCACTCGGCGCGAGAGCGCGTTTTGGCCTCAGTCAGACGCTGGACAACCTCGCCGCGCACGGCCGCGCGTGTGTCGCGGGGTGGAGTGTCCATTGCGGCCGCGATGTCGTCCACGCCGTCTACCCGATGGTCCAGAACTCCGGCGCGGTCGAGCACGTTGAAGACCCCTCGCTCGCTGAGCTCACTGAAACGCATGTCAACGGCCAGCGCTCACCAGCGGCCGCTCACGATCACAGCGGCGGCCGTCTGGTGCAGCGCGTGTTGGGCGGCGTGGGCTACGCGACTTTGCTTGCCGCAGCGAGCCGGCGATTGACCACGCGCCAAAACGTTGTTACTGCCCTTGTCCGCCATATCAACGTTTCACGCTGAGCCGCGCGCCAGGGCGACATGATCGCACGGACGGTCAGGCGCGTCGGCTCCATTTTGTTGTTAGCGGCCCACGTCACGCGAAGATCAAGCGACGGCCCTTCGGTTCTGGAACTGGATCGGCGAATTCCTTCGCGGTCTCGATCCACAAGCTGATGGCTTCATTCGCATTTGCCAGGGCTGCCTGTTGGGTAGAGCCGTGTGCTGCACACCCTGGAAGCTCTGGCACTTCGGCTACGAAGGCTTCGTCCTCGTCGCTCCAATAGATGATGATCTCGTACTTGTTCATTCGGCCTCGCCAAGTTTGTATTTCAGTAACACGGCACGGACCTGCCTGACCTGATAGGGCTTCGCATTGTTTGCCTCTCGCTGCACGTTGATCTTTTCCTCAACTCCGGCCCTACGAAATATGTGGTGCCCACCCTTGACTCGCCTTTCGAAACCGAGATTCTCGAGTAGCGGGCTTCGTCAGGCTTCTACCGGCGTGAGACGGTAGACACGACTGGCCAGGCGGGAGGCCCGCTTGATGTCACCCGCCCGGAGCGCGTCGCGCACGTCGTCGAGCTTGTACGCATCTTCCAAGGAAAGATATGGTGTCCAGCCGCCGTCAGCCTCCACGAGCGTAACATCCACCTCGGCCGCAAGTTCTCCTTCGCGCACGAGTCGCTTGGTCGACTTGGCGTTCATTTCCGCCTCCTTCGCCACGTCTCATTCCATTTCGTCGGGTCAGGCCGGTACGCGGTGACCACCACCGCAGGTGAGTCTTGGCCCGCCGGGATCCCCCAGACTACGTGAATCGGCTGATTGGCTTTGTCTTGCTCCAGAACCAAGACGCAGGGCCCCTTCGGGTAGTCGGGGTATTCCTCGATTGCAACGGCGGTGTCCACTCCGTCAATGATATCGCGCACGTGCACGTTGTCCGCGGCGAGTTCCTCGTAGCCGTGGAGCGATACACGTACTTCGCCCCGAGCCACAAGCGCCCGTACTTTTTCCAGAATCTCGTTCAATTTCGTGATCCATCGTTTTCGTGATCGATCATTACCGGAGTTTGTTCTGTCCCGCTAGACAGTATGGCTGTCACGGCTCGATCGCGACGGTCAGTGCACGATGCTCATTCGACCGCCGCCTACGCAGGCCCCGCAGTTGGGGGGAGCCTGCTTCGGCGGGGATGATGTGAGCATCAGGCCTAGATCGAGCAGAGCCGAAATCAAGTTGACCTACCCCTCGTCGCGTCATGGATGATGCGGAGTGTCTGACGCTTCGCAAACAGCACCACACACGAGGAGGTAGGTCATGGGGAACCGTAGCATGTTCGTAGGGCTGGATGTCCACAAGGAAACGATCGACGTCTCGATTGCTGAGGGGCAGCGTGATGGAGAAGTCCGCCACTACGGGGTGATCGCGAGCGATCTCGAGCCGCTCGACAAGGTGGTGCGCGCGCTCCGCGCGCCGGACCGGCAGCTCCACTTCGTCTACGAGGCCGGCCCGTGCGGCTTCGGGATCTATCGACACCTGACCAAGCGCGGGGAAGACTGCGTGGTCGTGAGTCCATCGATGATCCCGAAGCGCAGCGGCGATCGCGTGAAAACGGATCGGCGACAGCTTCCGCAGATGCTCGCGCGGCTCCATCGGGCCGGTGAATTGCGCGCGATTTACATTCCGGAGGCGACGGACGAGGCGATGCGGGATCTCGTACGCGCGCGCGAAGACGCGGTCGTCGTGGGGACGCAAGCGAAATACCGACTAA
>CAZGLC010000028.1:0-26438 GCA_964526235.1 uncultured Bifidobacteriaceae bacterium
GGCGGCGCGTGCTACCGATCGCCGCCACGGCTCTGGTGACAGCCCTGCTGGGCAGCGCGGAAACAGTCGACCGGCGGCTCGTCTGGGTGACCCGGTCAGGCGCAGAGCAGCCGCTGGCGTTCTTCGAAACGACGCAGGCCACCCAGCGCGACGTCTGGCTGTTCCGCGTCGCCGAGCGCAAGCCGGAGAAGTTCCTCGCAACCGAGTTCAACGAAGGAGCACCGGCCCTGTCGCCCGATGGACGATGGGTCGCCTACGTCTCGAACGAGTCCGGGCGACCGCAGATCTATGTGCAGCCATATCCCGGACCAGGCGGGAAATGGCAGATCTCGGCCGACGGCGGCACCGAGCCGGTGTGGAACCGCAACGGGCGCGAGCTGTTCTACCGCAGCGGCAACAGAGTGATCGCGGTCCCGATCGACGCGCAGGGAGGTTTCTCGGCGGGCAAGCCGGTCGTGCTCTTCGAAGGCGAGTACGCCACCAGCCAGTTTCCCGCCACCGGCGTCGCCTACGACGTCTCCCCCGACGGTCAGCGGTTTCTGATGGTCAAAGAAGTGAACACGGGGAACGAAGGACTGCGGGAGATTCACGTGGTGCTCAACTGGTTCGAGGAGCTGCGGCGGCGCGTGCCGGTGAACTGAGCGGAATCGGTCGGACGTTCGGATCGATCGGTCGCCATTATCGGCGCCCGCCTTCGGCCTCGAGGAGCTCCTGCAAGTAGCGCCGGTCGACGGCATCCGAGGGCCGCACGGTGTCCTTCGTGCGGATGAGGGTTTTCAGGCTCGCGATCGGAATCGGCACCTCCCCGATCGTGATCGATTCCGCATCTTTGATCGCCGTGTCGTAGTCGATCCCGCACGCCCGCGCCATCAGATCGACGAGGACTTCGTCGGCAATACGAACCACGGTGTAGCGCGCCACGTCGTCATCTGCCACGTCGTCGGCCGCTTTGTCCTCGAGCACGCGCAGCCCCTGCTTGACGCGAGCCACGTTCTCCGGTGAGGGGTCGATCAGGAAGTCGATATCCTTGGTCGTCCGGAGGCCGCCGTGCGCAATGACGGCAAAGCCGCCGATGAGCAGATACCTGGCGCCGGCGTCGTTCAGCGCGCGGCAGACACGCGCGAGATCTTCGATTTGAGGCTCGCGTGCGTACGGGCCACCATGCGCGTCATCCACGCATCCGCCTCCTCGAAGCTGCTGAACCGATAGACACCGCGTGGCACCACCGCTCCCGTGCCGCGCACGGCCGCCAGTGTCCGTTGCAGCGTGCCCTCTGAGGCGCCATCTGTGCGGCGATGCCCGACGGTCTTCACAACGGAATTGTACGCTGAACCGGCCCACGCCCGCGAAGACATCCGCGCGCCGGCCGCTGCTGTAGTATCCTCCCGGCACATTCTCCACAATCCGGTTCCGGCGGCAGGAGGTCGAACGGCATGCAGGTTGGCGAGAGCGTCTCCCATTACCGCATCGTCGAGCAGATCGGCGGCGGCGGGATGGGCGTGGTCTACAAGGCCGAGGACACGCGCCTCGGGCGGGCCGTCGCGCTGAAGTTCCTCCCCGCCGACCTCGCCCAGGATCGCCAGGCGCTCGAGCGCTTCAAGCGCGAGGCGCGCGCCGCCTCCGCCCTCAACCACCCGAACATCTGCACCATCCACGACATCGACGAGGCGGACGGGCATCCCTTCCTTGCCATGGAGTTTCTCGAAGGGTCGACGCTCAAGGCGCGGCTCCAAGGGAAACCCTTGCCGCTCGATCTCGTGCTCGAGGTTGGCGCCCAGCTCGCCGATGCGCTCGACGCGGCCCACGCGAAGGGCATCATCCACCGCGACATCAAGCCGGCCAATATCTTCGTCACCACACGCGGACACGCAAAGATTCTCGACTTCGGGCTCGCGAAGGTGACCGGTCCGGCTGACGCCGGACGCCACGTTCTGTCGGGCGGGGTGGCGGGCCTCTCGCAGATGCCGACGGAGGCCGTCCAGATCAGCGAAGAACACCTGACCAGTCCAGGGACCGCAATCGGCACGGTCGCGTACATGTCGCCCGAGCAGGCGCTCGGCCAGGAGGAGGTCGACACGCGGACCGATCTCTTCTCGCTCGGCGTGGTGTTCTACGAGATGGCGACCGGGCGGCTTCCCTTCCAGGGGAACACGTCGGCCGCCATCTTCAACGCCATCATCAGCAAGCCGGCGGTCGCGCCGGGCCGGGTCAATCCGGACCTCCCGCTCGAACTGGAACGGATGATCAGCAAGCTGCTCGAGAAAGATCGCGGACTCCGGTACCAGAGCGCGGCGGAGCTGCGGACCGATCTGCGGCGCCTCCGGCGCGACACGGACTCGGGCCGCTCCACCGCGGCCACACCGGTCGCGGCGCCAGAGCCCGGGCGCGCGGCCGGCCGCGCCCGCTGGCTCACGCACGCGACGGCGCTCGTCGCCGGCGCCGCGCTGGCGGGCACGGCGGCGTGGACGCTGAAGCCGCCGCCCCCTGTGCCGCCGCAGCAGGTGACGCGCTTCACCGTCAACTTACCGCCGGAAGATCGGCTGGTGATCGCGAATCAGAACGCGTTGTCGTCGTCAGTCGTCATTTCACCCGACGCCAGGCATATCGCGTACGTCGCGACGCGCGGGAACGAACGACAGCGCATCTATCTTCGTCCCCTGGACGGCATCGAAGCGCGGCCCATTCCAGGCACCGACGGCGGTTTCGCGCCGTTCTTTTCTCCCGACAGCCAGTGGCTCGGCTTCACCGCGGCAGGCGGATTGTTCAAGGTGTCGTTGACAGGCGGGACGCCATTGAACCTGTGGTCGGGCGGTGGCGGCGCCGGCGGCGCCTATTGGGGAGCTGACGGCACCATTACATTCGGCTCCAACGCCGGTTTGAGACGAATCTCCGATGCCGGCGGTACGCCAGCACCGTTGAGCGAAGGGAGCATCCAGCGGATGCCGGAGGTGCTCCCGGGCGGGCGCGGCGTGCTGTTTGCCGCGCCTGAGATCGGGCCGGGAGGCCTCACCGGGTCGCGTATCCGCGCGCTCGCGGCGGCGGATAGCTCGCTGCGGGATCTCGTGCCGAGCGGCACCGCGCCCCACTATGCGCCGACAGGTCATCTCGTCTACGCACAGAGCAGCACACTCTTCGCCGTGCCGCTCGATGTGGAATCGTTGAGCGTCACCGGCGGTCCTGCGCCGGTCGTGGAAGGAGTACTCCAGACAAATACGGGCTTCCCGTATTACGGCTTCTCTTCGACTGGCACGCTCGTGTTCGTGTCCGGAGCGGCAGGCGTCAGCCGGAACCTTATCTGGGTCGCGCGCGACGGCACGGAGCAGCCGCTGGCAGCGCCGCCGCGCGAATATGATTGGCCGCGGCTCGCTTCCGATGGCCGCCGGATCGCAGTCGAAGTCAACGGGCAGACATGGATCTACGATACCGCGCGCGACACGTTGACGCGCCTGACGTTCGAAGGCCCGGCGAATGATGCCCCGATGTGGACGCCTGACGGAACCCGAGTTGCCGTGCGCTCCAGTCGGGAGGGTCCGCCTGGCGGCATCTTCTGGCAGATGGCGGACGGCAGCGGCGGTGCGCAGCGCCTGACGACTGCCGTCGCCCCCTCCGCCGATACGCCGATGTCTTTCTCTCCTGACGGGCAGCTGGTCGCGTTCTTCCGCTCCGATCCCAAGACGCAGCGGGATATCTGGGTCGGTTCCGTGAAAGACCAGAAGCGTTCGCTGTTTCTCGGCACACCCGCAACCGAAGGTGCGCCGCGCTTTTCGCCGGACGGACGGTTCATCGCGTACGTCTCCGACGAATCAGGACGCCCTGAGATCTACGCGCAGCCCTTTCCGGGACCGGGCGGCAAGTGGCAGATCTCGACCGATGGCGGCATCGAGCCGCTCTGGAACCCGAACGGCCGCGAGCTCTTCTACCGGAGCGGCAACCGGATGATGGCCGTACCGGTAATGACGCAGCCGTTTTCGGCGGGGCGGCCAGCCATGCTGTTCGAAGGGGACTATCTCGCGAGCCCGTTTCCGCAGACGGGCGTGACGTATGACGTCACGCGCGACGGCCAGCGGTTCCTGATGGTGAAGGACATCGAACAGGCGTCCGCGACGCAGATCAACGTCGTCGTCAACTGGTTCGAGGAATTGAAGCGGCTCGTGCCGATCCGATGACCGCACGCGCAGGATCTGAATCGCGCACGCTAAAGCGTGCGCTCTACAGGTGCAGGACTAACTACTCGTAATACTCCGGGGCCTTCCGTCGCTTCCGGTGGCCGACCAGGTCGTGCTGGATCCAGAGCGCCGCGCCGGTCCGCATCAGGAACGCGTCGAGCGCGCGGCGCGAGGCTGCGGTCTGCTCCTCGCTCACCTCGAACGTCGGCAGCCGGTTGAGCGTGCGCTCTTCCGGGTAGTGATACAGGTCGCCTGAGAGCACCACGCCGCCGGTTTTCGCGAGCTTCACGTACAGCACCTGATGCCCTTCGCTGTGCCCGGGCGCGGCCTTCAGGATGACGGTCCCGTCGCCGAACACGTCATGCTCGTCGGCCGTGACGACCACGGTCGTGCTCCCCTTCAGCGCGGCATACGTGGCGGGTCTGGCGGCACCGGGCGCGGGATCGGCGAACATCGCCTCGCGGTCGGCCTGTCGCACCAGCCAGGCGGCGTGCGCGAACGCATTCGCGTCGGCGGTGTGATCCCAGTGGTAGTGGGACAGCGCGACATGCGTGACGTCGTCCGGTGTGTAGCCGCTCGCCTGCAGCTGATCCTCGAGCAGCGGCGCGAGCGTGACGACGCGCTCCTGGCCATCGGCGCGCCGCACGCGGTGCTCCGCGCCGCCCGCGAGCGACCGCCGCTCGTCGTCGGCGATGGCGCCGGCCTCCCAGAGCAGCACGCCCTGCGGGTGCACGACGAGATATGCCGCGATCGAAAGCGGCGTCGTCTGCACCTCGGCCTCGGTGAGCCGGTACCGTGACGGATCGGACGCGAGCACGCCGCCGTCGAACACATACAGCCGCGGCGGCGCCGGGGACGGAGGCACGGCGCCGCCGCCGCAGCCCGCCCACGCGGCGGCTCCGAGGACGAGGAGTCCGAAGATCCTCCTCACGAACGGACTACGACTCCTTCTCCCCCGTCCGGATCCTGTAGCTCTCGAGCACCGGGAAGACGAACACGCGCCCGTCGCCGATCTCGCCGGTCCGCGCCGCGGCCACGATCGCCTTGATGGCGTCGTCGGCGATCGAATCTGGGACGACGATCTCGATTTCCATATTCGTCAGCAGGCTGTCGTTGTACTCCTTGCCGCGATAGATGGCCGTGTGCCCCTTCTGCTTGCCGTGCCCGCGCACCTCGGTCACCGTCATGCCCGAGATGTTCAGCTTCGCGAGCGCCTCCTTGACGTCGTCCACCTTGTTCGGCCGGACGATGCTCTTGATCAGTTTCATTGCGTTCCCTCCAGTGTCCGCTGCAGGTCGGAGGTCAGCGCGTGCTGCTCCGCCTCGGTGAGTTTCGCGCCGCCCCTGGTGATATGAAACACGTCGATCGCCCGCTCCCCTTCCGTGGAAATCAGAACGAGATCGACATCGCAGCCGTGCTCCGAGATCACGCGGCTGATCCGGTACAGCAGGCCGATGGCGTTGCCGGCGACGATGTCGAGGATGGTGTAGCGGTCCGAGCCCTCGTTGTCGGT
Organism: uncultured Bifidobacteriaceae bacterium; assembly: GCA_964526235.1. GTDB lineage: Bacteria > Acidobacteriota > Vicinamibacteria > Vicinamibacterales > UBA2999 > MELF01. The sequence goes on from CAZGLC010000028.1 coordinate 5,680, forward strand.
GCGGACGATCGGTGCCGCGCGCGACGCCAGCCGCGCCTGCAGCCCCTGCTCGCGGCCGCGCAGCAGGGTCGTCACGTCGACGCGCCCCGACACGACGTCCTGGAGCACGTGCAGCACCTGCGCGTGCGCGTCGGGATTGAGCGCGAGGAAGCGCTCGTCGTCGGAGAACTGGACGACGTCGAGCACCAGGCCGGACGGCTTCGTGAGCGCCTGCCCGCGCAGGATGTTCATGCCGAACGACGACAGCACGCCGCAGATGTTCGAGAAGAGAAACGGCTTGTCGAGCGTGACGACGGCGAGCGTCCAGATGCTGTCGGCCGGCTCGAGCGACAGGTGCACCTCGTCGGGACGGATGTCGCGCCCCAGGCGCACGTGGCGGTAGATCGCCTCGCGGGGAAAGAGCTGGAGATACCGCTGCGGCAAGCCCTCGAGAAAGCGCGTGATCTCGGCCTCGGGCACATCGCTCGGCCGGCCCGCCAGCAGCTCGGCGAGGCCGGCCTGGTTCCGATCGATCAGCTCGTCGCCGTAGCGCTGCGTCAGATGGTTGTACGTGTCGACGTAGAGCCGCCAGATGAGCTCCTCTTTCCACGGCGTCAGCGTGTCCGGGCTGACCGCCTCGATGTCGGCGAGCGTCAGCAGGCACAGCATCTTCAGCCGGTCCTCCGTGCCGAGGAGCTGCGCGAACTCGCGGACGATCTGCGGGTCGTCGGTGTCGCGGCGGAACGCGACGAGCGACATCTGCAGGTGGTAGCGGATGAGAAACAGCACCGTGTCGCGCGCCTCGCGCGGGAGCTGCAGCCGCTCCAGCGCCTCATCGGCCATGCGCACGCTTTCCGGCGCGTGCTCCTCGTCGCGCCACTTGCCGACGTCGTGGAGGAGCAGCGCGAGCACGAGCAGCTCCGGCGACGCGAGGCTGGCCGCCACGGCCTTGAAGCGCTCACGCGACGGCGTGTCGGCCGTCATCAGCCGCTCGAGATTGCGGATCGCCAGCAGGGTGTGCTCGTCGACCGTGTATTTGTGGTAGAAGTCGCGCACCACCCGCCACGCGATCGCGTCGAACTCCGGGAAGATCCGTCCGAGCAGCCCGCAGTCGTGCATCTGCGACAGGCGCGCGTAGAGGCCGGCGCGCGGCCGCAGCAGCCGCAGCAGCGCCGCGCGATCGCGCGCCTCCGGCGTGAAGTCCTCCGCGCGGCAGCGGTCCGCGTGCTGCTGGATGCACGAGAGCGCCTCGTCGGTGACCTCGGTGCCCGCATCGATCGCCGCCTGGAAGGCGCCGATCCACGAGGCCGGCGTGCGCGCGGCCCGCACCGGATCGAGAAACCGGATGCCGTCGCGCGAGAGGCCCAGGTTCGGACCGACCGGCACCGGCGCCGTCCGCCGCGCCCACTCGAGCGAGCGGGCGACCGTCCGCGCGTGGCGGAAATAGTCGCTCATCAGCCGCTCGACGCGCTGGTGCGGCTCGGCGCCCGGATAGCCGAGCACGTCGGCGGTGCGCTCCTGCAGGTCGTGACTGAGCACGTTGTGGTTGCGGCCCGCCTCGAGGTGCAGAATCGAGCGGACGCGCAGCAGAAACTCCTCCGCGTCCTCGAACCGGCCGGGATCGGCCGGTCCGCGCCGCAGCAGCAGCGGGTCGGTGAGCGCCGCGATCGTCCGCGCCGCCATCAGATCCCGCAAGGCGCCGGGCGCCTCTTTCACGTCGGGCTCCAGCTGGTAGAGCGTCGCGTTGAACCGCGCGTGCCGCTCCTCGATGAGCTGCAGGAGCGATTGCAGGATGTAGGCGTGCGTCGGCGCGGTATGAAACATCTCCTGGAGGCGATCGAACAGCGCGCCGGCGCCGGCCACGAGCCGTGCATCGAGCAGCGCCAGCAGAAACTCCGGATTGTCCGCCTCCAGCTCCACGAATTCGTCGAGCTCGCGCACCTGGTGCCCGACGACCACGCCGACATCCCACAGCGGATGGAGGAAGCTCCGCAGGAAGCGCTCCTCCGGCGGACCGATGCGCGCGCCGAAGAGCAGGAGCAGGTCGATATCCGAGTGCAGGGAGAGGTGCCGCCGGCCGTACCCGCCGAGCGCGATGACCGCGACGGGCCGCTCGCGGCCGCCCGCATCGTGATACAGCTGCTGCAGCAGCGCGTCGACGCGGTCCGCATGCCGCTCGACGGCCGCCCGGCCGCCGGCGCCGGCCGCGATGTCGGCACGAAGCTCCTGACGCGCCGCGTCGAGCGCCGATCTGATCGCGGATCCGGCGCCCGGCTGCGTCATCGACATGAGGGCGAACATCTCCGGTTGCGGCTATGGATGTCAAGCGACGGCGGGACGGGCGCGGCGACGGGCCGGGCCCCTGGCCCGGCACCCGACCCATCGCCTTTCCCGCCGACCGTGCGGCCGCACGATGGGCCGTTGGTGTGGACGGAAAACCTCAGACGACGTCACTGCGTCGTAAAGGTGTACGAATACAGGAACCCGAGTCCGAACGTGTTCTGCGAGCTGACTCCCCTTCCCGTCTCCTTCACGAACACGTCCACGTCGGACCAGTCCCGGCGATATTCGACGCGGGCGAGGAGACCGTTCAGCAGCCTGAACTCGCCGGTAATCGTCGCATCCTTCATCGACTGGCTCGTGCCCGTCATGAATCCATCGCCGTCGTCGAACCACTCGACTCGTGGAATGACCGCAAGCCACGGTGTCGCCTGCACCTTCAGGTATCCCGCGAGGCCCTTCCAGCTCACGTCGGTTCCTGCGAGGGAATCTTTTCCGTAGTCGTAGTTCGCCATCACGCTGACCATCTCGTTCGCGGTCACCATCACCGTGGTGTCGAACAGGTGCCGCACGTCGTCCTCGTTGTCGGCCTGCTCGGGTCCAACCATGTAGTTCTGCAGGATCGTGACGCGAGAGGCCGGTTTCACGGTGACCTGCGCGCCAAACGTCTTCGCTCCGTTGTTGTCTTCGAGGTTGTTCCAGCCGTTGACGACAGTGCCCGCGAACGCGACCTTGTCGTTGACCGTATAGCTCGCGCGGACGCCCGCGTGATAGTACGGGATCGCGAGCGCAAACAGCAGCGAGCGCGAGTAGTTCCAGTTGTCCTTGGCTTCGATCACCTCCGCACCGTGCTGCGTCACGTATTTGCCCGCGTCGATCTGCAGACCGCTGCCGATCGGCGCCAGGTAGCTGATGTACGCCTGCTGGATGGCCGCGCTTCCAGTCTTGTCGAAGGCCGCGAGCGTGCTCGGTTCCGCGCCGTGAATCAGGTCCGAAGCATGCCCCATGTTCAGCTTTACGTTGAAGCCGACGCGCGAGTCGGCGGCCGGCGTTTTCGCGGCCCACAGCTGCGCCATGCTGAAGCGCGCCTTGTTGTGTTTGGTATCGAAGTTCCGGAACGGCGCGTCGCCCTCGACCTCGTTGCTGTTGTAGTTGTAGTAGACGTCGGCCAGCCCCCCGAACTGAATGTTCTGGAAGAACTTCGGGGTCGTGCTGGCCGGTGGCGCGGGCGTCTGCGCGGCCGCCAGCGCCGGGAGGACCGCGACGACGGCCATGGCCACCATCGCCGTGATTGGGAAACGTGCTGTGTGCGTAACTGACATCGATCGTGCCCTCCCTCGGATAGTGAACCGGTCCGGTGACACCTTACGCGTCGCTCTTGATGGCCTGCAGCCTCGGCTGCGGCGCCATGGCTTCCCGCGACATCGGCATCGACGAGGTGGTGCCGCCGGTGTGCAGGTACGCCTCCTCGCTGTGCTGCGTGATATCGAGCCCCATGCTCTCGTCGTTCGACGTGGCGCGCAGGGGGATGACGATGCCGATCAGCTTCAGCAGGATGAAGCTCATGACGCCGCTGTAGACGATCGCCGTCAGCACGGCGACGCCCTGGATCACCACCTGGCCGGGGTTGCCGGCAATCGCGCCGTCGAACAGGCCATTGAGGCTCTTCTCGGCGAAGACGCCCGTCAGCAGCGCGCCGACGGTGCCGCCGACGCCGTGCGCCGCCACCACGTCGAGCGAATCGTCGAGCGACGTCTTGGCGCGGATCACGAGCGCAAAGTAGCTCGGGACCGCGGCGATCGCGCCGAGGAACAGGGCGTTGATCGGGCTGATGAAGCCGGCCGCGGGCGTGATCGCCACCAGACCGACGACAATCGCGGTGGCCGCGCCCACCGCCGTCGGCTTCCCTGTGCGCGTCATGTCCAGGAACGTCCAGACCACCAGCGTGGCTGCCGGCGCCAGCATCGTCGTCACGAACGCCAGAGCCGCGATGGGGCTCGCCGCCAGCGCGCTCCCGGCGTTGAAGCCGAACCATCCGAACCAGAGCAGACCCGCTCCCAGCAGGGTGAGCGGGACGCTGTGCGGCAGCAGCGACGAGGAGGGGTACTCCTGGCGCTTGCCGACGACGAGCGCCGCCACGAGCGCCGCGACGCCCGCGTTCACATGGACCACGGTTCCGCCGGCAAAGTCCCACGCGCCCATGTCCGCGAGCCACCCGCCGCCCCACACCCAGTGCGCCAGCGGCGCGTACACGACGACCGACCAGAGCGAGATGAACGCCAGGTAGGCCGAAAACCGCATCCGCTCGACGATCGCCCCCGAGATCAGTGCGGCGGTAATGATGCAGAACGTGGCCTGGAAGGCCATGTAGAGCGCGTGGGGAATCGTCAGCACATCGCCGAGGATGCTCCCCGTATTCGCCAGGCCGACGCCGGTGAGGAACACCGCCGAAAGGTCGCCTATCCAGTTGTTGCCGGCCGTCAACGCGAGGGAGTAGCCAACCATCGCCCAGAGCACGCCCACGAACCCCAGCGAGATGAAACTCATCATCATGGTGTTGAGCGCGTTCTTGGAGCGGACCAGCCCGCCGTAGAAGAAGGCGAGCGCGGGGGTCATCAACAGCACCAGCGCCGTCGAAATCAACATCCATGCTGTGTCAGCTTGATTCATTCCTCACCTCAGTGATGAAATCGCCGGTTCGAAGTGAACGTCGGGAACGCACCGCGAGCGTGCGGACGCGTCGAGCCCTTGAGCAAGATGGACGCCAGCTCAGGTGACCGTGCGCGCCGGGGCCGATCGGGCGTTTTTCGGCCGACAACGCGCGATCTCAGAGCGAGGCGACGGAATCTTAGTCATACAATTGTGTTGAATATCAGTTAAACGTCGACAAAGCCGTATGAATTGGGCGGATGCAGGAGCCAGGCGCGACGGCGGGTGCGCCGCGGGCCGGGAGGCTGGCTCGTTGATGGCGACAAACATGTCGCCTTGATGGATCAGATATACATAAATGTATGAGTCTGGTGGGCTTCGCGTCGTCTTGCGACGTCGGGTGGGCCTGACTATGATGCCCAGACGTTCAGCGACGGCGTGAGCCCGCCGGTCAGCCCGGGGCCCCCGCCGCGCGGCTTGTGCGCGGTGGGGTGGAGTGGTCAGGAGGGGTACCCCCTATGAAGGTCTACGACGCAGCAGCCATCCGGAACGTGGCGGTGGTCGGCCACGGCGGATGCGGCAAGACCCAGCTCGTCTCGGGAATGCTCTTCGCCGCCGGGGCCGTCAATCGCCTCGGCCGGGTCGACGACGGCTCGACGGTCACCGACTTCGACGAAGAAGCCATTGCCCGCAAGCACACCCTCTCCTCCAGCCTGGCCCACGCCGAGTGGCGGAACGCCAAAATCAACGTCATCGACACGCCGGGAATGGCCAATTTCCTGACCGACGCCCGCTCCGCCCTGCGCGTCGTCGAAGCGGCCGCCCTTGTCGTCGACGCGGTGGCGGGCGTCGAGGTGCAGACCGAAAAGCTCTGGACCGAAGCCGCCGCGCTGAACCTGCCGCGCCTCGTCGTCGTCAACCGCCTGGAGCGCGACCGCGCCAGCCTCGAGCGCACGCTCGAGTCGCTGCGCCGCGACTGCGCCCGCGAAATCGTCCCGATTCAGCTCCCGCTCGGGGAAGAGCGCGGCTTCACCGGGGTCGTCGATCTCGTCCGGATGAAGGCGCTGTCGTTCGCGGCCGACGGCAGCGGCACGATGACGGAAGGCGACGTGCCGGCCGCGCTCGCCGACCGGGCGGCGAAAGCCCGCGAGCAGCTGATCGAGATGGTGGCGGAGGCCGACGAGAGCCTCATCGAAGCATTCTTCGCCGAGGGGACGCTGAACCAGGACCAGCTCGAGTCGGGGCTGCGCACGGCGACCGTGTCCGGCAGGCTCTTCCCGCTCGTCTGCACGTCGGGCCTTCACGTCATCGGCATCCAGCCGCTGCTCGACGCGATCGTCAGCTACGTCCCTTCGCCAGCCGAGCGCGATTTTCCGGCCCTGGCCAAGGACGGCACTGAGACGACGGTGAAGGCGTCCGACACGGCGCCCGCGGCGGCGTTCGTGTGGAAGACCATTGCCGATCCCTTTGCCGGCCGAATCACGATGCTCCGCGTCGTCACCGGCGTGCTGAAGTCGGACTCCACGGTGCAGAACCTGCGGAGCGAGGCGGCCGAACGGCTCGGCCATCTGATCGTGCTGCAGGGCAAGACGCAGACGCACGCGTCCGAGCTCAAGGCGGGCGATCTCGGCGCCGTCGCGAAGCTGAAGGAGACGCACACGAACGACGTGCTCGGCGACAAGGCGGGCCCGCTCCGCTTTGCGGAGATCACGTTTCCCGATCCGGTGCTCTCGTATGCCATCGAGCCCAAGAGCCGCGGCGACGAAGACAAGATCAGCACGGCCATGCAGCGGCTCCGCGAGGAAGATCCGGCCATCGGATATACGCGCGACCCGCAGACCCACGAGCTGCTGCTGGCGGGCCAGGGACAGATGCACATCGAGGTCACCGTCGCCAAGCTGAAGCGGCGGTTCGGCGTCGAGGTGAACCTGAAGCCGCCGCGGATTCCGTACCGGGAGACCATTCTCGCGGCGACGGAGGCGCACGGCCGGCACAAGAAGCAGACGGGCGGCCACGGACAGTTCGGCGACTGCAAGATCCGCGTGGAGCCGCTGCCGCGGGGCAGCGACTTTCAGTTCGAGGACGACATCTTCGGCGGGTCGATCCCGCGGCAGTTCGTGCCGGCGGTCGAGAAGGGGATCCAGGACGCCCGGATGCGCGGGTTCCTGGCCGGATATCCGATGGTCGACTTCAAGGCCACGGTGTTCGACGGCTCGTACCATCAGGTGGACTCGAACGAACTGTCGTTCAAGCTGGCGGGGTCGCTGGCGTTCAAGGACGCGATGACGCGCGCGCGGCCCACGATCCTCGAGCCGATCATGCACGTGGAGGTGCAATCGCCGAGCGACTTCGCGGGCGATCTGATGGGCGACCTCAACGGACGCCGCGGGCGTATCGCCGGCATGGACACCCGCGGGTCGATGACCGTGATCCGCGCGCAGGTGCCGATGTCGGAGATGCTCACCTACGAGCAGCATCTGACCTCCGCGACCGGCGGCCGGGGGTCGTATCACATGGAGTACTCGCATTACGAGGAAGTGCCGCAGCACCTCCAGACCAAGATCATCGCCGCGGCGAAGGCCGAACGCGGCCAGGAGGTGGTCGAGGAGGCCTGACCCTTCACTGCGAGCCACCACCGACCTGGCCAATCAGTCGAATCCGAGACGCCTCGAGGTTCGCCGTCACGAAAGCCCGCAGGAACTCCCGCTCCATGGGCTGGTAGACGCGGCGAATCTCTGCTTCCCAGGCGAAGAACGGACCGTCCGGGTGGGGGCCCAGCAGCGGCTCGATGGCCGCGTACCTGTCGTCAGCCGCCTGTTGAGTGGTGAAGATCTCGAAATCGTCGGTGACCGCGTCGTTGTAGCCCCGTACATCCACCGCCAACCCCTCGCTGATACGCACGTTGCCGAAGGGACGAGACGTCCGCGCATCGCTGGGGATCGCCGCCCCCCCAAGCGTCGACGCCTCGAACAGTGGAAGGAGCATCCAGTTTCTGAATGCCCAGTTGTAGTCTATGTCCGCGGAGATGCTGCGGCCGGATGTCACGAGGTAACGTGCCGGCGCGGACTTCGGGTTGTCGATCCACATGGATTTCGAATGACTCGAGATCGCGACGCCGAACGTGGCCAGCTGAGCGTCGACCGAGCCGCTGACGCGATCGGCCGCGTAGGAGACGAGGAGGGAGAGCGACGCCTTGTCGCGGCCGATGGGCTCGAGAATCTGGAACGAGGTCGGATCGGGCTCGTTCCCCGCCCGACGCCAGGTTCCTCCCGGGGCCGCCACGCCATCGACGACGAGAGGAGCCGGACCTGCCGCACGGCCGCCGAGCCAGCGTGCCTCGATTCGATCGATGATCGGCCGCGGCCGGCCCGTGCCCGGATCGGTGGCGCTGTTGGTCACGAACGTGCCGCCAATCCGATGGCTCGGAATCCAGTTGCACCGCATGTGCTCGTTCCGGATACCGGACGTCGTGCCCTTCTGGTACGGCCCGGGATTCGAGAACACGAGCGTCCTCGCACATTCGATTGAAATCGCCGCGTCATACGTCGTCTGGCGGACCTCGACGTATGGCACCGTAAACACCTGCCCGACGACGGCGTCTTGCTCGAGCCCCAACTGGCCTGTGAACACGAGGATGTGGGCCGGGGTGGGGACGGTGTCGGGTGGTACCGTGACCTCGTCGAACCACTGCTCTCCCGGCTCGAGATGAATCACCTCACCGCCGTTCAGCGTGGCCAGCCTGGCGCGGCGTTCGCCCGCGTTGCCCGGACTCTGCCGGGCGTAGATCTCGAAGACACCCTCCATGGGCTCGGTTCCGGTGTTTTCCACCGTGATCTCGATGCCTCTGCGCGTCCACTCGATAGCGGTCACTGTGGCCGATCCGCGAAAGAAATAGTCGAGCACGCCGCGGGCGTAGCCGACGGCGCGCGGCAGCATGTGAAACGCCGTTTGTCGCCACACGTTTTCGTCCTGACAACGAAAGGGCACCTGGATCCGGACTGCCATCTGATCCGTGACGCACTCGGCGCGTGCGGGATCGACCGCCAGGCCGTCGCCAGGCCACTTCGCAAAGTAGGCCCGCACCCGGCCACGAGGCGTCGCCCATCGCGAGGGAGGCAGGTTTTCCGACACGGGATAGGGATACTGATCTTTCAGCGAGCTCTCGCTGAAGAAATTGGCGTTGGAGAACTCGGAAAGCCCGATTGCGGGCCTGTCGGACGCTGGCAACAGCGTCACATTCGGCGACCCCGCCCGCCGATAGCTGGTCGTGTCGATCAAGCGCGCGATTGGGACACTGGCGACATCATCGAGGGTTGGCGCGTGCAGGATTGACGGATCGAAGCCAAGAGGGCTGGACAAGTAGAGGGCAATGAATTGCGCCTCGGACACGTCTATCGCCTGGGGTGTGGCACCGAGCGTGTGTTGATCCGATACCCAGTACTCATAGTTTCCGTATCTCGGATTGCGGAAGATCTGACGCTCGACGAAGCCTCCCAGATGCGGGTCGTTTCGCGAATGCTCTGGCGTGGAGGCGTCCACCACGAGGTGCATGATCTGGCCGAGCGCTCGGAACAGATCCGCGGTGACCTGTTCTCGCTTCAGTGGATCTGGTTCCGTCAGTGCTTGCGCGTACAACCTGCGCGCATCGCCCCACGACCAGATACGGAGGTTCAATCCACTTTCGGCCGGTCGCTGCATCCATCGCACGGACGATTCATAGCGAAGAATCGCAGCGCCCAAGCCGGCGCGGTCCCACGGCTGCAGTGGATCGTGGAAGTGGTTGAGAAATCGTGCGCCATCGTCCTCGCGCGCGCCGCCTTCGCCGAGCCATTGTTCGACGAAACGGAGACGCCCGTCGCTGCCTCTCAGCGGCGAGCGGGCACCGAGCGACAACCCGAGTGACTGCTGCAGCATCGCATCGAAGCGGTCATATCGGGCGGCCGCGACGTTGACGAGCACATGAGTGGGTTCATTCAAAGCCCCGACGATATTGCTCTTGGCAAGAATGCCCAACGCAATGGCCACCGATATGGCGACTGGATGACGACTGACGCCTCTCATCGTTTGGCACTCCTTAGCGGACCGCACACCTCAGTGCTACGCTCTCGTCGATTCGGGCTTCTTGGAAACGCCGCATGTTTGGATGGTCGAGGAGCGGTGTGTTCCGGTCAAGGCTCGCACACCGCTCTTGCCGCGAGGTCAGTCGCCGCATACGAGTCACAGTCGGGTCGAGAAAACTCCGGCCACCCTGAACGGTGACTTCGGTTTCCAACGTCCATTCATGTTCGGACAGGAAAAAGTAAAGGCGCGGCGACAGCACGCTGGGCCAGATAATCGTTCCTTGCAGTCCTTGCAGCTCGAAGCTGCCGTTGACATCGGTCAACGTGTCCTGTGCGTCGTAGACATCGCGAGGTTTGAACGGGCCGCTTTCGAAGGGCCATGAGATAAGGACAATGACACCCTCGAGGGGCGTGCCCGTCTCGGCATCCACGACCTGACCCTGGAAGGGCCCGCGCACTTCTGGTCCGTAGGAGCACGCGACGCCAGACCCCCCCACTATCGTGAGCATTACGGCGAGCACGCCGTGACGCATCAGAAGCGCTCCAGGCGCCATTGTCCTTCTCCGATGTCGTAGGCAAACCATACGGCATACGAGTAGATCAACCCATCCCGCTCGCGCAGCATCTCGTACTGCGCTCCACCGAATCCCACTTCGACGAGTTCGATCATCATGAACATCTGATCGACCTGTGCGAGCTCGTCAGGCGTGAGCTGATTGAAGTACTCGCTCCAGGCCTCACGTCGATCGCTGTGAATGAAACTGACGGCTTTCGCGATGTCGCCCGTTCGCAGTGCGTCGCGGAACCCCCGCCAGACAGCCTGCAGCCGCACATCAAGCGCGGCTCTGTCGTACACGTGGACGACGGCGCGCGCAGTGTGCGCGCGACCGTCGCTATCTGTGACCGTGATCGTCGGTGTGTACACGCCGGCCTGGCTATACGTGTGCGTCTGCACCCGGACGCCCACCTCTTCGCCCTCGCGGTCGATACCGCCGTCGCCATCGACGTCGAGCGTTGCCCGTGCCGACGCAATCGGGTTGAGCAGTCTGATACCAACCGTGAGCGGCGCGACTCCACCCGGCGGCCACGCGTGAAGGTCGAGGGACGTGTCATCCGTGGCAGGCACGATCGTCACAGCCACACTGTCACGTTGGGTGGCGCCCGTGGCATCGGTTGCAATCACTGTAATCTCCGTCGTAGTCGGATCGACGGGGACGCGAGCGACAAATGCGCCATTTTCCACGAGTGCGGGGAGATTCGTCATCCCGAACATTGGAACGCTCAAAGGGACGTTGACCCTGACGTCCCGGCCAATCACGGTGCCCCGGATCCAGACCGCTGTCGCCGCGCTTTGGATTGTGGCGCTCGGCTCGGTGATGCGGATACTCAGGGCACGCACGGTGAACGTCCGAACGGCGGGTGTCGGGTCCTCGTTGCCGGCCAGGTCCCGCGCCCTGGCCTCGAACCGGTGCGGCCCTGGCGCCAGATCGTGCAGCTCGATCGTGGAGACATGGCTGTAGGCCGACCATGGGCCGTCGTCCAGGCGCCACGAAAACTCCAGGGACGGCGACCACACGTCAATGCCCTCGATGCCGAACCGCACCGTGCGTTCCAGCGTCTCGGCGCCTGGACCGCTGCCGACGACGGTCTCGGGCGGGGTGCGATCGACAACCAGCAACTGCGCCTCGGCGCGCGAATTGCCGGCCCGGTCGACCGCCGCAGCCGTCCACGCATGCGGCCCGTCGAGGAGGCCACCGGGCTCGAGCACGGCTGACGCCAGCAGAGGCGCCGGCGGCTCTGGATTGCTGACGCTCGCCACAACGGCGTCGTCGAGGAGGAACGAGACCGTGGCGACGCCGCTCCCCTCGTCTTCGGCGCGCGCGCGGAGCGCAACGGAGCCGCGCACGTGCGCACCCGCCGGCGGTTCCAGCATGAACACGCGCGGAAGCACGTCGTCATGGACGACGGCTGCTGCCGCCGCGACGCCGGCCAGGCCCCGTCCGCCCGCAGCCGTGGCGCGGAACAGCAGCTCCGTACGGGCATTCGGCGCGAGCGGTGCTGGGAGCATGAACGCGCCGCGCGCGTCGGCGACCGTCGCCGCGAGCGAATCGACGGGATTGGAGGGATCGAACAGCTGCACGCGATCGCCCGGCTGCACGCGGCCGGCGATCGGCAGCGGCGTGCGATTTGCGAACGGCGGTGCCGCAAGCACGGGCGCCGGCGGCGATCGGAAGCGCAGGACGCGCCCGCTGTGCCGCACTTCGAGCGCGATGAGATCGCCGTCCGGCGCAAGGGCCAGCGCCGCCGCACCGCGCAGTCCTCGCGCGAACTCGGCGACCTGCCCCGCGCGATCCTTTTTCAGGACGACCCCCTGGCGGCCGTGCCGTTCGTCGACGGCCTCGCCGCCGGCGAACAGAGCGCCGAGCACATCCACGGCGAGACCGGCGACGCGCTGAATGTCGGCGGTGATGAGCGATTCGGCGGCGCTGGCGCTTCCGTCCTCGCGAATCCCGACGCGCGCCACCGAGCTGCGCATCCGTCCGTGCTCGTCGCCGAGACGTGCCATTGCCACATACAACGCACCGTCACCGGCGGCCAGCGCGTCAATGTTCTTGAACCCCGCTGCCACCTCCGTCGGCGCGCCGGACGGCTCCACGCGAACAATCAGATCGCCGCCGCCGTGCTCCGAACGGCCGCGGACCGCCACCCAGATGCGGTCTTCGTGGTCGATGGCCATGGCCTGCGGGCGTCCATCGAGCGAGGCGACGACGGTGGAGGCGCCGGCCGCCGCGATCTTCACGATGCGGCGCGCGGCAGCTTCCGCGACGAACACGCCGCCGGACCGATCGACGGCGACGCCGTTCGGCCCCTGCAGGTCCTTGACGAGCAGCTCACGCGCGCCATCACCGCCGATGCGCGTCAGCGTCCCGGCGGCGCGATCGGCGACGAGTACCGCACCGCTGGCGTCCACGGCGACCGCCGACGGCTGGCGGAAGCCCGACGCGATCACCTCCATAGGCGCGAGCGCGGCAATCGGTTGCGACTCCCGCGCCGACGCCAGGCGACGATCGCCGCTGGCACCCGTGATGACGGCCAGCGCGCCCGTCGCTGCTGCGATACGCCGGACTCGCGGCCAGGTCCTCGGCATCGCCAGGAGCGACGAGCAACGACACTGCCGCGCCGCGGACGACGGGATCGTCGTCGGAAGTCGATGGTGATGCTGGGATTAGCGGATGGCGGGTACGGCAGGTATTCCGGGCGCCAACGACACCGTGAACCACGGTTGTCGCGGCGCCCGATGGTGCAGAGCGACGAGCCTACGAACCGCCCGCCTTGCGCGGCGTCGTGGACTTCCGGGCGGCACCGCGCGTCTGGCCGCCGAACTGCGCCTTCGACGTCCCCTCGTCCTTCTTTCGGCCGCGTATCCGACTCGCCGCCGCCTTGAGGCGCTCGCCGACACCCTTGCCCTTCGGCTTGGCGCTGGCCTCCTGATCGCCCTTGTCCTTCTCCTGTGCCGCGCGCGGGTCGTACTCGCTGCCGACCAGCTCGATCTGCGCGACCTCGGCCGAGTCGCCGCGGCGGAACCCGACGCGCAGAATGCGTGTATAGCCGCCCGGCCGATCGGCAAACCGCGGCGCGAGCGTCTCGAACAGCTTGCCGACGACGGCCGTGTCGGGCAGTTCCGCCAGCACGAGCCGGCGGGCGTGGAGCGCCTTGCCGTTGGCCTCGCCCGAGGCGACGCCGCGCTTGGCGATCGTGATCAGCCGCTCGACGAACGGCCGCAGCTCCTTGGCCTTCGGCACGGTGGTCTCGATGCGCTCGTGCCGGAGCAGCGCCATCGCCTGGTTCCGGAGCAGCGCAATCCGGTGCTCCGTGACGCGCCCGAGCTTCCGGTGTCCAACGTTGTGTCTCATGGCGAGCCCTTATTCCTGAGGCACCTGCACCGGCTGATCGAGCCGCATGCCGAGGCTCAGTCCCATGCCGTGCAGGATCTCTTTGATCTCGTTGAGCGACTTGCGTCCGAAGTTCTTGGTCCGGAGCATCTCGGCCTCGGTCTTCTGCACCAGCTCGCGAATCGTGCGGATATTGGCGTTCTTGAGGCAGTTGTACGACCGGACCGACAGTTCCAGCTCTTCGACGCTCTTGTCGAGATTCTCGTTCGCGACCGACGTGCGCGGCTGGTCGGCCTGGCTGTCCTGCGCCTCCTCGTCGGCATCCTCGAGGTTGACGAAGATGTTCAGGTGGTCGCGAACCAGCTTGGCGGCGAGCGACACGGCGTCGCGCGCGGTCACCGATCCGTTGGTCCAGACGTCGACCGTCAGCTTGTCGTAGTCGGTCGTCTGGCCCAGGCGCGCCGCCTCCACGAGGTAGTTCACCTTCTTCACCGGCGAGTGCACCGAGTCGATCGGGATCCAGCCGATGCCGAGGTCCTCGTCGAAGTTCTTGTCGGCCGACACGTATCCGCGGCCGCGCTTCATGCGCAGCTCCATGTGGAGCTTGCCGTGGTCGGCAATCGTGGCGATGTGCGCCTCGGGCTCGAGGACCTCGACGTCGGCGTCGGTCTGGATGTCCTTGGCGCGCACGACGCCCGGCTTGTCGACGCGCAGGGTGAGCGTCTTGGTCGCATCGGTGTGCAGCTTCAGCGGAATCTGCTTCAGGTTGAGGATGATGTCGGTCGCGTCCTCGACGACCCCGGGAATCGGCGAGAACTCGTGGAGGACGCCGTCAATCTTGACTGCCGTAATCGCCGCCCCCTCGATCGACGAGAGGAGCACGCGGCGCATGGCGTTGCCGATGGTCGTGCCGAACCCCCGCTCGAACGGCTGGGCGTAGAACCGGCCGAACCGGTCGGTGAGAGTCTCGCGCTCGAACTCGAGCCGCTTGGGACGCTGAAACCCTTTCCAGAGCATGGTCGTTCCTTTCGCGAACGGGCCGGCAGTCCCGGCCTCCGGACCTGCACGTTGTCTCCGCCGGCCTCCCGCCGCAGGTCCGTAAGGCTGCGGGCCGGCGGGTGCGAGTTACTTCGAATACAGCTCGACGATGAGCGATTCCTGCACCGGCAGGTTGATCTGCTCGCGCGTCGGGATCGAGCTCACCTTCGCCGACATGGCCTCGGCGTCGAACTGGAGCCACTCGGGAATCCCGCGCCCCTTCACTTCCTCGATCGCGTGCGCGATCGACGGCGACTTCCGGCTCCGCTCCCTGACGGCAACCACGTCGCCCGGCTTGACCGAGTACGACGGGATGTTCACTTTACGGCCGTTGACCGTGACGTGCCCGTGCCGCACGAGCTGGCGCGCCTGGGGACGCGACGTGGCGAAGCCGAGGCGATACGTCACGTTGTCGAGCCGCCGCTCGAGCAGCTGCAGGAGCGTTTCGCCGGTGATCCCGCGCGTCCGCTCCGCCTGCTCGAAGTAGCGCCGGAACTGGTCCTCGAGCACGCCGTAGATGCGCTTGACCTTCTGCTTCTCGCGCAGCTGCACGCCGTAGCCGGCCAGCTTCTGCTTCCGCGTCTTGCCGTGCTGCCCCGGCGCGAAGTTGCGCTTCTCGATCGCGCACTTCTCCGTGTAGCAGCGCTCGCCCTTGAGGAACAGCTTCATCCCCTCGCGGCGGCAGAGGCGGCAGACCGGGCCAATGTATCTCGCCATCGATTTACACCCTTCTCCTCTTGGTGGGGCGGCAGCCGTTGTGCGGAATCGGCGTCACGTCGCGAATCGACTTGACGTCGATGCCGATCGTCTGCAGCGCCCGAATCGCCGACTCGCGCCCCGATCCCGGGCCTTTCACCCGGACCTCCGCGGACCGCAGTCCGTAGTTCTTGGCGGCGTTGCCGGCGGCAATCGCCGCCTGCGTCGCGGCAAACGGCGTTCCCTTGCGCGACCCCTTGAAGCCGATGCCGCCCGCGCTCGACCATGCAATCACGTTCCCCTCGGTGTCGGTGATCGTGACGTGCGTGTTGTTGAACGAGGCGTGGATGTGCACGTAGCCGTGGTGCACCACGCGCTTCTCGCCGCGCTTCTTGAACGTCTTCTTGGACTTCTTCGGGCCGCCCTCGGCCTTCTTCTCGGCGCCGCCCGGCGCCGCGGTCGGATCACTCTTAGCCATCGGTTACACCGTCTTCTTCTTCGCGATCGCGCCCTTGCGCGGCCCTTTCCGCGTGCGGGCGTTCGTGCGGGTCCGCTGGCCGTGCACCGGGAGATTGCGCCGGTGCCGCAGGCCGCGGTAGCAGCCGATCTCCATCAGCCGCTTGATGTTCATCGACACCTCCTTGCGGAGGTCGCCTTCGACGCCGCCCACCTCTTCGAGGACGCGGCTGATCTTCCGCACGTCGTCTTCCGACAGGTCCTTGACGCGCAGGTCGGGACTCACGCCCGCCGATGCCAGGATGTCGTTCGACCGCTTCCGGCCGATGCCGTAGATATAGGTCAGCCCGATCTCAATCCGCTTGGTGCGCGGCAGATCGATGCCTGCGATGCGTGCCATCGGTTATCCCTGCCTCTGCTTGTGTTTCGCGTTCGTGCAGATCACGCGGACGACGCCGCGCCGCCGCACAACCTTGCACTTGTCACAAATCCGTTTGACCGACGCTCGTACCTTCATAAGGCCGCCCTTTACAGCTTCCTGACGATTCTGCCGCGCGTCAGATCGCGCGGCGTCAACTCCACCACCACCCGGTCGCCGACGAGCAACCGGATGAAATTCCGCTCGACGCCCCCGCCGACGTGCGCCGTGATCGACCGGCTGCCATCGACCGCCACCCGGTAGAGGCCGCTCGGCAGCTGCGCAGCGACAATCCCTTCGATCTCCACCGGCCGGCGCTCCATGCCGTCACGAGCGCACCGTGACGCCCATCAGCTCGCGCGCGCGGTCGCGGTCGCCCTCGAACAGCGTCAGGATTTCGCACCCTTCGGGCGTCACGACCACCGTGTGCTCGAAATGCGCCGACAGGCTCTCGTCGCGGGTCACCGCCGTCCAGCCGTCGCCGAGCACCTTCACGTCCGCGCCGCCGAGGTTCACCATCGGCTCGATCGCGAGCACCATCCCCTCCGACAGCCGCGGGCCGCGCCCTCCGGGGCCGTAATTCGCAATCTGCGGCTCCTCGTGCAGCGCGGTGCCGATGCCGTGCCCGACGAACTCCCGCACCACCGAAAACCCGTGGGCCTCGACGTGGCGCTGCACGGCCGCGCCGATGTCGGACACCCGGGCGCCGGGCTTCACGGCCTCGATGCCGTGAAAGAGCGCCTCCTCGGTCACGCGCAGCAGCCGAGCCGCATCATCCGAGGCCCTGCCGACCGGCACGGTGACGGCGCAGTCACCAAAAAAGCCGTCGAGCTTGGCGCCCATGTCGAGCGACAGGAGGTCGCCGTCCGCGAGCCGCCGCCCCGACGGGATGCCGTGCACCACCTGCTCGTTGATCGACGCGCAGACCGTTGCCGGGTACCCGTGGTACCCCTTGAACGCCGGCACCGCGCCCTCGGCCCGGACCAGCGCTTCGGCAGCCGCGTCGATCTCCTTCGTCGTCACGCCGGGCCCAGCCATCTGCCGCAGCGCGGCCAGGATCCGCGCGACGAGCTGGTTGACCCGCCGCAGCTTCTCGACCTCCGCCTTCGAGCGGCAGACGATCATCGCCCGCCTACTCCTGCGCTCCCAACGGGAGTCCGGCGCCGGCACGCGCCGCATCGAGAATCGTCGCCTCGAGCTCCTCCGCCACACGGTCGGGCGGCTGCGCGCCGTTCACCGTCCGGAACGTCGGACGCGCGCCGTAGTGGTCGACGAGCGGCTGGGTGTTCTCGGCGTAGATCTCGAGGCGCTCGAGCACCACGCGATCGTTGTCGTCGGTGCGGGAGATGAGGGCGCCTCCGCACCGCTGGCACGCCGTCGCCGCGCTGTCGCTCGGGTCGGCATTCGTGCCGCATTTCGAGCAGATGCGCCGCGTGCTGAGCCGGCGGACGAGCTCGTCCTGAGGCACGACGATGTCGACGACGATGAGCGGGCCGTTGCCGCGATCCTTCATGATCGCATCGAGCGCGCGCCCCTGGAAGACCGTGCGCGGAAATCCGTCGAGCACGAAGCCGGCCGCCGCGTCGGGGCGGCTCAGCCGCTCCCGCACGATCCCGATCATCGTCTCGTCGTCCACCAGCTCGCCGCGGTCCATCTTCTCCTTGGCCTCGAGCGCCAGCGGCAGCCCCTGCTTGATGCCCTCGCGCAGGATGTCGCCCGTCGAGACCCTGGGAACGCCATGCTTCCGCGCGAAGTGCTCGGCCTGCGTGCCCTTCCCGGCGCCGGGGGCGCCGAGCATGATGACGTTGAGCGCCATCGCCTACCCGCGCCGGCCGCGGATTCGCGTCTTCTTCATGAAGCCGTCGTAATGCCGCATGATGAGCTGTGATTCGATCTGGTTGACGGTGTCCATCGCGACGCCGACCACGATCAGGAGCGAGGTGCCGCCGAAATAGAACGTGACGCCGGCGCCCTGCGTGAACCACGTGGGCAGCATGGCGTCGAGCTGCTCGCCGACGAACGGGATCGGCGCCACGCGGAAGCCCGTGAGCAGGAACTCCGGCAGCAGCGCGACCATTGCGAGGTACAGCGCCCCCACCAGCGTCAGCCGCGCCAGAATCGTATCGATGTACTCCGCCGTCCGCTTGCCCGGACGGATGCCCGGAATGAACCCGCCGTACTTCCGCATGTTCTCCGCGACGTCATCGGGGTTGAAGATGATCGCCGTGTAGAAGTAGCAGAAGAAGATGATCCCGACGACGTACAGCAGGTTGTAGAGCGGCATGCCGTACGCGAGCTGGTCGGCCACCGCCCGCCCCCACGTGCCGCTCTCGAACATCATGGCGACCGTCGCCGGAAACGCCAGAATCGACGAGGCGAAGATCACGGGAATGACGCCGCCTGTGTTCACCTTGAGCGGAATGTGCGTGCTCGCGCCGCCGTACTGCCGGCGTCCGACGACACGCTTGGCGTACTGCACCGTGATCCGGCGATGGCCGCGCTCGACGAAGATGATCGCCCCGACGACCACCACCATCATCACGCTCAGGAAGACCACGCGCAGCAGACTGAGCTGGCCGGTCCGCATCTGATCGACCGTCGTCAGCACGGCCGACGGCAGGCCGACGACGATGCCGGCGAAGATGATGAGCGACATGCCGTTGCCGACGCCGCGCTCGGTGATCTGCTCGCCGAGCCACATCACGAACATCGTGCCGGTCGTCATCGTCAGCACGCACATGAAGCGGAAGGCCAAGCCGGGATCGAAGACGAGCGGCAGGCCGCCCGCGATCTGCGTCTGCCGTTCGAGGAAGAAGGCGATGCCGAGCGACTGCACGATGGCGAGGACGACCGTCAGGTAGCGTGTGTACTGGGTGATCTTGCGGCGGCCGAGCTCCCCTTCCTTCGACAGGCGCTCGAGCGTCGGCCAGACGACTGTCAGCAGCTGCAGGATGATCGACGCGCTGATGTACGGCATCACGCCGAGCGCGAAGATCGTCATCTGGGACAGGTTGCCGCCGGAGAACATGTTGTACAGCCCGAACATCGTGTTCTGGGTCTGCTCGGACAGGATCGCCAGCGCTTCGGTATTGACCCCTGGCGTCGGGATCACGCCGCCAACGCGGTACACGCCGAGCAGCCCCAGCGTGAAGAGCACGCGGTTGCGCAGGTCGGTGACGGCGAACAGATTCTTGAGCGCGTTATCCATCGTTCTTTCCCGGCGCCCCGTAAAGGGGCGCCCTACGCGTAGGGCGGGGCTTTACGCCCCGCCGAGCACCTCCGCGGCGCCGCCGGCAGCGGCGATCTTCTCAGCGGCCTTGCCGCTGAACTTGTGCGCGCGGACGGTCAGCTTCTTCGCGATGTCGCCGCGCGCCAGTACCTTGATCGGCTGCGTCCGGCTGCGCACGAGCCCGCGTTCCCGCAGCAGCTCCGGGGTCACCACGGTGCCCGCGTCGAAGCGCTCGGCGAGCGTGTCGAGGTTCACCACCGCGTAGTCGGTGCGGAACTGGTTGTGGAAGCCGCGCTTCGGCATCCGCCGGTGCAGCGGCATCTGGCCGCCCTCGAACCCGCGCTTGAACTTGAAGCCCGAGCGCGACTTGGCCCCCTTGTGGCCGCGGCCGGCCTGCGTGCCCGTGCCCGACCCCTGGCCGCGCCCGACGCGCTTGTGCGTGAACTTCGATCGCTCGGCCGGCTTGAGATTGCTGAGATCCATCGTCTATTCCTCGACCGTGACGAGGTGCCGCACCTTGTGAATCATGCCGCGCGTGGCCGGCGTGTCCAGCAGCTCCACCGTGTGCCGGAGGCGGCGCAGCCCCATGCCCTCGACCGTCTTTCCCTGCGTCTCGTTGAAGCCGATCGGGCTCCGAATGAGCGTCACCTTCAGCTTCTTCGCCACAGCCGTCTTTGCAGTCTTCTTTGCCATGTTCCGAGTTCCGGGTTCTGGGCGCTACGCGCCGATGAGCTCCCCGAGTTCCTTGCCGCGGAAGCGCGCCACCTGCGCCGGATCCTTCAGCCCCATCAGCCCGGCGAACGTGGCGCGCACCACGTTGTGCGGGTTGGCCGATCCGAGCGACTTGGTCAGCACGTTCTGGATCCCGGCCGCCTCGACAACCGCGCGCACCGCGCCGCCCGCGATGAGGCCCGTGCCTTCCGGCGCCGGCTTCAGCAGCACGCTGCCCGAGCCAAATCGCCCGATCACCTGGTGCGGAATCGTCGTCCCCTTGAGCGGCGCGCGAATCAGGTTCTTCTTCGCCGCCTCGATGCCCTTCTTGATCGCGGAGGGCACTTCTT
>CAZGLC010000029.1:0-25098 GCA_964526235.1 uncultured Bifidobacteriaceae bacterium
CGGGAACCTGATGGTCGACGTGCAGACCGGATCCGAGAAGCTGCAAGATCGCGCCCGCCGCATCGTCAACATCGTGACAGGCCTCGAGTACGACGATTGCGACAAGCTGCTCAAGAAAGCCCACTGGAACGTCAAGGCGGCGATCGTGATGCAGAAGACCGGGCAGCCCTACTTGAAAGCGCTGTCGCGGTTGCGGCGCGCGCACGATTCGATGCGCGAGGCGATCGGCGAGGACATCGAGCCGCGGCTGCGCGGCATGCTCCAGGGGCACGCCGAAGGCACGTCGGCGAAAAGTTAAAGATCCTTCGCCGCAGCGCGGTCCAGATACAGCTCGACGTGCCGATGGAGTTGCAGGCACGACGCCGGGAGCGTAGTGGTGACCGGCCCGCGCACGGCCCGTTCGACGCACGCCGCCTTGTGCGCTCCCGTGGCGACGAGCACGATCGCGCCCGCCTTCAGGATGGTCCCGATCCCCATCGACGAGGAAGTGAATCTGTGCCGGCGCGAGATTGATCCCCTGGAACAGATGCCGCTCCATGAACAGGCGGAAGCTTCCGGGGTGCGTCGGAGGAAGGCCGGCGAACTCGTCGAGATTGAAGGTCGTGGCGCGGCTGAAGTCCGCCTCGCCGGCGGCGCGCAAGCGCCGCGGCGGTCTCCTCTGCCGTGTCGAAGATCCGTATGTCCACGCGTCAGACGTACGTCGGAACGTCCACGTGTCCGCGCGCCGCCGCCAGCGCGAGCCGCACCGCGCCCACGGCCGGCTCCACGTCGAGTACACGGACGGTGCTCCGCGGCGCCGCTTCCGAGAGGCGCGCCTGCACGTCGCGCGTCAGCGACGGCATGCCGCGAAACATGCCGCCCGAGAGAATCGTCGGAAACGCCTCGCCGCGCATGCCAAGACGGGTGATCACGGACGCGGCCGCCGAGGCGAGCTCGGCGCCGGCGCGCGCGAGGATGTCCCGCGCGACCGCGTCGCCCGCGTCGGTGGCCCGCTGCACGACGCCGGCCAGGCCCGCAATCGCCTGCCGGTGCACGTCGCGGTAGTAGATCGCGTGAATCAGCTCGGTCGGATTCGACAGGCCGAGGTGCCCGAGCACAAGTCCGGTCAGAGCGGTGTCGGGACCGCGGCCGTCGAACTGCCGGACGACGGCCGAGAGCGCCGCGCGGCCGATCCAGAAGCCGCCGCCCTCGTCGCCGAGAAGATAGCCCCAGCCGCCGGCGCGGGCCGCCTGTCCCGCGGCGTTGCGCCCGTAGGCGATCGACCCGGTGCCCGCTACCAGCACGACCCCGGGCTCCTCGCCCGCCCCCGCGACCAGCGCCACGAGCGCGTCGTTGACGACGAGCGTCTGGGACTTGAAGCCGATGCGCTTCATGATGGCGCGCACCGCGTCGGCGTCGGCGGGGCGATCGACGCCCGCGATGCCGAGGCAGATGGCGCCGGGCCGCACGTCGTGCCGCGCGAGCGCCGCCTCCATCACGCCGTACAGCACCTTCTCGACCTCGAGCTCCCCCACCGACTGCAGGTTGGCGCCGCCGCCGCGCGCTTCGGCGAGCACCTGCCCCTCCCCGTCGGCCAGGAGGCAGACGGTCTTGGTGCCGCCGGCGTCGATCCCGAGGACGTGCATCTCCTTCTATGCTACTAAGGGTTCGGAAGGTTCAGGGGGTGCAGACGGTTCAGGAGGTCTCGTTCAGCGGGTTCGGGAGGTTCAGCGGCGCCGCGAGTGTGCTCAGCGGCGCGGTTGAGGCGAAGGCCTTTCCCGCCGCTGTGGTCGAGGTAGGCGACGCCACGCGGCCGATCTGGCGGCAGGCCTTCGGCCGGCTGACCTTCGAGCCGAACGCCGCGCCAGCCGCGGAGGACACCGTCTTCGATCTCGCCTCGCTGACGAAGGTGCTGGCGACCGTGCCGATCGCGATGCAGCAGGTCGAGCGCGGCGCCATCGGCCTGGACGATCCCGTCCGGCAGCACATCGCCGGATGGTCCGATCCCGACCGCGCGGCCGTGACCGTGCGCGATCTGCTGGCGCACTGCAGCGGCCTCGGCGGCCATGCGCCGCTCTATGAGTACTGCCGCACCCGCGCCGAGTTCGAGGATGCGATCTGCAGCAGTCCGCTCGTGTACGAGCCGCGCACCAAGGCCGTCTATAGCGATCTCGGCTTCATGCTGCTCGGGTTCCTCCTCGAGGGAGACAGCACGCTGGCGGCGCGCTTCGAGGCGGTCCGTGCGCAGATGGGCGTCGTCGAGGATCTCCAGTTCCATCCGCCGCGGCTCTGGCACCCGCGCATCGCGCCGACCGAGTTCGACCGCTGGCGCGGCCGGCTGCTCGTCGGCGAGGCGCACGACGAGCATGCGTGGACGCTCGGCGGCGCGGCCGCGCACGCAGGGCTCTTCGGCACGGCGGCGGCCGTCGGGCAGTGCGCGCGGCACGTCCTGCAGGTGCTCGACGGCCGGACCGGCGCGTTCACGCGCGCGACCCTCGGAACCTTCGTCGCGCGGCGTACGGACGTGCCCGGCAGCTCGCGCGCGCTCGGGTGGGACACGATGCTCCCGACCTCCTCGTGCGGGAGCCGCATGTCCTCGCGCGCGTTCGGGCACACGGGGTTTACGGGAACGTCACTCTGGATCGATCCCGATCGCGGGATCTACGTGGTGCTCCTGACGAATCGCGTGCACCCGACACGCGAGAACGAGGCGATCAGGCAGGTCCGCCCCGCGTTGCATGATGCGGTCATCGACGCGATTGGCTGATTAGAGCCGTCCGCGGCCGGGCGTGAATGGACTCGGCGCGCCGCCGGGCCCGCCGGGACGACCGAACGGCGACGGCTGGAAGCCGCCGGGGCCGCGGCCGGGCGGCATGGGACGGTCGAACGGTGTGCTACCGGGCGCCTCGCCGCGCCCGCGCGCGCCGCGCCCGGGCAGCGGCTGCTGTCCGCCGCGCCCCGGAAGGCCGGGCTGGCCGCCGCGTCCAGGGCCGACACCGGGCATGCCGGGCATGGGACCCCCAGCGGGCGCGCCCGGCTGCTGCGTCGCGGCCGTGCTCATGAAGGTCCATTCGTTGTACTTGCCGCGGCCGTTGTACAGGCGCATCGCTTCACCGGTGCTGCGGCTGACGACACCGACAATCGGGCCTGCGCCCATCGCGCCCGGCTGGCCCGGTGCGCCGGCGCCCGCCAGTCCGCCGCGGCCGGCCTGCGCCGCAGGAAACGGGCTGCCGCCCTGCGCGCCCGTGAGACCTGTCTGACCGAGGGGCGGCGTCTGCCCGCGCCCCGCGGCACCCGCCGCTCCGGTGGCCGGCAGTCCAGGGGCGCCGCGGCCGCCCACCGCCGGCGCGCCGAGCGGGACCGCCTGGCCGAGATACAGCACCTGAAAGTCGCCGCCGGTGATGGGGTCCTTATAGAGCTGCCGGATGTGCCGGCCCTCGCGGAGCGCCTGGAGCGACGTCGGAAAGCCGCCCGTGCGGCGATTGAAGAGCGCAATCGCCTGCGCGTACTGCTCGCCGCGGAAAATGAGCTCCGCCTCGCGCTCGCGCTGCACCATCGAGCGCCAGGTCGGCATCGCCACGCCGAGCATGATCCCCATGACGCTCAGCCCGACGAGCAGCGCCGCCATCGCGTAGCCGCGTTCGCTGGACCGCTCCATCGTTGCCTACGGGAACTTCGCGACCAGAATCTCGGTGCGACCTGTCGCGCTGCGGCCGTCGGGCGTCCGTACGGTGACGACGACGGTGATTCGCTGTTCGGTCGTCTTGGTTTCGTAGACGTGCGCCGTAGTCTTGCTCGTCGTCTCCGCAAGCTGCCCGTCACCAAAATCCCACCGGTACTGCTGGATGGTCGCGTCGCCCGTGCCGGCGTCGCCGCCGCCCGTGACGGTGGCCGTGAACTCCCATCGCTGCCCCTGCGCGAAGGCGGTGCCTCCCGTTGCCGAGATCGTAACGTTGATTGGCGTAATCGTCGCCCTCGGCGTAATCACGACCGTCGTCGACGCGGCACCGGATTCACCGTTGATGTCGGTCGCCTGGACCGTCGCGGTAAACGTCAGGGCCGTGGATCCGGTCGGCCCCGTGTAGGTGTGCGTCACGGTGGCCGTGCCGCTGGCGAGATTTCCAAGCGCCTGCGCCGTGCCGTTGCCAAAGTCGATGGTGGCGTTCCGGAGCGCGCTGCTGCCCGTCGGTTTGGACACCGTGAAAAGGACGGTCGCCGAGTTGGTGGTGACGGCCGCCTGTACGGCGGCGCAGTTCCCGGTGCCCGACGTCGGAGCACAGGTGATCGACACGATCGGACCGGACCGGATCGCCACCGTCACGTTGCTGCTCGTCTTCGTGCCCGCAGTGGCGCTGACGACCGACTGTTGCGAGGTGGTCAGCGTGGTCCGCGCCTCGCCGTTCGCGTTGGTGACGGCGTTGTTCGTGCTGAGCGTCCCCTGGTCGGCATTGAAGGTGACGCCAATCCCCTCGAGCGCCCGGCCGTTCTCGGCCACCACCGTGGCGATCAACTCGACGACGCCGCCGTTCGGGCCGATGCTGCCGGGATTGGCGCGGAGCGTGACCGTATTCACGGCCGCGGCGCCAATCGTGATCTCCACGACGTTGGTGTTGCCGATGCCGCCGCTGGCTGCGCCCGAAATCGCCGTAATCCGCGCCACGCCCGACGTGTTCATGGCGAAGAAGGTGGTCGTGGCCACGCCGTTCCGCGTCTGCGCCTCGACGGGGTCCACGCGTCCGAGCGACGTGGTGAACCGCACCGTCGTCCCGTTCGACACCGGCGTGCCGACTTCCTCGACGACGAGCGCGGTCACCTCGGTGCTGCCGCCGGTTGGCAGCACGCGCGTCGGCGCCGAGATACTGATGGTGGACTTGGTCGGCGCCAGCAACTGCGACTTTTCGCAGGCGCCGGCCGCCAGGGCCACCGCCACCATCATCAGCCCCGTCCCGCGGCGTGTCATTCCCGCCATTCCCTGCCCCATACCTTGCTTACCAGTCCGCGTAGCGAGTGCCGTCGATCGCCGTCCGGTCGGCCCCGCTCTTCACATCGAAGACGCCCGGCGTCGCGGACGGATTGGCCGGGTCGATTTCCGACATCGTGGTCTGCCACGTCGACGAGGAGGTCGTGAACGGATCCTCGGGGATCGCGCGCAGGTACTTCTGCGCGACCAGGTCGTCGAGCGCCGGCGGATACGTATTCCGGTCGGCGTAGTACTGGTCGATCGCGTCCCGCATCCGGAACAGGTTCTCCTTCAGCACCGCCTCTTTCGCGCGCGTCTGGCTGTTCGTGTGCACCGCCAGCCCGATGCCGGCGAGGATCACGATGAGCGTCATCACGATCATCAGCTCGATGAGCGTGAACCCGCCCTCGCACTTTCGCACCCGCGCATCGTCCCACCGCAGCTTCATCGCCTTACCAGTCCCGGTATTTCGTGCCGTCGAGCGCCGTGCCGTCGTACGTCGTGTAGACGTCGAACACGTTCTGACGCCCCCACGTGGTCGACGTCGGCTCATCCTGGTACGAGCGCAGGCGCCACTCGGCCGTTCCGGTCATCGGGTCGATCGGGACGCGGCGCAGGAACTTGAGCTTGCGGCCGGTCGCGTCGTTGGCCGCGGAGATCCCTTCGACCAGCGTGTCGAGATCCGGCGGGTACCCCTCGTTCCCCGGCTCGAGCTCGGTGGTCGGAATATTTCCCAGGTCGTGGGCGTTCTTGAACCGATCGATCGCCGTCCGCATCTCGCGCAGCGCGCGCCGCAGCTCGGCCTCGCGGTGCCGCTGCGACGCCACCTGCGCCAGCGGCATCACCGCCGAGGCGAGGATCAGCAGGATCGTCGTGACGACGAGCAGCTCGATGAACGTGTACCCCCGCTGGCTCCTCATTTCACCGTCACCACGGGAACGGCCGCGAACTGGAGGGGCACGGGCGTGCCGCGCGGACTGGCGGCGGCGCCGGTGACGACGAGGTTCGCCGTGCCCCCGCCCACCGCGTCGAAGACGACGGCGGCGAGGAGCCCGGTACCGGCCACGCCGGTTTGATCCTCCGTGCGGACGATGGCGATGTCGATACGTCCGGTCGTGCCCTCCACCTGCTGCGTGAAGGCCACGTTGGCGCCGCCCGTCCGCATGAAGCCGCCTTCCTGAATGGCGCGGACGCGCAGCGCGGCCGGGTTGAACGTGATCGTGAGCGTGACGCTCGACAACTGGGAGGCGCCTGAAATCGACACAGGCACCGTGTACGGACCGGCGCCGACGCGGAACTCGGGTCCGGGCGGCGAGAGCAGCAACTGTCCGCCGACCGCGGCGCCCGGCACGGGCGCAGGCGGCGCACCGCCCGCAGGCGCGACAGGCGGGCCGACGGCCGGCGCCGGCTGCGCTGGCGCGGCTGGAAGGGTCGTGGTCCCTGGAACCTGCGAGCTGCCCGGCGGCACGACCGGCACACCCGGCGGCGGGGGCGCCGGCGCGGGTGGCACGGCGGGCGCCGGCGCGGCGGGCTCGGAACCGGCGGGCGCCGCGATGAGCGGCGGCGGTCCGCCCAGCCCGAGGCTCTGCTGCGAGCCGATGAAGATCGGGCTGACGTCGCTCGTCGTCAGCTCCTGCGTCCGCACGATGCGCGGCGTCAGCAGCATCACGATGTCGGTCTGCTCGACCCGGTTGTCATTGGAGGCGAAGATGCTGCGGAGCACGGGCAGCCGCAGCAGGCCGGGAATCCCGCGCATGCTGCGCCGGTCCTCCTCGCGCAGCAGCCCCGCGAGTAGGTTCGACTCGCCGTCGCGGAGCCGGAGCCGCGTCTGGACGCGGCGGGATCCGAACGAGGGCAGGTCCTGCCCCGCAATGGTGATGGGCGCCCCGAGCGTGCTGTTCTCGAGCATCAGGTCGATGATGATGTCGCCCTCGATCGTCACACGCGGCGTCATCTGCACGTTGACGCCGACGTCCTTGTAGTTGAACGACGTCAGCGGGTTGAAGTTGGCGCCACCCCCCGCAATCGGCGTGAAGACGGTGGCGGGCACGGGAATCTGGTCGCCGAGATTGAGATTGATCTGCTGGCCCTCGGCCCCGCGCAGCTGCGGCTTGGCGATGAGCCGCGTCTCGGAGTCGGTCTCCAGGAATCGCACCACGGCGGCGGGCACCGACAGGTAGAAGTCGGCGGTCGAGATGCCGCGCGTGATCGTGTTCAGGTTGAACGGCGGCGGGTTGAGGCCGGTGTCGGTCCGCGGGTCGGCCTCGGGCGAGAACGCCGCCGAGATGGCGAACTCGCTGAGATCGATCCCGAACTCGCGCGTGCGCCGGCGGTTGACCTCGAGAATCTGGACGTCGATGACGATCTCGGCCTTCGGGTTGTCGTTCTGCTCGACGATGCGCTCGATGATCTGCACGATGTTGGCGCTGGCGCGGACGGTGATCGTGTTGTTCGTCTTGTTGGCGACGATCTGCGGCGCCACCGCGAGCGCCGGAATCCGGATCACGCCGTTCAGGATCTGCGCGATCTCCGTGGCGTCGGCGTGCGAGATGAAGAACGTGCGGATCACCTGCTCCTCGTACAGCGCCCGCTTCTGGGCGTTGTCGGGGATCACCATGATCGTCCGCTCGTTGATCACCTTGGAGAACAGCTGGTTCGCCGCGAGCATCTGATTGAGGGCCTGCTCGAACGTGACGCCGCGCAGCTGCACCGTGTAGCTGCGATCCTGGTAATCGCGCTCGTAGGTGACGTTGATGCCGGCCGACATCCCCATCGAATTGAGGATGTCGCGGAGGCTCGCGTTGTTGAAGACGACGTCGATCGGCTCGCGCGACGCGGGATTGAGGAGCGGCTCCGGCGTCTGGCGCGCCGCCTGCTGGAGCTGCTGCAGCGTGGGCGGCCGGGCCGCCTCGGCCAGATCGCGCAGCCGGCGCTCCATCTCGATCGCCTTGCCGGCAATCTGCCGATTCGTCGGGTCGTACTCGCTCGCGCGGCGGTATTCGCGCAGCGCGTCCTCGATCTGGCCGCGCGCCTCGAATACCCGGGCCTGATCGAGGTGCCGGATCGACGCGTTGATCATCGCGCGCTCGAGCGCGATCTGGTAGTCGGCGCGGTCGGGGTTCGCCTGCACCGCGGCGCGGTACTGCTCGACCGCCGCGTCCCAGTCTCCGGCGCGCGCGGCGTTCTCGCCGCGGCTGAAGGCGCGACTGGCGGCGCAGCCGGCGAGAAGCAGCGCGAGGCCGATGATCAGAAGGCGCTTCATTGTCCGGACAGGCGGATCACCTGGCGCCCGCGCCCGTCCACGTACGACAACTCGAGCGAGTCTGCCGTCACGCGGCCGACGCGGTATCGGCCTTCGATGATATCGCCCTCCTTTCCCTGAAAGACGTTGCCGCGGCCGTCGCTCATGATTGCCACGCGGCCTGCCGGACCGGGCGCCTCGAACAGACCGATGAACCGCAGCTGAATCGGCGGCGGTCCCGCCGGGGCGGCCGGCTTCGGCGCGGCCGCGGCGGCAGGTGCCGGGGCGGCGGCCCGCGGCGCGGGCGCCGGCGCCGGCGCGGGGCGGGGCCGGAAGCGAAATGGATTCCGCTCGGGTTCGTCGAGATCGGCCCGCGTCTCGTCGAGGAGCTCGAGTTTGAGGCCTGTGACAGCCGCCGCGGCCAACGGCTCGGCGCCCGCCCGCGTCCGCGGCGACGCCGCGGGCGTCGTGGCGGCGCTCGTCGGCCCGCCGCGCGTCGCCATCGTGATCACCACCAGGCCCGCCGCTCCGACCGAGGCCGCGAGCACGACCGGTCGTCTCGGCCACCTCATGACGCCGTATTCCGGAAATAGGTGGAGAGATCGAGCGTCACCACGAGCGAACCACCTTCGTCAGCGCCCTCGGCCAGATGGACGTTGTCGATCACCACGAATTCGGGCGCCGTTTCGAGCTGATAGATGAAGGTGCGCATGTCGGGATAGGTGCCCGACAGCACGAGCTGAATCTGCAGGCGCGTCAGCGTGCTGCCCGTTTCCACGACGGGCGCGTACGACGCGCGCTCATAGTCGAGGCCCGAGTCGCGGGCGAGCCGCGCGAGCCGGAGGTACGTGAGCCGCCGCGCGCCCGCCAGATCCTGCGGCAGCACGTCCTGGTAGAACGTCGTGAGCTCGGCGGCGGCGCGCGACTTGCCGGTGAGCGTGCCCGATGCCTGATCGTGTTCCGCCTTCGCCTGGGCGAGGGCCTGATCGGCCGCCCGTTCGCGCTCGGCGACGTTGGCGACGCGCTCCGACAGCGGATAGACCACGAGCGTGTACACCAGGGCGTTCAGCACCACGGCCGCCCCGAGGCCGACCACGACCCGCCGGTGTTCGGCGACGGCGCGCCGGGCGAGCACGCGGCCGTGCATCACCGCCCGCCTCCCGTGGCCGGCGCCGTCCGCGGCGGCGGCGCGTAGCTACCCTGCACCACCGCCTGGATCAGCCCGGCATTGCTGGTCTGTTCCTGGATCGAGAGCACGTTGACGAAGCCGCCGTCGGTCTCGAGCGCTTCGATGAACGCGTCGAGATCCTCCGCGCGCCGGGCCTCGACGCCCACCGCCACGACGAACCGCCCATCCTTCTCGAGGCGCGGCTGCACGGTCGTGATCCGGACGTCGGGCGGCAGCGTCCCCTCGAACTGCGTCAGCAGATCGGTCCAGGAGAAGGCGCGCTGATCGATGATCGCGTTCGCTTCGCGCGCCGCGTTGGCGACGACCTGCAGTTCCTGCGGATTGATCTGCGCGAGGATGCGGGCGGCCTCGGTCCGCAGCCGGGCCGCTTCGCGCTCGGCTTCCGCCGCGCGCGCCCCGAGCGTGTACTGGCTGGCGGTCAGGCGCACCAGCTGCACGGCGTTGAAGAGCGTGAGCGCGAGCACGAGGAGTGCCACCCCGCCGAGCAGCGCACGCACCGCGCGGAGGTTATAGAAGGGGCGCGTCGAGAGGTTCGTCTTCAGCATCAGACGCCCACCGCCTCGTGCCGGACAGGCAGCAGGATGCCCGCGAGCGGCGCCAGCACGTCTTGCAGGTCCGACGACGCGGCGATCCGGTCGGGCAGCGCGGCGACGGCGGTCGGATCGATAGGCTCGACGGCCGTGGCGAGCCGCTCTTCGAGGCTCTGCCGCGCCTGGTCGAACGCGCCGGCGGAGCGTCCGCTGCCGCCGAGGAGCACGCGCCGGAAGCCCTGCCCCGCCAGGCGGTCCTGGTAATACATCGCCGCCTGGTGCACGACGTCGGTCAGCGACTCCTCGTCTCCTTCAGGCCGGTTGCGGAAGAAGATCACGTCGCCGCCGCGGAGGATCGCGATCGACGTGTATTCGGGCCGCATGTGCACGACGAGCCAGTCTCCCGCGTTCGTTGACGCTCCCGGCAAGCCCTGCGCAGCAGCCGCCGCCAGCGTCAGGTTGATGACGGAGAAGGTCGCGAGCTCGACGAGGCCGGCGTGCGCACCGGCGGCGGCGCACACGTCCTCGTACTCGCTGACGACGTCCCGGCGCGCGGCGACGACGATGAACTCGCTGCCCTCCGGGCCATGGCGGCCAGCCGTGTACGTGACACAGGCCTCCTCGATTGGAAACGGCAGCGACTTGCGGATCTGCCAGCGCACGAGTTGATCGAGATCGTCGCGCCGCTCGGGCACGCGCTCGAACCGGACCATGGAGACCTTGCCCGCGAGATCGGGAATGACGAGCGCGACGCGGGCGGCCCGAATGCCGAGCCGCCCGAGAACGACGCGCACGGCACCGGCGGCGGCGTCGCGATCGACGATGTTGCGGGTGCTGAGCGAAGCGGCGAGCGTACCTGGCGGCAGCGGCTCCGTCGCGTACGTCTGGACGCGTGCGCGCCCGCCGCGCAAGACCAGCGCGGCCGCCGACACGCGATCGGGCGCAATTTCCACGGCTGCGTCGGGCAGCGGGCTGGCGAGCCACGCGGTGAGGACATTCATTCGACGAACGTGACCTTGTTGATCTCGCGCAGCGTCGTCTGGCCGATCAGCACCTTTTCGACCGCCGACTCGCGCAGGAAGCGCATCCCCTCTTCGTGCGCCGCCTTCTTGATTTCGGATGTGGGCCGCCGCTGCAGAATCATCTCACGGATGCTGTCCGACAGATCGAGCAGTTCGCAGATGGCGGTGCGTCCCTTGAAGCCGGTGCCGCCGCACTCGATGCAGCCGGCGCCCTCGTAGAACTGCTGCGTCTCGGCCAGCGCCGGGTCGAGGGCCGATTCCTCGAGCATCCGTCGATCGACCCGCACCGGACGCTTGCAGTGGCTGCAGGTCAGCCGCACGAGCCGCTGCGCCATCACGCAGTTGAGCGCCGACACGAACTGATACGGCTCGACGCCCATGTTCAGGAAACGCCCGAGCACGTCGACGACGTTGTTGGCATGAACGGTGGTGAAGACGAGATGGCCGGTGAGGGCCGACTGGATCGCGATCTGCGCGGTCTCGGGGTCGCGGATCTCGCCGACCATGATCTTGTCGGGGTCGTGGCGCAGAATCGAGCGCAGGCCGCGTGCGAACGTCAGCCCCTTCTTCTCATTGATCGGAATCTGCGTGATGCCGGCCAACTGGTACTCGACCGGGTCTTCGATGGTGATGATCTTGTCCTCGATCGAGCGGATCTCCGACAGCGCCGCGTAGAGCGTCGTCGTCTTGCCCGATCCGGTGGGGCCGGTCACCAGCACCATGCCGTACGGCTCGCGGATGTACTTCCGGAACCGCTTCAGCTCCTCCTCCGGGAACCCGAGGATGTCGAGCTTCAGCTCGGTGAACTGCTCGCTGATGGATTCCTTGTCGAGGATGCGGATCACGGCGTCCTCGCCGTGCACGCTCGGCATGATCGAGACGCGGAAGTCGATATTCTTGCCCGGCATCCGCACCTTGAACCGGCCGTCCTGCGGCACCCGCTTCTCGGCGATGTCGAGCTCGGCCATCACCTTCACGCGCGAGATGATCGAGCTGTGGAAGTGCTTGGCGATCGGCCGCATGGCGGGCTGCAGCACGCCGTCGATCCGGTACTTCACGTGCACGGCATCGTCGCCCGTCTCGATGTGGATGTCGCTCGCCCGCCGCTGGATCGCCGTATAGATCGTGGAATCGACGAGGCGGATGATCGGGCTGATGTCGCTCGTCAGCCGTTCGACCGTGAGGCTCTCCTCCGCGCCCTCGTCGTCCTTGAGGATCTGCAGCTCGAAGCCCTCGGTCGCCTCCTCGAGCACGCGCTGGGAGCTCTCGCTCTTCTTCAGGATCGACTGAATGGCGGAGGGCACGCCCACCGACACCTTGATCGGCGTGCCGAGGATGACGCCGAGCTCGTCGATCATCGGAATGTCGGTCGGATCCGAGACGACGATGACGAGCGACTTGCCCTCGCGACGGTACGGCACGAAGCCGTAGCGGAGCATCAGATCGGCAGGAATCGTCCGGAACAGCTCCTGGTCGATCCGGAAGTCGTCCATGTCGACGAACTCCAGCCGGTAGCGCTCGGCGAGCGTCCGCGCGCGCGCGGCCTCCGCGGAATAATCCTCGGCGGTCTGGACGAGATTGGTGGGATCGACTGTCGCCATGCTTCTAGCCACCCATGACGGAGCTGAGCTCAAACAGCGGCATGTAGAGCGCGAGCACCACGCCCGCGATCACGACGCCCATGATCACGAGGATGACCGGCTCGATGAGCGTGACGAATCGACCGACCTCGGTCTCGATCTCCTCGTCGTAGAAGTCGGCCAGGCTGTTCAGCATCTCCTGCAGCGCGCCGGTCGATTCGCCGACCTCCACCATCTTCACGGCGACGTCGGGGAACACGCTCCGCGCCCGCAGCGCGGCCCCGAAGCCCTCGCCTTCGCGGACGCGGCGCGTGACTTCCTGGAGCTCGGCGCCGAGATACCGGTTCGTCATGGCGCTGCCCGAAATCTCGAGCGCGCTGACGAGCGGAATGCCGCCGCCGAGGAGCGTGCCGAGCGTGCGCGCCAGCTGCGATGTGGCAAACTTCCGCACGGTCGTGCCCAGCCACGGCAGCTGCAGCACCATGTGATCGGCCCGCGCGCGCTGGCCCGGCTGCCGCAGCCAGACGATCAGGCCGGCGACGCCGCCGCCGACCGCCAGGGCCATGAGCCAGATATTGGCGACCAGCGCGTTCGAGATGCCGACGATGATGCGCGTCGAGAGCGGCAGCTCGCGGTCGAACGTGGAATAGAAGCCGGCGAAGGCCGGCACCACGCGGAGCACGATGATGCCGACGAGCACGACCATCAACGCCACGAGAATCACCGGATAGATCAGCGCCGAGATCGTCCGCCGGCGGACCGTCCCGATGATCTTCTCGTACGCCACATAGCGGCGAATGACGGCATCGAGGCTGCCGCTGCGCTCGCCCGCCATCAACGACGCGGGATACACGCCCGGAAACAGTCCCGCATGCGCGCCGAACGCGTCTGACAGCGCCGTACCCGACTTCACCTTGTCGTACACGTCGTCGAGCACCGCCTTGAAGGTCGGGTTGGCGACGCGCTCGCGCAGAATGTCGAGCGACTGCACGAGCGGCATGCCCGCCTTGAGCAGCGTCGCCAGCTCCTGGTTGAAGACGAGGAACTCCTGCCGGGGAACGCGGCGCCTCGACGCGAACGGCAGGGCAAGGCCAGGCACGCCACCCCGGCGCTTGAGCGCGAGGACGTACAACCCCTTGTCTTCCAGCTCTTTCCGCAGCCGCGACTCGTTGTCGGCGACGTAAATGCCTTCAATCACGTCGCCGCTGGGCGTCCCGAGCCTACAGCGAAATTCCATCGTAACAGTGTGGCATACCGGCTTAGCGACCCGCGCACGCTAAAGCGTGCGCTCTACAGGGCGCCTGTCGCGCGCAGGCTTCAGCCTGCGCGATCATTTAGACCGCCCCGCGCCCGGCGTAGCCGGGATCGTTGCAGATTCGTAAACCCCGCGGCGTCGTCTCACATCGGCTGGACGTAGGCGCGGAAGACCCGAATTCCGAGCTCACGCGGGTCCGAGCTCTTCAATACCGGCACGTCGGCGGGAACAAAGGTCTTATCGACCGATAGCGTCACGTCCACCGTCTCGCCGCCGCCCAGCCGGCTGGCGGGAATGTCGATGCGCCGGATGACGCTCCCGCCGGCGGCGGGGGCGTCGAAGGTGTCGACGACCGCGTCACCGATGCGCAGCTCGACGCGTTGGGGCCCGCCGAGCGCCGCGAGGCCCGGCTGATCCGCCTCCAGGTAGAACCGCACGTTCCGTCCGGGATTGCGGAACATGAGCGTCGCCTGCTTCCGCGACCACTGCCACTCGCGCCCGCCGTCGCCCGCTTCGGTCTCGTGCCAGCCGTCGCGGAAGATGACGAACAGGTTGTCGGTCTGCAGGCGCATGTTGAAGGTGGCCACGCGGTACGCCCGCTGCCCTTCGGTCTCGCCGGCCAGCGGAAGCCTCTCGCCGGTCGCGGGCGAGAACAGCCCGATCTCCATGCGCGCTTCGCCGACATACGGAAATTTCGGAATGAACATCGTCCGCTGGTATTCGATCGTCGAGCCGGGCTTCCACTGGCGTGTCGGCGTCGGCGGCTGATGGTCGTCGGTCCACATCAGCTCGCCGTTGTTGTCGATGAAGTGCACGAACGCCCAGTAGTCCTCGGCGAAGGGCGGGGCGTCGGCCGCCACGGCGAACCGGTAGGTCATTTCGACCGGGCTGCCGATCGGCGCATCGCGTTGGCCGAGCGCGACCGAGGGCGTCGCCACAGGCGGCGCATCGTCGACACGCGCGCACGCGGCCGCCAGCGCCGCCAGAAGAACCGCGGACCAGATCATGGGGGTCAGACCCCAGTGATGGGGCGACTCAAGGTTAGCACGTGACCCCCTCAGTTCCATGCTAGAGTGCATGCGACAACATGGCCGCAGACGCGCTCGGCATGGTGGAAACGAAGGGGCTGATCGGCTCGATCGAAGCCGCCGATGCGATGGTGAAGGCCGCCAACGTGGTGCTGATCGGCAAGGAATACATCGGCGCGGGCTATGTGACCGTACTCGTGCGCGGCGATGTCGGCGCGGTCAAGGCGGCCACCGACGCGGGTGCCGCGGCAGCCCGGCGGGTCGGCGAGCTGGTGTCGGTCCACGTGATTCCGCGGCCCCACACGGACGTCGAGAGAATCCTTCCCAAGACCTAGGCGGAGTCGATGGCCGCCGAAGACCGCCCGTCGGTTTCCGACAAAGACCTGACGTCGATTGCGGAAGCGCGCGCCCTGGCCCGCGCCGCCCGGCAGGCCCAGGTCCGCCTCGCGGAGTTCTCACAGGAGCAGATCGACGCCATCGTCACGGCGATGGCCGAGGCGGTAACCCCGCATGCGGAGGCGCTGGCGCGGCTCGCGGTCGAGGAGACCGGCTACGGGGTCGTGGCCGACAAGGTCCAGAAAAACCTCTTCAGCTCGCAGCGGGTGTTCGAGTTCATCCGGCCGATGCGCACCGTCGGCGTGATCAACCGGATCGAGGATCGAAAGATCGTCGAAATCGCCGAGCCGTTTGGCGTGGTCGCGGCGGTCATCCCGTCGACCAATCCCACGTCGACCGCTATCTATAAGGTGCTGATCGCGCTCAAGGCGCGCTGCGCCATTGTCACCAGCCCCCATCCAGCCGCCGTCCGCTGCATCAGCCGGACGGTGGAGATCATGGCCGAGGCGGCCGCGCGGGCCGGCGCCCCCGCCGGCAGCATCGGCCTGATGAAAACCGTCACGCTCGAGGGGACGCAGGAGCTGATGAAGCACCGCGACGTGGCCGTCATCCTGGCGACCGGCGGGATGGGCCTCGTGCGCGCCGCCTACAGCGCCGGCAAGCCGGCGTATGGCGTGGGACCCGGGAACGCGCCCGCGTACATCGAGCGCAGCGCCGATCTCCGGAAGGCGGTCCGCGACATCATCACCGGGAAGACCTTCGACAACGGTGTCCTCTGCTCCGCCGAGAACTCGGTCGTCGTCGACGAGGCCATTGCCGAAGAGGCGCGGCGGGAATTCCAGGCGCAGGGCGCCTATTTCATGAGCCCGGCCGAGATCGACGCGGTCGGCAAGGCGTTCGTGTCGCCGCAGCGGCTGCCCAACCCCGCGCTGGTCGGCAAGGCGGCGACCGCGATCGCCGGACAGGTCGGAGTAACGGTGCCCGACGGCACACGCGTGCTGATGGCGCCGCTGGCGGGCGTCGGTCGCGACTATCCTTTGTCGATCGAAAAGCTGGCGCCGATCCTGTCGTGGTACGTGGTGAAGGACTGGCAGGAGGCGTGCGAGCGCTGCATCCAGATCCTCCGCTACGGCGGCATGGGTCACACGATGTCGATCCATTCCCGGGATGAGGCCATCATTCTGCAGTTCGGTCTCAAGAAACCGGCGTTCCGGATCTGCGTCAACACGCCGACCACCCACGGCTCCATCGGGCTGACGACCGGACTCGACCCGGCGATGACGCTCGGCTGCGGCGGATGGGGCGGCAACATCACATCCGACAACATCTCGCCGCGGCACCTGCTCAATATCAAACGGCTGGCGTACGAGGTCCGGCCGGCCGTGACCGGAGACTTACGGCGGGTCCCGAGAGACCCGGCCGACGTTCTGCCCCAGCCGGCATCCAGACCGGCCCCGGCTGGCATTCCAGCCGAGGCGCTGGCGGCACGGATCGACCAGTTCCTGGCATCGCGAGGACTCACCATTTCCGCTCCCCCTCGTCCGGCTGCGAAAGAATCCTCAGCGCCCGCCGGTTTCATTTGCGAGGACGACGTGCGCGAGGCCATCAGGGCGGGCCGGAAGCTGCTGGTGGGCGACAAGACGATCATCACGCCTGCGGCGCGCGATCTCGGAGACTCACAGCGCGTCTTCGTTCAGGCGGGCTGGCCTGCCTGAAGCACGCCGACCTCGACCTTTCGCCTGCGGATCAGCTATAACTGCTGACTTGGCTGGACTTATTGTTGACCGGCGATCCGCGTAATGGTAGAGTAGCTCGCAATGCTGAGCCGGGGCCCCGCCGTGGCGGGGATGATTGGCGCGTTGAGCCTGGCCCTTTCAGGCTGTGCAACCCGGGTCCCGACCGCCTCCCAGACCCCCGCACCGCCCGTCGCCATCGTGGCGCCGGCACCGGTCGCGCCTGCTCCCGCTCCAGTTGTTCAGGCCGATCCGATCGTCGAGCTCATCGCGGTCTCGACGCTTCACTTCGAGGCGGGCGAGCGTGAGCTGCAGCTCGGGCATCTGACGTCGGCCAAGGCCGAGTTCAACCGCGCTCTGGAAATTCTGCTGGAGTCGCCGCCGGGCGCCCGCACCGAGGCTCGGCTGCGCGCGCATTTCGACCGCCTCGTCGAGCGCATCAGCGCCCACGAGGTGACGGCGCTCGCCCAGGCCGATGGCTTCGTGGAGCAACGGCAGGAGACGGCCGGCATCGACGAGATTCTCGCGATCACCACATTCGAGGTCCCGGCGCCGACGCCTGCAACGACCCAGGCGGTGGCCGCCGATCTCGAGGCGATCGTCCACGACATCGACATCCCGCTGAATGCCAGGGTGCTGTCGTTCGTGCAGCTCTTCACTGGCCGGATGAAGGCATTCCTGGAGGAAGGCCTCCGCCGAGGCGTGCAGTACCTCCCGATGATTCAGAGCATCTTCCGGGCGGAGGGGCTGCCGCTCGACCTCGCCTATATCCCGCTGGTCGAGAGCGCGTTCAAGCCGACGGCGCTCTCGCGCGCGAAGGCGAAGGGCATCTGGCAGTTCATGCGGGGAACGGCGCTCGAGAACGGGCTCACGCACGATTGGTACATCGACGAGCGGGCCGAACCGGAAAAGGCGACGCGCGCGGCCGCGAAGTACCTGAAGACCCTCCACGAGATGTTCGACGGCGACTGGCACCTGGCGCTCGCCTCCTACAACGGCGGACCTGGACGGGTGCAGCGTGCCGTCAAACGGTCGGGCCGCAGCGACTTCTGGAAGCTCGCCGCCTCGACCCGGTATCTGCCGCGCGAAACGCGCAACTACGTGCCGCTCATCCTGGCGGCCATCGTGATCGCCCGCAGCCCGGCGATGTACGGCTTCGACATTGAGCCGGTGGAGTCGTTCCCCTCCGAGGCGGTCACCTTGGCGACCCCGATCGATGTGCGCCGCGTGGCGGAATGGGTCGGCACGCCGGTGCAGACGATCCAGGAGCTCAACCCGGAGCTGCGCCGCTGGACCACGCCGGTACGCGCCACCGAGTACGAGCTGAAGGTGCCGCCCGGCACGGCCGACATCGTCCGGGCGCATCTCGTCCAGACGGATCCGGCCGAGCTCGCGCCGCTCAACTGGCACACGGTCAAGAAGGGCGAGACGCTGCTCTCGATTGCGAAGACGCTGAAGGTGAGCCGCACCGATCTCGCTGAAGCGAACTATGTGTCGGTGCGCGCGAAGCTCGACGCGGGCCAGCGGCTGGTGATCCCGCGCGCCCCTGCGCTGTTGCTGGCCACGCGGCCGGAGAACCCGCCGCCCGCGGCCGACCCTGCAATAGAGCCGGCGAGCGTTGTCGCCGTCAGCACCACTGCTGCTGAGCGGCCGGCTCCGGCGCCCGTACCGGTCACTTACCGCGTGAAGCGAGGCGACACGCTCTCGTCGATCGCGCGGCTCTATCGGACCACCGTTGCGTCGCTCAAGGCCTGGAACCGCCTGCGCTCGAACGCGATTCAGGTCGGCCAGCGCTTGACGATTCTCACCACCCGCGGCGCCACGGCAACCAACTAGCCTGTAGCCGCTAGCCGGCAGGTTAGGCGGTTTGCCGTCCCTGGTCTTTGTCGGAGCCCGTCCGCGCCCGGAGCTGGCGGATGCTCTGCTCGATGCGTTCGGCGAGCTCCCGTTCCTGGCTGAGCATGCGCAGGGTGTTCTGCGCCTCCTGCATGACGAACTGCACGTTGGCCAGCCGCTCGGTCAGATGATCGACGACGGCCTTCTGTTCGCTGACGGTCTCGAGGTTGACGCGCACGTCCTCCAGGAGGTTGGTGATCAGCGTCGTGCGCGCCTGCACCTGCTCGACCTCGCGGCGGCGCGCCTCGATGCCGGCGATCTTCTCCTCGGTGGTCCCGGCGAGGGCGAGCAGGTGCTCGAGCTGGCGGCGGACGCCCGCCACCTCGTCGCGCTGCCCCGCCACATACTGCAGGTCGGCCCGGCTCTTCGCGCTGATCTGATGGACGGCCTCGATC
The DNA here is from genome assembly GCA_964526235.1 of uncultured Bifidobacteriaceae bacterium. Taxonomy (GTDB): domain Bacteria; phylum Acidobacteriota; class Vicinamibacteria; order Vicinamibacterales; family UBA2999; genus MELF01. The sequence goes on from CAZGLC010000029.1 coordinate 19,145, forward strand.
TCGGCTTTCACCGCGTCGATGACCGATTCCTGGCTGGCGAGCGCCTTCATCCGCTGCTCGATGGCCGCCGACGCCTGTGCCAGCTCCCCGAACCGCGCCTCGACGTCGCCCAGCTTCTTTTCTGAGAACGCCAGCTGCGATCGGCGCTGCTCGAGCGCCTTGTACAGCGCCTCTCCCCGCCGGAGCTGATCTTCGGCCGCCTCCACATGGGCGACCACCTCGCGCTGGCGCGCCTGGATCCGCGCGAGCTCGGCGACGAGCTCCTCCCGCGCCGCGTCCGAGCGCGCCACGGTCTCGCTGAAGGCCTGCGTCTGCCGCAGCCGCTCGGAGACCTCGGCCGCGAGGGACTGGCTGGCCTCGGCCAGCTCCGCGAAGCGCGCCTCCTGTGCCGACAGGTCCTCGTCCTCGCGCCGCACCTCTTTGACGCGCTCGCCGGTCTTCTCGATCCGGTCCTGCAGGATCGAGATTTTGATGTCCATCGGCAGGATCTTGCCCTGGAGCGCGGCGACCGCCTCGATCCTCTGCTGCGCGTCGAGCATCTGCGCGATGACGCCGTCGCACTGCGTGCGCAGCGTCTCGAGCTCGGCACCCCGCTCGAGCTGGGCGGCGAGCTTTCTGTCGACGTCCGCAGCGAGCGCCTGGAGCGTGTTCAGACGCCCTTCGACGACGCCGACGAATTCCATGCGCTCCGCCACGCGCGCCAGCTGGCGCTCGAGATCGGCGGCCATCTCGCTCAGCCGCGTCGCGTGCCGCATGCCGTCGTCCACCTGGGTGAGACGCCTCAGGATCGACTCCATCGACGCCTCGAGCTCCGGCGTGCGCGCGCGGTACGTCACCAGGCGTTCGCCGAAGGCTTCGAGCGCCGACCGGTCGGCCGAGAGCCGGTCGCGAAGCTGCGTCGCCTGTGCGTAGGCCTGGTGGAACTCCTGAATCTCCTTCCGGAGCGCCTCGAGGTCGGCGCGGCTCTGGCGCAGCGCCTCGTACTGGGCGCCGGTGCGCGACGTCATCTCCTGTACCTGGCCGAGCTGCTCCTGCAGCGTATCGAGGCTCGCCTGCTTGCGTCCGAGGTCCTCGGCCTGGCTCGTCAGCGCGGCGAACTGCCGGCTGAATTCGTCGATCCGCTGCGGCAGGTGCGCGAGCTGCCGCTCGCGGGCGGCGAGCGCCTCCATCCGCTGCTCCGCGCCCGCGACGGCGCCCTGGAGCGCCTGCAGGCGCGCCTCGAACGCCTCGATCTCCCGCTTCTCGATCGCCAGCCGATCGAGCGACGACCGGACGCCCTCGAGCAGCCCGGCGCCGTCCTTTTCCATGCGGGCCGTTTCGCGAACGAATTCGTCGCGCAGCCGCGTGGCCTCCACGAGCCTCGATTCCGTGTCCTGGACGAGTTGATCGATGTGGGCGAGCGTCTCCTCGCCGCGGGCCGCCTGTTTCAGGCCGTCGTTGACCCGGCCGATCTGTTCGTCCATGTTCCAGACCATGTCGTTCAACCGGTTCGCCTCGACGATGGCGCGGTCGATGACGTGCTTCTGGGAGTCGAGGGCGCGCGTCTTCTGTGCGACGTACTCAGCGAGCGCGTTGAGCGAGGTGATCTTCTCCTCGGTGGCCCTGCTGAGCTCCTGGAGCTGCGTGAGGCGGCCAAGCTTCCGCTCGACCTCGCGCACGGCCTCGGTGGCCGCCGCCGAATCCTCGCGGGCGTCACGCGAGGTGTCGCGAAGCCGCGTGTACTCCTGCGAAAGCTGTCCTGCGAGGCTGCGGACCTGATCCAGCTCGCCGCGGAGCGTGACCGCCTGCTCGACCGACTGCCTGATGTCTTTCAGCTCGGCGTGCGAGTTCCGGAGCTCTCCGCGGACGTCCTCGAGCGCCGCGCGCTCGCGTGTGAACGCCTCGAGGCTCGCCTGGGCGGCCTCGGCCTGCTCCGAGAGCTCCTCCACCCGTTCCGCCTGCTTCTGCGCCTGCGCGCCCGTATCGAGGAACGCCTGGACACGTTTCTCGACGTCGCCCAGGGCGGTGGCGCGCCGCTCGATGGCCTCGATCTTTTTCGCCAGACCGTCGAGTGCGCCGGTGGCCGCCGTCGCTTTGGCCTCGACCTGTTCGAGCGCCTTGCCGGTGTCGACCAGCTTGGCGCTGCGGGTCGTCATCTGCGTGAGCATGGTGCTGAGGGCGTGCCGCTCCTCGCGTGCCGATGCGATGAGCGTTTCGAGCTCTTCCCGCTGCTGCTTTCGTGCTTTGCCGCCGCCGGCGAGGTCTTTCAGGGCATCGAGCATGGAACCTCGGCTCTCAAGTGGGGTTGCCGAAGGATACCACCCCGTTTACGGTTCTGAACCACTCCACGCGCGTCGCAGGTGGCAAATTCTGCGTACCTCGCCGGAGACGCCGTCCAAATGCGCCGATTTCCGGTCATCCAGTCGAGAGGCGACTGGCGCGGCTCCTTGCATCAGCCGGCGGCATGCTCGCCAGCCTGCGCAGCGCCGCCGTCTTCGGCATCGACGCGTATCCCGTCCAGATCGAGGTGGACGTGTCGTTCGGCCTGCCCCACTTCACGATGGTGGGGCTGCCCGACGCGACGGTCCGCGAAAGCCGCGACCGCGTCCGCGCCGCCATCCGGAACTCGGGCTTCGCGTTTCCGGCGCACCGGATTACGGTCAATCTCGCGCCGGCCGATGTCCGGAAGGCCGGGTCGTCGTTCGATCTGCCGATCGCGCTCGGACTGCTCGCGACCTCCGGCCAGCTGACGCGGCGCGCCATCGACGATACCGTCGTCCTCGGCGAGCTGTCGCTCGACGGCGGCATCAACGGCCTTCGGGGCGTGCTGCCGATCGCGATTGCCGCGCGGCGTCTTGGGCTGCGCCGGCTGCTCCTGCCGCCGCAGAACGCCGCGGAGGCGTGCGTCATCGAAGGGCTCGAGGTGTGCGTGGCGCGTTCGCTCCCCGAAGCGGTCGAGGCGCTGAACAATCCCGATGCCGCGGAGCGAGTCCAACGTGCGGCGCCGGGACTGGCAGCGGCTCCGGCGGTCGAGGGCGACCTTGCCGAGGTACGCGGGCAGCTGCTGGCGCGCCGCGCGCTCGAAGTGGCCGCGGCCGGCGGCCACAATCTCCTGCTGAGCGGGCCGCCCGGCGCCGGCAAGACGATGCTGGCGCGGCGTCTGGCCGGGATTCTGCCGGCCCTGACGTTCGACGAGGCGCTCGAGTGCACGGCCATTCACTCCGTGGCTGGCGCGCTGGCGCCTGGCGTGGGACTGCTTGCGGCCCGCCCGTTTCGCGCTCCGCATCACACGATCTCGAACGTGGCGCTGGTGGGCGGCGGCGCCATTCCTCGTCCCGGCGAGATCTCGCTCGCCCACAACGGCCTGCTCTTTCTCGACGAGATGCCGGAGTTCGATCGACGGGTTCTCGAGGTGCTCCGACAGCCGCTGGAGGAGGGACGCGTCACGATCGCGCGCGCCGCGCGAACGGCCGTCTTCCCTGCGCGGTTCGTGCTCGTGGCGGCCATGAACCCGTGCCCCTGCGGATTCCTGGGCGACGAGCGCAAAGCGTGCCGCTGCACGCCGCCGCAGATCGAAAAGTATCGCGGCCGGATCTCAGGTCCTCTGCGCGATCGCATGGATCTGATCGTTGATGTGCCGGCGGTGCCGGTCGAAACGATCACGGATACCGCCGCGGGCGAATCGAGTGCCTCGGTCCGTCAACGCATCTGCACCGCCCGGTCGCGGCAACAGAACCGCTGTGCTGTTCACGGAATGCGTACGAATGCGGATCTACGTGGAGCCCTGGTCCTGGAGTACTGCTCCCCCACCCGCGCGGGCATGACGCTGCTTCGCCGGGCGATCGAACGCCTCGGCCTCAGCGCGCGCGGCTACGACCGCGTGCTGAAGGTGGCCAGGACGATCGCCGACCTGGCGGGGTCAGATGTGGTGGACACGGACCACGTCGCAGAGGCGCTGCAGTATCGGATGAGGGAGTGAACAACTACCGCCTGGAAGGCGGTAGTTGTTCACTCGAAGTCCCAGGTCCAGCCGTCGCTTCCGGATGTGATCTCCTGAATTTAGCCCTCGATAAAGCCGCGCCGAGCCCCCGCGCGGTCCAGGCACCCGCACTCGGTCGGATCGTGGAAGTACGCCAGGTCGGTGGACTCCACCACGATACGAACGACGCGCGGCCTGCCCTGAAGTCTCGCTCTCGTGCCACGTTCGTCGGCCCAGACCGGCGATCGTCTGCCTCCTTCGCGCGTCATAACGGATGACCCGGACGGGAAAGCGACGCCCTGACGCGCTGCGTGGCAGCCGATGCCGTCGTGAGTTCATCGCGAGCGCCCTGGGGCACCGCGCCGACGATTTGGGTTGTGATGAGGACGAGCGGCACGCCGAACCGGAGAGTATGGGTACAGCTCAATCTTGGCATGGCTAGACTCCTGAGAAGCCGGACTACCGCCGAGGTGGTGGGTTCCCACTGTTCATATCGGCCGGAGGGCGCAGAGTGTTTACGACTCCAGCGACAGGCACCCCATGGAGGTGTCAAGAACATGACCGCGAATGAGTTCATGCCGATCTGTGACGTGCGACGGAACCGATGCCGCCCAGCCGTCGAGCCGGTCCCAATGGGAGGGTTTCAAGTAAGCTGAGCTCTCCCATGACCACTGGCCTTATCAAAAGGGGTCAGGTCAGGTGGACCCCTGCGGTCCCGATGACGAAGTCCATGCCGCATCTGCGCACACCGGAGCGGGCCGCCGGGACCGACTCGCTTTCGCTCAGCCCCGACAGCGTCCTGAACGTGAAAAGGCGCGTGGCCGACCTCGAACGGACTCTCGCGAGGTGAGCAGACGATGAAGGTCGCCGTCTTCGACACCCACCGGTTCGACCGCGAGGCGCTTGAACGCACCAACGTAGGCTACGGTCATGAGCTGCGCTTCTTCGAGCCGCGCCTGACCCCCGAGACCGCAGCTCTGGCGGCGGGCTTCGGGGCGGTCTGCTCGTTTGTCAACGACCGGCTCGACGACGAGGCCCTCGGCATCCTGTGTCGTGAGGGGGTGCGCCTGATTGCCTTGCGTTCGGCCGGCTTCAATCACGTGAATCTGGAGACGGCGACACGCCTGGGCCTCACCGTCGTGCGCGTGCCCGAGTACTCGCCGCATGCGGTCGCCGAGCACGCGGTGGCGATCATGCTGACGCTCAACCGGAAGACCCACCGCGCGTACAACCGCGTACGCGAGGCGAACTTCTCGCTGGACGGCCTGGTTGGCTTCGACCTCCACGGCAAGACCGTGGGCGTCATCGGCACCGGCCGGATCGGTGCCGTGATGCTGCGGATCCTGCACGGCTTCGGATGCCGGCTGCTCGCCTGCGATCTGAAACCGGACCCGGTGCTGGCGGAGGAGCTGGGCGTGCGCTATGTCGCGCTCCACGACCTCCTGAACGCGTCGGACGTGATCTCCCTACACGTCCCGCTCACGCGCGACACGCGGCATCTGATAGACGCCGCGGCACTGAGCCGGATGAAACGCGGCGTGGTTCTGATCAACACGGGCCGTGGCGCGCTCATCGACACGCAGGCGCTCGTCGCGGCGTTGAAGTGCGGCGCCGTCGGCGCCGCCGGCCTCGACGTCTATGAGGAAGAGGGGGGCATCTTCTTTAACGACTTGTCGGATCAGGTGCTGCAGGACGACGTGCTGGCGCGGCTGCTGACGTTTCCGAACACACTGATCACGTCACACCAGGGGTTCCTCACGCACGAGGCGCTGGCGAACATTGCCGAGACGACGCTCGCCAACATCCGGGCATTCGAGCGCGGCGAGCCGCTGGCGAACGAGGTCCGGCCGCCGGCGACCTGACGGGCGACTATGGCGTGTCCCGCGTCAGACGCTGTGCTTGAGGCGGTTTTCACGACCGTGTGGCGCGCGAGTGGCCGCAGGGGCGAAAGTAATTGCGGCATTCCTCGCGGCTGAGGCGCTGCAGTGATGCCCCG
>CAZGLC010000029.1:25198-26254 GCA_964526235.1 uncultured Bifidobacteriaceae bacterium
GCGGTGTTCGATCGGCTCACCCACCGTGGCTACAAGACCTACAAGTGGGTCGAGTACTTCCTCACCCTGTGCGGTGCCCTCGCGCTCGAGGGCGGGCCAATCTTCTGGGTCGCGACGCATCGGATCCACCACCAGAAGTCCGATCGAGAGGGTGATCCCCATTCTCCCCGCGACGGCGCGTACTGGGCGCACATGGGCTGGATCATGGCAGGCCGGGGATTCCACAGTGATTCCAGCCTGGCGCAGTACGCACCCGATCTCGCGCGAGATCGATTCCATGTCGCGATGTCCAACTGGCACTGGGTCTCGAACGTCGTGGTCGGCCTGGTTCTGCTCGTCTTTGGCGGTGTGCCGTACGTGCTGTGGGGCGTTTTCTTCCGGACGACGTGCGTCCTGCATTCGACCTGGCTGGTGAACTCAGCCGCGCACATGTGGGGAGCGCGGCGCTTCAAGACGCGCGACGACTCCACGAACAACTATCGAGACCCGAAGGAGACCTGACGGTTGGTGCCTCCATGCACTGGGGTGTAGAAGCCGGACGGCGCAGAGGTGAGCTCCGAAAAAGGCGCCGCGAACGACCTCTCGGGCATCTGTCGAGTGAAGGCAAGTGTCTGGCGGCGATCCCGCAGGCATCAGATCTAGATCGGCGCGATGGACGCATCGAGGATGTCTCGAACTCTCTGCACGAGTGCGTGAGCCGTAAACGGCTTCTGCACGAACCAGGCGCCCACTTCCAGCACGCCGTGACGCACGATCGCGTCATCGGTGTAGCCGGACATGTATAGCACCTTGGACTCCGGATGCTCTCGGAGCAGTTCCGTTGCCAGCATCCGGCCGTTCATGCCGGGCAGCACGACGTCGCTGAGGATGAGGTGAATCGTGGCGCGGTGGCTGCGGGCGAACGCGATCGCCCGCCCCGGATCAGCGGACGCGTGGACCGTGTACCCGTGCCGACTCAGCACCTTCTCGACGAAGTGCCGGACCATGTCTTCGTCCTCGATCAGCAGGATCGTCTCGGTCCCACGCAGGTTGCCCACCGCGACCGGCCGTGCCTGA
>CAZGLC010000030.1:0-25876 GCA_964526235.1 uncultured Bifidobacteriaceae bacterium
CGTGGCGATCACCTCGTTGCGCGTCCGCGGCCAGACGGAGTCCTTCGGGTTGGTGTCGAACTCCCACAGCTTCTTGCCGGTTTCCGCCTCGTAGCCGCGCACCCAGCCGTCGCCCTGCGCCGACACGACCTGCAGCACGCCGCCGATGCGCCCGACCGACGGCGTCGACCACTGGCCGTGGAGAATGCGGTCCTCGACCGAGTTGTCCTCCCACACGAGCTTTCCGGTGTTCTTGTCGAGGGCGATAATCGCGGGGGCTTTGGGCGAGGGGATGTTGACGTGGCTCTCGTCCTGGCCGTTCGACGTGCTCACGTAGATCAGGTTGCCCCAGACCACCGGCGACGAGTTCGACAGGTTGTGCGGATAGGAGCCGACCTCCTCCATCATGTCGAACGTCCAGATCACATCTGCGTCGAACATGCCGGTGAGCTTCTCGTCGGCGAACGGGCCGTCGTTCTCCTTGTCGCGGAACCCCTGGATGTCGAGACAGTGGACGACCCCGCGGTTGCTCACGTAATAGAGCCGCTCGCCGTCCACGAGCGGCGAGCTGGCGACGCCCTGGAACGGCCAGTCGTTGGCGCGCCCCGACTCGAGCTTCGGGTGCGTCTGCTGCCAGAGGAACTCGCCGTCCGACTCGCGGAACGCCATCAGCACGCCGCGGTCGCCGGGCTGCTTCGGATCGCGCAGCCGCTCGTTGTTCGTGCCGACGAAGACCATGCCGCCCGCGACCACGGGGTTGCCGTAGCTCTGCGAGCCGAGCTCGGCGACCCACTTGATGTTCTTCTTCGTCTTGACGTCCCACTCGCCCGGCAGCCCTTTCATGTTCGACACCATGTTGCGGTCGGGCGTGCCGCCCCACATCGGCCAGTCACCGGTACCCGGGTCCGAGGCGGAGAGCGGGGGCGACACCAGAGCGGCGAGACACAGGAGCAGAAGGACGAAACGGCTGTGCATGGCTATGGATTCTTGGTCAGGACGAGATTGTCGTAATACGCGCCGAACTGCGCGTTCACGAAGAAGCCAGGCGCGCCCTCGCGATTGCCGATCGCATCGGTCTTGTCGATCTGCCACGCCTCCGGCTCGGCCTCGCCGACGGCCCAGGCCTTGCCGCGCGCGCGGACCTGCCCGTTGGTCAAATTCTCGACGCGCAGCTTGAGCCGGTACCACGTGTCGGGCTTCCACGCGTACGGCACGGTCACCGTCCGCGCCGTCTCGGGCTCCCACGGCTCGAGCTTCAGCCGCTGCGAGTTGCCATAGAGCACGAGCGAATACCGCTGCGCGGTGATGCCGACGTCACCCATCTGGCGGCGGCGCGTCGCGGCGCGCACGTCGGCCTCGAACGAGTAGTTGGACCAGGTGTTCGGGCCGATGAAGGCGCGCCCGCGCATGAAGATCGTGTCGACCGGCGCCTTCTGAAGCACCTTCTGTCCGTCGAGCGTCGTCACCGACATGGCCAGCGCCTGGGCGTTGACCCAGCCGGGCGGGATCGCCTTGTCGGCGTAGTCGTCGAACCCCTCCTTCCACGGAAGAGGCCGCACGACGCGGGCGCGCGCCTGGCCCTTGAGCGTTCCGGCGGTGGCGAGGATCGTGCCCGCCTGCTCGCGCGGCTCGGACGCCACCGTGAACGCGCCGTTCGCGACCGTGCCCGTGAGCCCGTCGAGCGCCCACGTCACGTTCGTCTCCTCGCGGAGGAAGCGTCCCGTGTCGTCGAAGAGCCGTGCGCGCAGCTTCACGTCTTGGCCGGGCTTGAGCACCAGCTCCGTCGGGACGATCTGCAGGTGCGCCGGCGCACCCTGGCCGGCCTGCGCCGGCTCGTCCACCGCGTAGCCGCTCACCGCTTTCGGCTGCTTCGAGCCGATCGCGTAGACCGCGTCGCTCGACACGAAGAAGATGCGGCCGCGCGAGACCGCGGCGCCGGCGACCACCTGCTCGGGCGTCCCCTCCGATCCGCAGCAGCTGCGGACGCTGTTCGGGAGCTGCACCTTGCTGAGCATCTCGCCGCGATCCGGGTGCAGCCGGATGACGTGGAACGTGCCGTTGTCGGTGCCGACGTAGATTTTGCCGTCGGCTAGAACCGGTGGAGCTTTCTGGGCCGTGCCGAGCTCGATCTCCCACAGCTCGCGCCCCTCGGTCGTGTCGAACGCGCGCAGGTGCGAACCGTTGTCGATCTGGTAGAGGCGCGCGCCGTCGACCACGGGGGGCGAGTAGGTGAACTCGATCCCCTTGATCGCCCACTTGCTCGTCTTGATGTCGCCGGTCTGCGAGCCGTCGATCGCCGTCAGGAGGCCCAGCTCGTTGCCTTCGAGGTTCTCGTCGCCGTGCGAGATGAAGACGGCGTTGCCGCTGACGCCGACCCCGGTGTTGATGGCGCGCTTGCTGACGGGGACGCTCCACACCCGCTCGCCGGTCTGCGGCTTGATGGCGTGAATGCCGCCATCGCCGAGTCCCACGATGAACAGGCGCAGACCGTTGATGGTGGCGACGAGCGGCGACGCATACGCCGTGTCGTACGGCCGGCCGCCCGGGTTCGACACGTACACGACCTCGCCGGTCCGCTTGTCGAGCGCCAGGATCCGGTGCGACCGCGCCGCCGCGGCGCCCCAGTTCGAGACCGCGGCGCTCACGATCACCAGGTCGCCCTCGACGACCGGCGACATCGTCCGGCCGCCGTGCGTGGTGAACGCGGCGAACTCCTCGCCGAACGAGCGCGACCAGAGCCGCTTGCCGTCGCGGCTGAGCGCCATGACCTCGGCGCCGCCGCTGAGCACGTAGAGGGAGCCGGTCTCCGGGTCGGCGGCCGGCGACGCCCAGCCGATGCGGTGTGCCGGCACGTCGCTCTGGAAGAGATTGAAGCGGTACTCCCAGATCACCTTGCCGCTGTCGGCGTCGAGCGCCATCACGCGCTCCTGCAGGTTCTCGCCGCGGCCGGCGGGATTCTGCACGTAGACGCGGTTGCCCATCACGATCGGCGCCGAGCGGCCGCCGTAGGGGGCGCGCCACAGGAAGTTCTCGCCGTTGAGCATCCAGCGGTCGATGAGGCCGGTCTCGCGGGAGACGCCGTCGCGATTCGGCCCGCGCATATCGGGCCAGTCGCCGACCGCGACGCGACGCGGCCCCTGGGCCGTCAACGACACGGAGACCGCTGCGAGCAGGGCAGCGCCGAGACACAGCTTCTTCGACATGGCACTCAATATACGCTCAACACGGGGCGGCGTGCTTACGTGAGCCCCCTCGGCGCATAATGGCGCGCATGCGTCGATTTGCAATCATTCTTCTCGCGCTGCTCTCGATACCGTCCGGGGCGCGCGCCCAGGCGGGCCAGGTGCCTCCCATCCAGCTTCCCACGGTGATCGTGACGGCCCAGAAGGAGCCGGCCGACGCGCAGACGCTGCCGGTCAGCGTCACCGCCGTCGGTCGCGAGACGCTGTCGGCCGCCGGCGTCACCATTCTGCGCGACGCGGCGATCTTCGCGCCCAACGTGCAGTTCACCGATTTCACCGCGCGGAAGCTGAGCAACCCTCGCTTCCGCGGCGTCGGGTCGAGCCCGGCGAATCCGGCGATCACCACGTTTTTCGACGGCGTGCCGCAGCTCCACTCGAACACGTCGAGCCTCGACCTCCTCGACGTCGAGCAGGTCGAGTTCGTTCGCGGGCCGCAGAGCGCGCTGTTCGGCCGCAACACGCTGGCCGGGGTCATCAACGTGACCAGCGCGCGGCCGTCGCTGACCGACTGGAGCTACTCTCTGGCGGCGCCGCTCTCGAACTTCGACTCGCGCAACCTCGGCCTCAGCGTCTCCGGCCCGCTGGCGGCCGGCCGCGCCGGCTTCAGCGGCACGGTCGCGTACGGGCGCCGCGACGGCTTCACGCGGAACGTCGTCACCGGCAACGACGTCGACAGCCGCTCGGCGTTCACCGGCAAGGGACAGCTCCTCTGGGCGTTGTCGCCGCTCTGGGAGACGCGGGTCATCGTGACGGGGGAGCGCGCACGTGACGGCGACTACGCGCTGAACGACCTTGGCGCGATTCGGAGCAATCCCTTCGAGGTGGCACGCGACTTCGAGGGGTTCACCCACCGCGACCTCGTGGCCTCGACGGTGCTCGTGCGGCGGGTAGGGAACAGCGTCACGCTGTCGTCGACCACCGGATTCGTCAACTGGAAGACGGACGACGAAACGGATCTCGACTACACGCGGCTGCCGCTGCTGCGGCGGCGGAACACCGAGAATGCGTTTCAGTTCACCCAGGAGGTGCGGGCCGCCTCGGGGGCGAACGCGGCGCACCGGATCCTCGAGGGGGTGCCGCTCAAGTGGCAGGCGGGCGTGTTCGTCTTCACCCAGAACTACGAGCAGGATGCGGTGAACCGGTTCTCGCCGTTCGTGCTGTCGCCGCTGCTGCCGCTGCCGGTCAGCCAGCATGCGCCGCAGGCGGCGCTCGACGACATCGGCCTCGGCCTGTACGGCCAGGGCACGGCGACCTTCGTCGACAACCTGGACGTGACCCTCGGCGCGCGGTTCGACCACGAAAGCAAGGACGCATCGCTCAACACCTTTTTCGCCCCCGCCATCGCGCCCGGCCGGCTCGTGGAGCCGGAGGAGAGCTTCTCGAACGTCTCGCCGCAGGTGGCGGTGGCCTACCGGCTGCAGCCGAACCGGATGGTGTATGCGGCGGTCGCGCGCGGCTTCAAGGCGGGCGGGTTCAATCCGGCATCGCCGGTGGGGTTCGAGGCGTACGGCGAAGAGCAGACGTGGAACGTGGAGGGCGGCGTCAAGACGGCGTGGATGGGCGGCCGCGTGACGGCCAATGCCGCGGTGTTCCGGATCGACTGGGACGACCTGCAGCTCAACCTCCCGGATCCGCTCGTGCCGGCGCAGTTCTTCATCGCCAACGTCGGCCGCGCCGCAAGCCAGGGCGCCGAGTTCGAGGTGAACGCGCGCGTGCGCCAAGGTGTCGATCTGTTCAGCGCGATTGGATTCACCGACGCCACCTTCAAGGCGCGGAGCGTGTCGAGCGGCGTGGTCGTCGCCGGCAACCAGATCCCGAACACGCCCGACTACACGGCGACGTTCGGAGGCGCCGTGTCGCGCGCCGTGCGCGGCGACACGACGGTGTACGCCCGCGCCGAGGTGACCTTGTACGGCGCGTTCACGTACGACGATCTCAACCGCGCGGGCCAGGACGCGTATTCGCTGGCGAACGTCCGCGCCGGCGCGCGGATCCGGCAGCTCGTCGCGGAGGCGTGGGTGCGCAACGCGTTCGATACGCGCTACGTGCCCGTCGCCTTCGCCTTCGATCCGCGGCTGGCGCCGTCGGGGTTCATCGGCGAGCCGGGCGCGCCGCGCACGTTCGGCATCGGCGTGGGGGTGGGGTTTTGAACCCCGTTCGTCAATATCTCGCGCCGACGAGCGTCGCGATGCTCCTGTGCGCCGCGGCGCTCGGCGCACAGGGGACTGACTGGCCGCAGTGGCGGGGACCGGCGCGCTCGGGGATTTCTCCTGAGACTGGTCTGCTGCAGCAGTGGCCGGCGGCGGGACCGGCGCGCGTCTGGTCGGCGGCGAACCTGGGCGCCGGCTTCGGATCGATGGCCGTGAGCGGCGATCGCGTCTTCGTGCAGGGCATGCAAAAGACGCAAAGCGTGATCACCGCGCTGAACCGGGCGGACGGCAAGGTCGTGTGGATGCGGCCGATCGGCCGCGCGGTCGACAACTATATGGGGCCCGGGGCGCGCGGGACGCCGTCCGTGGACGGCGACCGCGTGTACGTCCTCACCGAAAACGGCGACCTCGCCTGCCTGCGCGTGCAGGACGGGGCCGTCGTCTGGCTGCGGAACATCCTGCAGGACTTCGGGGGCCGCAACATCGGATGGCTCATCAGCGAATCGCCCCTCGTCGACGGCAACCACGTGATCGTCACGCCCGGCGGCCGCGGCGCGGGGATGGCGGCGCTCGACAAGATGACGGGGAAGACGGTCTGGACCGCCAAGGAGCTGAGCGACGAGGCGGGGTATTCGTCGCCGATCGCCGCCGATGTCCAGGGCGTCCGTACCATCATGACGATGACGGGCGAGGCCGGCGTCGGCGTGCGCGCGAGCGACGGCAAGCTGATGTGGCGCTACGAGCGCGTCGCCAACAATACCGCGAACATCACGACGCCGATCTTTCACGAGAACAAGGTGTTCTACAGCTCGAACTACGGCGTCGGCGGGGCGCTACTATCGCTGCGCGCCGAAGGCGGTGACGTGCGCGCGCAGGAAGCCTATTTCACCGGTGAGATGCAGAACCATCACGGCGGCATCGTGCTCGTCAACGGGTTTCTGTACGGGTTCAGCAACGCGATTCTGACGTGCCTCGAGTTTGCGACCGGCAAGGTCATGTGGCGGCATCGCAGCGTCGGCAAGGGATCGATCGCGTATGCCGACGGACACCTCTATCTCTTGAGTGAAGACAATGTCGTCGGCCTGGCTGAGGCGACGCCGGCCGCGTACCGGGAGAAGGGGCGGTTCACGATTGCGGACCAGGGGTGGCCGTCGTGGGCGCATCCGGTAGTGAGCGGGGGACGGCTGTACATCCGAAATCAAGGTATTCTTACGGCCTACAACATAGCTGGTAGTCGGTAGTCGGTAGGCGGTAGGCGGTAGGCGGTAGCAGGAGGACGTGGGAGCTATGCGTCGAGCAGCGATTCTGATCGGACTGATCGTCGGCCTGACCAGCGTGTACGAAGCCCGGCAGGGTGGAACCGATGTGACGCAGTGGCGCGGTCCGAACCGCGACGGTGTGATCACCGGCTTCACGGCGCCGGCCGCGTGGCCCGAGCAGCTCACACAGCGCTGGAAGGTCGAGGTCGGCCTCGGCTACGCCACGCCGATCGTCGTCGGCAACCGCGTCTACGCGTTCGCGCGGCAGGGTGACGAGGAGGTGATGAGCGCGATCGATGCCGCCAGCGGGAAGGTGCTCTGGCGGACCGCCTATCCGGCGACGTTCGAGATGAGCAGCGCCGCCAAGGCGCACGGCCCCGGCCCCAAGTCGACGCCGGTGTTCTTCAATGGCCGGCTCTACTCGATCGGGATGACCGGCGCCGTGACCGCCTATGACGCCGCGACCGGCAAGCAGCTCTGGCAGAAGCCGGGCTCGATGCCGCTGCCGATGTACACGTCACATTCCTTCTCGCCCGTCGTCGATCGCGGCCTGGTCATCTTCCACGTCGGCGGCCACGACAAGGGCGCGCTGACCGCGTTCGATCTCGACACCGGCGCGGAGAAGTGGAGCTGGGCGGGTGACGGCCCGGGCTACGGCTCGCCGATCCTGGCGGACTTCGGCGGCGTCCGGCAGCTCGTCACGATCACGCAGACGAAGCTCGTCGGAATCGACGCCGGCACGGGCACGCTGCTGTGGGAGCGGCCGTTCGCCAGCTCGAATTTCACCAATTCGATTACGCCGCTGCGCGTCGGCCAGTCCGTCGTCGTCTGGAACAACAATGGCCCGATGCGCGCGGTGACCATCGCCCGGCGCGACAACACGTGGGTCGCGGAGGAGGCATGGACCAGCGACGACTCACCCAACCGGTTGAGCAACACGGTGCTCGACGGCGACGTGATGTTCGGCATGACCCAGCGGAACATGGGCCAGTACTACGCGGTCGACATGAAGACCGGGAAGACGCTGTGGGCCTCGGACGGACGGCAGGCTGCCAACGTGTCCGTTGCGCGCGCCGGCGACGTCATCTTCAGCCTCGAGAACGACGGCGAGCTCGTGACCTTCCGCGCGAGCCGCACCGGGTTCGAGCCGATCAAGCGCTACCGGGTGGCCCCCGAGGAGATGTACTCCACCTGGGCGCAGCCGGCGATTTCCGGCAACCGGATCTTCGTCAAGGACGCGTCGACGCTCGCGCTCTGGACGCTGAACTGATCCTCAGTTGATCCTGTCCACGTCGTAGCCGAGGGACTCGACGCGCGCCCGGAGCGCGCCAGGCGACACCTTGCTCGCGTCGAAGGTGATGCCGATGAGGCTCGTCTTGTACGACGCGGTCACCCCCACCACGCCGTCAATCTGCCGGAGCGCCTCCTTCAGGGCGTGCTCCCAGCCGCTACCCGCCGTACTGCGAACGGTGAGCCGCAGGATGTCCAGCATGCGTCGCGGTCACGCGAGGATCTGCCGGGCGATGGTCTGCAACTGCAGGTTGGACGTCCCCTCGTAGATCTGGCCGATCTTCGCGTCGCGGTACAGCTTTTCGACCGGATAGTCCTTCACGAAGCCGTAGCCGCCGAACAGATTGACGGCCAGCGAGGTGACGCGCTCGGCCATTTCCGACGAGAACAGCTTGCACATCGCCGCTTCCTTCAGGAACGGCTGCCGCGCGTCGCGGAGGCGCGCCGCGTTGTACACCATGAGGCGCGCCGCCTCGAGGTCGGTGGCCGCGCGGGCGATCTGGAACTGTACGCCCTGAAACTCGGCGATCGGCTTGGCGAACTGCCGCCGCTCGCGCGTGTAGCGCACCGCGTGATCGAGCGCACCCTGCGCCAGCCCCACCATCTGCGCGCCGATGCCGATGCGCCCCTCGTTGAGCGTCTCGATCGCCACGCGGTAGCCCTTGCCGGCCTCGCCCAGCACGTTGGCGCGCGGCACGCGGCACTCCTCGAGCAGCAGCTCGCACGTGCTGCTGGCGCGGATCCCGAGCTTGTCCTCCTTGCGGCCGACGGTGAAGCCGCCGAACGCGCGCTCGACGAGGAATGCGGTGATGCCGCGGTGCCCGGCGTCGGGATTCACCGTCGCAAAGACGATGAAGAGATCGGCTTCGGCGGCGTTGGTGATCCAGAGCTTGCGCCCCGTCAGGACGTAGCCGTCGCCGCTTTCGGATGCGCGCGTCGTGAGCGCGAAGGCGTCGCTGCCGGATCCGGCTTCGGACAGCGCGTACGCGCCGATGCTGCCGCCCGCCAGCTTCGGCAGGTAGCGCGCTTTCACGTCGTCGCTGCCCCAGCGGAGCAGCGCGTTGATGACGAGCGTGTTCTGGACGTCGACCAGGACGCCGATGGACGGATCGACGCGCGAGAGCGCCTCCACGGCGAGCACGGCGTGAAAGAACTCGCCGCCGGCGCCGCCCTGCGGCTCGGGCACCTCGATGCCCATGACGCCGAGCGCGAACAGCCGGTCGATGAGCTGCCGGGGGATGTGCGCCTGCTCGTCCATTTCGCGCACGTGCGGCCGGATTTCGCGGTCGGCAAACTCGTAGACGCTGTCGCGAAACAACGCCTCGTCTTCGCTCAACGTCGTCAGTCCACGTCCCATATCGGTGTCGATTTTGCTTTCGCTCAGCTGCGCCTCAGGCGTAGGGTGGTATTATCCCGAAAAGCGGAGCACGACCGTTATGAGCCGCACGCCGACCGCACTTCTTCTGTCCGCCACGCTGGCCCTGATAGGGGCCTGGGCGGAGATCGGCACGGACCGTCCGCTCTCCGCACAGTCCAGCCAGCAGCAGCCCTCCGGCGCCGCGCCGGCGGCGGGCGCGCAGCAAGCCGGCGACGCCGCGCCGCCCCCGCAGGGCGACGCGCCGCAGCAGCCGACCTTCCGCGCGGGCGTCAACTTCGTGCGCGTCGACGTGATCGCGCACGACGCCAAGGGCCAGCCGATCATCGACCTCACACAGGCCGATTTCGAAGTGCTCGAAGACGGCCGCCCGCAGACGGTCGAGCAGTTCCGCCTGATCCGCATCGACGGCAACCCGCGTCCCGGCGACCCGCCGCCGCGCGAGCTGCGCAACCGCATCGACGAGGAGATCGAGATCTCGCGAGACGACGTCCGCGTGTTCGTGATCTTTTTCGACGACTACCACGTGCGGCTCGGCAACTCGCTCTCCGTGAAAGAGCCGCTCATCCGCTTCGTCCAGACGCAGCTCAGGCCCAACGACATCGTCGGCCTCATGTATCCGCTGACGCCGGTCGACGGCATCTCGTTCACGCGGAACATGGCGTCGGTCGTGAGCGCGATCGAGCGGTTCGAGGGGCGCAAGTTCAACTACGAGCCGCGCAACACGTTCGAGCAGCAGTACGCGCGCGCGCCGTCGGAAGTGGTGGAGCAGATCCGCAACCAGGTGGTCATGACCGCGCTGCGCGGCCTCGCCACGCGGCTCGGCGGCCTGCGCGAGGGACGCAAGGCGATCATCTACGTGAGCGAGGGGCTCACGGCGATGCTCCCGCCGCAGCTTCGCACCTCGGATGCCTCGCTCGGGCGGCTCGGGCAGGTCGGCGGTCCGCCCAGCCCGCTGGCCGGCGAGAACAACCCGCGCGAAGACACGTATGCCTTTTTTGCGCAGTCCGATCTGTACTCGCAGCTGCGTGACGTGTTTACCGCGGCCAACCGCAACAACACCGCCATCTACTCGGTGGATCCGCGCGGGCTGACGCCGTTCGAGTACGGCATCGACGAAGCCGTCGGGCCGCGGCAGGACTCGCGGTCGCTGCAGATGACGCAAGACACGCTCCGGTCGCTGGCCGACGAGACCGACGGCCGCGCGATCGTCAACCGCAACGATCTGGGCCCCGGCCTCGCGCAGATCGTCCGCGACTCCAGCTACTACTATCTGCTCGGCTACAACTCGACGCAGTCGCCCAACGACGGCAAGTTCCACGAGATCCGCGTGCGCGTGCGGCGCCGCGGCGTCGACCTGCGCGCGCGCAAGGGGTACTGGGCGCTCACGGCCGAGGAGGCTGTGCGCGCCACGACGATCGTTCCCGAGACGCCAAAGCCGGTGCAGCAGGCGCTCGCCTCGATTGCCACGTCGGTGCAGGCGGGCAAGTACGTGCGCACCTGGCTCGGGACCGCGCGCGCCGACGGCGGCAAGACGCGCGTCACGCTGATCTGGGAGCCGCTGGCGGCGGTGCCCGGCGCCCGGCGCGACCTGCCGCAGCCGGGCCGCGTGTCTGTGATCGCGGCGCAGATGAACGGCGATCTCGTGTTCCGCGGGCGCGCGCCCGATGCCGCCCTCGCCTCGACGGCCCCGCCGGCGACGCCCGCGGCCCCGCCGGCCGCCGGCCCGCAGCGGCTCGTCTTCGATGCGCCGCCGGGTGAGCTCGAGCTGCGGCTGTCGGTCGAAGCGGCGGCGGGCGGCGGCGTGCTCGACAGCGAAATCCGCCGCATCACGGTGCCCGATCTGACGACCCCCGACGCGGCGCTGAGCACGCCGCGCGTCCACCGGGCGAGGACGGCGCGCGACTTCCAGACGCTGGCCGCCGACGCGGTGGCGGTGCCGGTCGCCTCCCGCGAGTTCTCGCGCACCGAGCGGCTCCTCATCCGCTTCGACGTCTACGGCACGGCGACGCCGGCCGCCGCGCTCCTCAACCGGAACGGCGACAAGATGGCTGACGTCCCCGTGGCGCCGGCCAAGACCGGCGGCACGCACCAGATCGACATGGGGCTCTCGTCGATGGCCATCGGCGAGTACGTCATCGAGATCACCGCCAAGGGCGCCACCGGCGACGCGAAGGAGCTGGTGCCGATCCGCATCGGCTCCTGACGCCCCGCGCGTCGTGAACCTTCAGACATCCGAAGCGTCGCCACCCACCGCGACGCTTCGCCGCGCCCTCGGCAAGTGGGACCTCACCGCGATCGGCATCAATCAGGTCATCGGCAGCGCGGTGTTCCTGCTCCCGTCGCAGGTGGCGGCGCAGGTGGGCGGCTGGGGGCCGATGGCGTTTCTCGCCGTCGGCGCGGCGTCACTCCTCGTCGCGCTCTGCTTTGCCGAGCTCGGCAGCCGCTTCGAGCAGACGGGCGGTTCGTACCTCTACGCGCGTGCGGCATTCGGGCGCTTCGTGGCGTTCGAAATCGGCTGGATGCAGTGGATCGCCCGCATCACGAGCCAGGCCGGCATCGCCAACGGGATTGCGCTCGCGCTCGGGTTCTACTGGCCGTTTGCGACCAGTGGCCTCGGCCGGGCGGCCGTGATCGTGGCTGTCACGCTCGCCATCGGCTGGATCAATCTGCTCGGCATCCGCCTGAGCGCGGTCGTCGTCAACCTGCTGACGATGGCCAAGCTCCTCCCGCTGGCGGTGTTCATTGCCGTGGGCGTCTGGTTCGTCGATGCCGGCGCGCTGGTCCCCTCCGGCCCGGTCACGGCGGAGCAGGCGTCGGCGGCGGCGCTGCTGCTCGTGTTCGCGTTCGGCGGCTACGACGTCATCGGCGTGCCGGCGGGCGAGGCGACCGATCCGCGCCGGCACGTGCCGTTCGCGCTCGTGGCGACGATCCTCGCGGTGACCGCGGTGATGACGCTCGCGCACGTCGTGGCGGCGGGGACGCTCCCGGCGCTGGCCGCGTCGAGCACGCCGCTGGCCGACGCGGCGGCCGTGTTCATGGGGGCCGGTGGCGCGCTGCTCATGAGCGCCGGCGCGGTGGTGTCGATGACGGGCAACAGCTTCGGGTCGGTGCTGACCGGCTCGCGCATGCTCTTCGCAATGGCCGAGAACGGCGATCTGCCGCGGTGGATTGCAAAGGTTCATCCGCACTACCGGACGCCGTCGAACGCCATCCTGTGCATGACCGCCGTGATCCTGGGCCTCGCGCTGTCGGGGTCGTTCGTCGTGCTCGCGCTCGCCAGCGGCGTTGCGCGGCTCGTCATCTATACCGGCACGTGCGCTGCCGCGCTGCGCCTGCGGTACGTGCCCGCTGCCGCGACGAGTCCTGCGCCGTTCGTCAGTCCCGGCGGACCGCTCGTCCCGCTCCTGGCCATCGCGGTGTCGCTGGTCATCCTGGCGGGCGCGACGCGGGCGCAGTTGCTTGGCGGTCTGGTGGGGCTCGCCGCGGGCGCGCTCTTGTTCTTGCTGAACGCGCGCAGGGCTCGGCGACTACTTTAGTTTTACTAACGGAAGGAACGGGGATTCCGGGCGCGGCGAGATGGTGCGCCGCACAGGATCGATAATCAGATCGAGCCGTTCGAGGACGAGCTGGCCGACCAGCGGTTCGCAACGTGGCGGCCCCACCAGACAGTCGGTATCCATCTGTCGGTCACCAATCGCGAGCGACAGAAGCCGGGCGCGGGGAAGCTCGATTTTTTCGTCATTGGCTAAAGTGACGATGATGTTGCCGTCGAGCGGCAGGCCGAGCGCTTCGACGACATCTTGTGGCAGCAGCGTCATGACGGCGCCCGTGTCGACCAGGGCGTCCACCTCGATGCGCCGGACGCGCGCGTCGTCGAGGTGCCCGGCGTCGGCAAGCGCGCGGTCGGCCCCGTTTTCGAGCAGGAGTTTCGCGCGAACCTCTCCCATATGCCCTGCGCTAGTCTCTTTCAGGATACTACTCCGCTACAGATCTTTTTCCATCCACACGCACGCCAGCAGATGCTGATTCGGGAGCGTCACTTCCCCTCGGTCGCGAACGCGGTATCCGAGTGACAGGTAAAAGGCCTCGGCATTCAGCGAGGCCGCTAGTTCAAGGCGAGCGAGCCCGTTGTCCCGTGCGAGGCGCTCGATTTCGCCAACCAGCGCAGTGCCGCAGCCACGTCGCGCGGCCTCTGGGAGCACGTAGCAGGCCCGCAGTTCAGAACTGGCAACGACCAGTGCGCCGATGCCGACGGGCGTGCCATTCAGCTCCGCCAGAAGTCGGATTTCATGGTCGGCGTTCACCATCAGGTCGTGCAGAGTCTGATCGGTGATCGACGGGATCCAGCCGGCGATGGCGTCCGGCGGGTAGTGGCGCGCCGCGAGCCCGCGGATGGCGCGAGCGACAATCTCAAGATAGAGGCGCACTTCATCGGGACGCAGAGGACGAACAACCACCGCCACAGTGGCCGGCATTGTATCGCCAGCACCGTCGGTCCGGCTGAAGCCCGACACTCCGTACGGAGTTTCAGGCGTACATCCCGCGCAGCTGCGTGACGGTCGCGACGCGCGAGATGGCGACGACGTACGCCGCCGTGCGCATGTCGACCTTGTACTTCAGCGACGTCTGCAGCACGTCGTGGAACGCCTCGTCCATCTTCTTTTCGAGCCGCGTGTTCACGTCGCTCTCTTCCCAGAAGTAGCCGTAGCGGTCCTGCACCCACTCGAAATACGACACGGTGACGCCGCCGGAGTTGGCGAGGATGTCGGGCACCACGAAGACGCCGCGCTCGTGGAGGAGGTTGTTCGCCTCTGGCGTGACCGGCCCGTTGGCCGCCTCGACGACGATGCGCGCCCTGATGCCCGATGCGTTCTCGATGGTGATCTGATTTTCGAGCGCGGCGGGAATGAGCACGTCGGTGTCCAGCGCGAAGAGCTGCTCGTTGGTGAGCGGCTCGCCGCCGGGGAAGCCGTCGACGGTCTTCTGCGCCACGGCGTGGTCCATCAGCGTCGGGATGTCGAGCCCCTTCGCGTTGTAGACGCCGCCTTTCCCGTCGGTGACGCCCACGACCTTCGCGCCCGCCTGCGCCAGCAGGTCGGCCGAGACGGAGCCGACGTTGCCAAATCCCTGAACGGCCACGGTGGCGCCCTTGATGTCGAACCCGAGGTGCGCGGCCGCCTCACGCGCCACGATCATCACGCCTCGCCCGGTTGCCTCGCGGCGTCCCAGCGATCCGCCCAGCTCGATCGGCTTGCCGGTGACGACCGCCGTCGACGTGTGGCCGACGTGCATGCTGTAGGTGTCCATCACCCACGCCATCACCTGATCGTTCGTGTTGACGTCCGGCGCCGGCACGTCCTTCTCGGGGCCGATGGCGTCGATGATCTCGGCGACGTAGCGGCGCGTGAGCGCCTCGAGCTCGCGGCGCGACATGCGCGTCGGGTCGCAGACGATGCCTCCCTTGCCGCCGCCGAAGGGAATGTGCGCGACCGCGCACTTCCACGTCATCCACGCGGCGAGCGCCGTCACCTCGTCGAGCGTGACGTCGGGGTGATAGCGGATGCCGCCCTTCGCCGGACCGAGCGACATGCTGTACTGCACGCGATAGCCGGTGAACACCTCGATCTCGCCGTTGTCCATCAGCACCGGACACGAGACGATGATCTGCCGCTTCGGGTGGGTGAGGATTTTCCAGATGCCGGGATCGAGATGGAGGAGGCGGGCGGCGTCGTCGAACTCCTGGAGCATCGCCCGGAAGATGCTGCCGTGTTCTGCCATGCGCTGGCCTACATTGTAGGCCGGGTCCTTTCGGACCCGGCTAGAATGAACACGATGACGAAGAGCGCGGCGCCCGAGCAGGACATCGCCGAACGCTCGACCCGGCGCGGGCCGTTCACGACGGTGTCGGGGCGTCCGATTGCGGCGCTCTACACGCCTGCCGATGTCGCCGGCATCGACTACCAGCGCGACCTCGGCGATCCGGGCGACTTTCCGTACACACGCGGCATTTACGCGACCGGCTACCGCGGCAAGCCCTGGACGATGCGGCAGTTTGCCGGGTTCGGGACGCCGGAAGAGACCAACGCGCGCTACACGCGGCTGCTCGCCGCCGGCGGCACCGGGCTGAGCGTCGCCTTCGATCTGCCGACGCTGATGGGGCGCGATCCCGACCACGAGCTCTCGCTCGGCGAAGTGGGTAAGTGCGGCGTCAACGTCGCCTCGCTCGCCGACATGGAGGCGCTCTTCGACGGCATCGACCTCGGCGCGGTCACCACGTCGATGACGATCAACTCGCCGGCCGCGATGATCTTCGCGATGTACCTGGTCGTCGCCGAGCAGCAGGGGGTGAGCTGGCAGACGCTGTCTGGGACGATCCAGAACGACATACTCAAGGAATTCATCGCGCAGAAGGAGTACATCTATCCGCCGCGACCGTCGATGCGGCTCGTGACCGACGTGTTCGCGTTCTGCACGGCGCAGGTGCCGAAGTGGAACACGATCTCGGTCAGCGGCTATCACATCCGCGAGGCGGGTGCGACGGCCGCCCAGGAGCTCGCCTTCACGCTGCGCGACGGCATCGAATATGTCCAGTACGGGATCGACGCCGGCCTCGACGTCGACGCGTTCGTCCCGCGCATCTCGTTCTTCTTCAACTCGCACAGCGACTTCTTCGAGGAGCTGGCCAAGTACCGGGCGGCGCGGCGCATGTGGGCGCGCGTCATGCGCGACCGGTTCGGCGCGCGCACCCCGCGCTCGTGGCAGATGCGGTTCCACGCGCAGACCGCAGGCGTCTCGCTGACCGCGCGGCAGCCGTACAACAACGTGGTGCGAACGGCGCTCCAGGCGCTCGCCGCCGTGCTCGGCGGCGCCCAGTCGCTGCACACCAATTCACTGGACGAGGCGCTCGCGCTTCCGACCGCGGAGGCGGCGACGCTCGCGCTCCGCACGCAGCAGATCATCGCCTGCGAAACAGGCGTCGGCGACCTCGTCGATCCATTGGGCGGATCCTGGTTCGTCGAACGGCTCACGCGCGAGCTCGAGGAGGAGGCGCTCGCGTACGTCGATCGGATCGACGCCATGGGCGGGATGGTCGAGGCAATCGAGCGCGGCTACCCCCAGAAGGAAATCGCCGAGAGCGCGTACCGGTTCCAGCAGGCCGTCGAGCGCGGCGACAAGGTCATCGTCGGCGTGAACGACTTCGTCGAAACTGAGGGGGCGCCGATCGGGACGCTCTACATCGACCACACCGTCGCCGAGAAGCAGGGCGTGCGGCTGGATCGCGTGCGTGCGGCGCGCGACGAATCGGCCGTGCGCGCCGGGCTGGCGCGGCTGCAGGAGGCGGCCCGCGGCGACGCGAACGTGATGCCGCTCCTTCTCGACGCCGTGCGGGCCTATACCACGATCGGCGAGATGTGCGACGCGCTCCGCGAGGTCTGGGGCGAGTACGAAGAGATCCCCGTCATATGAGCGCGAGAATCCGCGTCGTCATCGCCAAGCCGGGCCTCGACGGCCACGACCGCGGCGCCCGCGTCATCGCGCGCGCGCTGCGCGACGCCGGCATGGAAGTGATCTATACGGGCCTCCGGCAGACGCCGGAGCAGATCGTGACCGCGGCGCTGCAGGAGGATGCCGACGTGATCGGCCTGTCGATCCTGTCGGGCGCCCACATGCACATCTGCCCGGCGATCATGAAGCTGCTCGAGGACAAGGGGCTGCGCGACGTGCTGGTCGTCATCGGCGGGATCATTCCGGACGTCGACGTGCCGCGGCTCACGGAGATGGGCGTGCAGGGCATCTTCCTCCCGGGCACGCCGATGCAGGAGATCGTCGACTTCATCCGGACGCACGTCCGGACGCGCGTGGGGTCGGTGTGAGCGATCCCGTCGACGACTACCTGGACCGCGTCGATCAGCTGCTGAGCAAGCGCGCTGCGGACCCTCCGCAGGCGACGGAGAAGACCGAGGCGGCTTCACCCGAGGGCAGCGACGCGGCGGCCGCGGCCTCCAGCCTCGTCGCGGATGCCTTTGCCGCCCTGCTCGCGCTCGAGGAAGGCGAGCCCGGCGCACGGCCGGTGCGGCTCGTGACCGGCGACGCCGAGCCGCGCATCACCGACGCGCTGGTAGAGGAGCTCACGCGCCGGATCGTCGAGCGCCTGTCGCCCGACGCCGTGCGCGCGGTGGTGGCCGACATCGTGTCGGAAGTGGCCGAGCGGCTGGTCCGAGAAGAAATCGAACGGATTCGGAAGACGCATGCCTGACGTCGGCCGTCCCGATCACCCGATCGACCTCCCGGAGAAGCCCGCCCTCGAAGGGCTTGAAGCGAAATGGACGGCGCGCTGGGAGCGCGACGGCACTTACCGTTTCGACCGCGCCACGCCGCGCCCCGGCGTGTACTCGATCGACACGCCGCCGCCCACCATCAGCGGCTCGCTGCACATCGGGCACGTCTTCTCCTACACGCACACCGACGTGGTCGCGCGCTTCCACCGCATGCGCGGCAAGGCGGTCTTCTACCCGATGGGGTGGGACGACAACGGCCTGCCGACCGAGCGCCGCGTGCAGAACTACTACGGCGTGCGCTGCGATCCGTCGCTCCCGTACGACGCGCACTTCCAGCCGCCGACCCATTCGACAAGCTCAGGGTCGCCCCGAGCGGAGTCGAGGGGCGAGAAACCGGGCAAACAGCCGATCGCAATCTCGCGGCCCAACTTCGTCGAGCTGTGCCTCAAGCTGACGCGCGAGGACGAGGAGGCGTTCGAGCGGCTCTGGCGCCACCTGGGCCTGTCGGTCGACTGGTCCATGACGTACACGACGATCGGCCGCCGGGCGCAGCGCGTCTCGCAGGCGGCGTTCCTGCGGCTGCTCGCGCGCGGCATGGCCTACCAGCTGGAGGCGCCGACGCTCTGGGATGTCGACTTCCGCACCGCCGTGGCGCAGGCGGAGCTCGAAGATCGCGAGCAGCCGGGCGCGTTTCATCGCCTCCGTTTCCTTCGTCCTGGCGCGGCCGCCGTTGAAATCGATACGACCCGCCCTGAACTGATCCCCGCGTGCGTCGCGCTCGTCGCGCATCCCGACGACGAGCGCTACCAGCCGCTGTTCGGGACCGAGGTCGTCACGCCGCTCTTCGGCGTGCCGGTGCCGGTGAAGCCGCATCCGCTGGCCGATCCCGCCAAGGGGACCGGCATCGCGATGATCTGCACGTTCGGCGACATCACCGACGTCACCTGGTGGCGCGAGCTGGGACTGCCGGTTCGCGGCGTGATGCAGCCGAACGGCACGTTGCGCCCGATCGCGTGGGGGGCGCCCGGGTGGGAGTCGCGCGAGGCCGGTCGCGCGCAGCAGGCCTACGATCAGCTGGCCGGCCTCTCCGTCACCAAGGCGCGCACGCGCATCGTCGAGCTGCTGCGCGAGTCGGGCGACCTCATTGGCGAGCCGCGGCCGATTACGCATCCGGTGAAGTTCTACGAGAAAGGGGACCGCCCGCTCGAGATCATCACCAGCCGCCAGTGGTTCCTCAAGACGATGGACTTCCACGACGGACTGATCGCGCGCGGGCGCGAGCTGCAGTGGCATCCCGAGTACATGCGCCACCGGTTCGAGAACTGGGTGAACGGTCTGACCGGCGACTGGTGCATCAGCCGGCAGCGGTTTTTCGGCGTGCCGTTCCCGGTCTGGTATCCGCTGCGGCAGGACGGCACGGCCGACTATTCGACGCCGCTCGTGCCGGACGAGGCGCGGCTGCCGGTGGATCCGTCGACCGACGTGCCGCAGGGCTACAGTGAGGACCAGCGCGGCCAGGCTGGAGGCTTCACCGGCGATCCCGACATCATGGATACCTGGGCGACCTCGTCGGTCACGCCGCAGATCGTCAGCGGCTGGCTGGACGAGGAGGACCTGTTCCGTCGCGTGTTCCCGATGGACCTGCGGCCGCAGGCGCACGACATCATCCGCACCTGGCTGTTTTCCACGGTGGTGCGGTCGCACCTCGAGCACGGCTCGCTCCCGTGGGCGCACGCGGCGATCTCGGGGTTCGTGACCGACCCCGATCGCAAGAAGATGTCGAAGTCGAAAGGGAACGTCGTCACGCCGATGGGCCTCCTGGAGGAGCACGGGTCCGACGGTGTGCGGTACTGGGCCGCCAGCGGCCGGCCGGGCACCGACACGATGTTCGATGCCGGCGAAATGAAAGTGGGCCGGCGGCTCGCGATCAAGATCCTCAACGCGGCCCGTTTTGCCCTGATGCAGGCGGAGCCGCGCGGGCCCATCACGGAGCCGCTCGACCGCGGCATGCTGACGGGTCTCTCGCACCTCGTGCAGGAGGCGACCGCACAGATCGAGGCGTACGACTACGCGCGCGTGCTCGAGCGGACGGAGCGCTTTTTCTGGGCGTTCTGCGACGACTACCTGGAGCTCGTGAAAGCGCGCCGCTACGGCGACCTGACGCCTGAAGGGGCAGCCTCGGCCAATAGCGCCATGCTCGTGGCCCTGTCGGCGATGCTGCGGCTGTTTGCGCCGTTCCTGCCGTTCGTGACCGAGGAAGTGTGGTCGTGGTGGCGTCCCGGATCGATACACCGGGCAGTCTGGCCAACGCCCGAGGAGGTCCTGGCGCCGATTGGCGGCGCCGACGCGGCGGCGGTGGAGATCTTCACGCAGACGCAGGCGGCGCTGGCCGAAGTGCGCCGCATCAAGGCGCTCGCCAAGAAGCCGACCAAGGCGGTGATCGACCGCGCCGTGCTGCCGCGTACCTTCGAAGCGCTCGCCCCCGCGGCCCACGATCTGAAGGCCGCCGCGCACATTCGCGACCTGAGCTTCGCCGACCGGGCGGAGGCCGATCTCACGTTCGCCGAGGAGCCGGCGGCGTGACCGAGACGCCGCTCGAACCGCTCGACCCCGGTGTCTATCGCGAGCTGGTCCGCCGCGCGCTCGCCGAGGATTTCGGATGGGGCGACGTGACGACCGAAGGACTGATCGACCGCGACCAGAAGGCGCGGGGGGTGCTCATGGCGAAGTCGCGCTGCGTCCTCGCCGGCCTCGGCGTGGCCACCGAGGCGTTCCGGCAGATGGACCCGGCCGTCGCCGTGACCACGCGCCGGGAGGACGGCGACTGGTGCGAGCCGTCGACCATCGTGGCGGAGTTTGGGGGCTACGCGGCCGCGATGCTGACCGCCGAGCGCACGGCGCTCAACTTTCTGCAGCGTCTGTCGGGCATTGCCACGCTGACCCGCCAGTTCGTGGAGGTTGCGGGCGGCCGCCTCACCGTTCTCGACACGCGCAAGACGACGCCGATGCTGCGGGCGCTCGAGAAGTACGCGGTGCGGGTCGGCGGCGGCGTCAATCACCGCGGCGGCCTGGACGAGGGAATTCTCATCAAGGACAACCACGTCCGGCTCGCCGGAGGCGTCGGGCCGGCCGTGGCGCGGATGCGGAAGGCGAACCGCGAGATGCCGACCGAAGTGGAGGCGCAGTCGCTCGACGAGGTGGACGAGGCGCTGCGGGCCGGCGCGGACATCGTGCTCCTCGACAATCTGTCGACGCCCGACATCATCGAGGCGGTGACGCGGTGCCGCGGCGTGGCCAAGACCGAGATCTCGGGCGGCGTGACGCTGGCGCGGATGCCGGAGCTGGCCGCGACGGGGGCCGACTCGGTGTCGATTGGCGCGCTGACGCACTCGGCGCCCGCGGCAGATCTGAGTTTTGAAATTGAGCCAGCGTAGTCGAGGGGTTCTTTCCCCTGTCCCCTCCCCCCTGCCCCCTGAGTTTGAAGAGCCGCTTGTCCGGGCCGCCGATCGCCTCGGCGCGTTCGCGCAGCCGATCCTCTGGTACGCGACGGTCTCGTCGACCAACGACGTGGCCGCGTTGCTCGCCGAACGCGGCGCGCCGGAAGGATGCGTGGTGGCCGCTCATGCGCAGTCGGCGGGGCGCGGACGGCAGGGGCGCGGCTGGGCATCGCCGGCGGGCGCGGGCCTCTACCTGTCGGCCGTGCTGAGGCCGCCGCGCGACGTCGTTCGCGTGCTGCCCCTTGCCGCGGGCGTGGCCGTGGCCGAGGGCATCGAGGCGGCGACAGGCCTCGACGTGGCGCTCAAATGGCCGAACGACGTCTATGCCGGCGCCCGCAAGCTCGCCGGGGTGCTGGCCGAGGCGGCCGATGGACTCGCGTACGTGATTCTCGGCATCGGCATCAACGTGATGCCGGCGGCGTATCCGCCCGACGTGGCAGCGCGCGCGACGAGCCTCGAGGAGGAGCTGGGCCGCGCGGTCGATCGCGGGCTGCTGCTGGCGGAGTGCCTGGCAGCCCTGGCGCGGCGGTACGCGGATCTCGAGAGCGGCCGCGACGCCGGGGTTATTGCGGCGTGGCGCCGGCGCGCGGCGCCGACGCTCGGGCGGCGCGTGCGATGGGAGGCGGCCGGCGGCACCGCCGAGGGCGTCGCGGAAACCATCGACGAGAGCGGCGCGCTGGTGGTGCGGACGAGCGCCGGCACGGTCACGGTGACGGCGGGCGAGGTCGTCTGGCTGTGAACGACGGCCGCGAGGCGTATTGCCGCGACGTCGAAAACTATCTCTGCCGGAAGAACGACGGCCATCTGATCCGCATCGTCGGACCCGCTTTCGAGCAGGTGTGCAGCTGGTCGGCGCGGGGCATTCCGCTGAAGGTCGTGTACCGCGGCGTCGATCGGTATTTCGAGCGGTATTACGCGAAGGGGCCGCGCCGGCGGCCGGTGCGGATCGAGTTCTGCGAGGCCGACGTGCTCGACGTGTTCGACGAGTGGCGGCGCGCCGTGGGCGTTGGCGCCGTGGGCGTGGGCGCGGTGGGCGAGCCGGCCGCCGAGAGCCACCCGCACGCCTCGCTTCCCGCGCACCTCGAGCGCGTCGTGGCGCGCCTGACGACGCTGCGTGCCGGGGGCGGGCGGGCGGGGCTCGATTCGACGCTCGAGGAGATCGTGCGCGAGCTCGACGCCGCGCGCGCCGGCTCCAGGAGCCTGCGCGGCGAGCGCCGCGAGGCGCAGCTCGAACGGCTGCGGGAGCTGGATGGGCGGCTGCTCGACGCCGCGCGCCGGTCGAGCGACGCTCCTCTGCTGGAGCGGCTCGGCGCCGAAGCCGACGAGCAGCTCGCGCCGTTCAGGCCGCGCATGGCGCCCGATGTCTACACGCAGTCGCGCCAGGCGTGCATCGACCGCCTGCTGCGGGAACACTTCACGCTGCCGACGATATCTTTCGACTAGAAACCACGAAGCTCACGAAGGCCACGAAATTCCACTAGGCTATTCGTGTTCTTCGTGGCCTTCGTGGTTCGTGATGTCTCTCGACGTTCACTCGGAAATCACCCTCGACATCGAAAAGCCCGCGGCCGGCGGGTGGATGCTCGCGCGCCACGAGGGGCGCGTCGTCCTGGTGCGGGGCGCGATTCCGGGCGAGCGCGTGCGCGCCCGGATCGACCGCGTGGGCCGCGGCGTCGCCTACGCCGATGCCGTCGGCGTGCTGACCGCCTCGCCCGACCGCCGCGGCGCGGCGCCCGACTGGCGCTGCGGCGGGAACCTCTTCGCGCACATCGCGTACGAGCGGCAGCGGCGGCTGAAGGGCGAGATCATTCAGGACGCGTTCGGCCGGATCGGGCGCGTGCCGCTCGCCGCGGCGCCCGACGTGCTGGCGTCACCCGAGCGCGGGTACCGCATGCGTGCGCGGCTGCACCCCCGGGGCGCGCGGATCGGATTCTTCCGTGAGGGGACGCACGAGCTGTGCGACGCGGCCGCGACCGGCCAGCTGCTCCCGGAGACCGGCGCCTGGATTGCGGCGGTCGAATCTGTTCTGGCGCGCGACCGTCTGACGGGACTCCTCGGCATTGAATTCGCGGAGAACGTCGGCGGCGACCAGCGCGCCTGTCATCTGGAGCTGCAGGCGGGCGTCGATGCGGCGACGTTCGCGCCGCTGGCGGCGGCCGGTCCGCTGGCGGGGCTGTCGGCGGAGCGCGCGGATCGGCCCGGCGTCGAGACGCTGGCGGGCGTGCCCGTCGTCGGCGACGTGCTGCACGTGCGGCCCGGCGATCCGGCGACGGCGCTGCGGCTGCGGCGCGACGTCCGCGCGTTCTTTCAGGGGAACCGGTACCTGCTCGAGACGCTCGTCCGCCACGTGGCGGCGCTGGTGCCGCCCGGGCCTGTCGTCGATCTGTATGCGGGGGTCGGGCTGTTCGGCTTGTCGCTGGCCGCGGCGGGGTGCGAGCCGGTGACGCTCGTCGAAGGCGATCGGGTCAGCGGCCAGTCGCTGCGCGAGAACGCCGAGCCGTTCGGGGCGCGCGTGCGGGTGGAACACCGCAGCGTCGAGTCGTTCCTCCAATCGTACGTATCATTTCTTCAATCGTACGTAGGCCGGGTCTCGCGGCGCGGTGAAGCCATCGCCGCAGACCCGGCGATCACCTTCGTCATCGATCCACCGCGGACCGGGTTATCCAGGGACGCGTTGGCGGGAATCGTCCAGGCGCACCCCGCGCGAATCGTGTACGTCTCCTGCGACGTGGCGACGCTCGCCCGCGACACGCGCGCGCTGCTCGACGGCGGGTATGAGCTGGAGGGGCTGACCGGAATCGATCTCTTTCCGAATACCGCCCACGTCGAGACGGTCGCAATGTTCTCGCGTTCGAGCTGAGCCGCTATCGCGTCGAGACGGGCGGCGGCCGCTGCCACCTGGCGCGCAGGGCCGCGCGGTCGACCTGCTGGCCTCTCAGATAGACGCTCGCGATCCGACGAGTGTTGGCGATGTTGTCGAGCGGATTGGCGTCGAGCACGATGAAGTCGGCGCTCTTCCCGGCCGCCACGGTACCGAGCTGATTCAACCGCAGCACTTCCGCCGCCGCGCGCGTCGCGGCGACGATCGCCTCGCCCGGCGTGAAGCCGGCGGCCACGAAGTTCTCGAGCTCCATGTGCGCGGTCACGCCGATCCATCGGTTCGAGTCGCCGGCCGCGTCGCTTCCGAGCACCAGCCGAACGCCCGCGTTCTCGAGCGTCCTCGTGTTCTGCAAATCCCAGGCGCGGCCCGGGTTCGCCGCCGGCGGCGTCCGCGCAAGCTGCTCCAGCCGGCGCTGGACGACGGACGAGGCGATGGTTTCATGGAGCATCGGCTCGTCCGCCCACCGTGGACGCGCGTTTGCGGCCGCGCCCGGCAGGGTCCGGTTCATGCCGCCGAGATTGGGGGTGAACCAGACGTCGGGCCGTTCCCTGAGCAGCGCCAGAAACTCGTCGTCGACCGGCTGGTCCCGCACCATGTGCGTGAAGCCTTCGACGCCCGCCCTGAGGAGCTCCTTGGCGTCGGCGAGGTCGAACACGTGCGCGACCGAGCGGAACCCGAGCGTGCGCGCTTCGTCGGCGGCCGCCCGAAACAGCGGCGGCGTCAGCTTCTGCCTCGTGCCGTTCCTGTCGTCCACCCAGATCTTGACGAAGTCGGGCGTGTGGGGCGCGAGATCGCGCACCGCGGCGCGCGCGTCGTCCTCGGTCGTCACCGCATACGGCACGTCGTTGCGTGACCGATCGGCCGGACCTGACCCCGGATACGCGAGCCCTCGCCCGACGGTGCGATACAGCGCGGCGTTCGGCATGACCTCGTCGCGCATCTGAAACGGCAGATCGCCGATGTCGGTGCCGAAGCTGCAGACGGCGGCGAAGCCGTGATAGGCGTAGCGCTCGAGGTGATCGGTCAGGTTCTCGCGCGTGAAATGATCCTTCGACATCGAGGCGTCCGCCATGTCGAGGAATCCCAGATGGCTGTGCACGTCGATCATCGCCGGCATCACCGTTTTGCCAGTCAGATCGACGCGCGCCGCGCCGGCGGGAATGTCGAGGTCGCCCCGGCGGCCCACGCGGCTGAACCTGCTGCCGTCGACGATGAACGCGGCGTTCTCGATGGCGGGTCCGCCCTCGCCGGTGATGAGGCGTGCGCCTTCGAAGAGGGTGACGTGGGTGCCGCCGATCTGGCCTTCGGTGCGCGGACCGCAGGCGGCTGCCGCCACGAGGCATGCGACGAGGGTCAGTGGATAGGACAATTTCATCGCTCGGCTCATGGGGCGCCTCCCGCGGAACGGATTGTGCCACGGGTCCGGAGACGTCCGTGGCGTTTGACAGCACCCGGATCTGCCTTCAATGGGGCCGCGGCTGCGCAGCCGCGGAGTCAGACTCGCTCGCAAGTCTTGAGTTGTCAATGATCTGGAGCACCGGCTGCGAGCGCCGCCAGCCCGACGCTCCCATCGAACACGATATCTCAATATCGCTCTCCCGTAACCCCATGATTCCTTTACGTTAACGCACGCGAGCGACTCGCACGTCTTGCACGCCACCCTGCCGCTCGCGTGCTCAGGTGGGCGTCGACCGACCGACTCACGTGACCTCTGCCTCCGGTGGGAGCCGCAACGCGACGGCTTCGTAGACCTCACGAGCGAGGGCGATAGCCTGCTCGGCTTCCTCGACAGGGGGTTCCTGCGGTTCGCCGGGGTAGCGGAACTTCCAGGCGTATTGCGTCAGACTGGCCGCGCGCATTGAGCAACGGCTCCATCGAGGAATCGATGCCTGCACATTGCCGACCGATCTCGGCGGGATCG
>CAZGLC010000031.1:0-24995 GCA_964526235.1 uncultured Bifidobacteriaceae bacterium
CGGCTGCCCCACATCCGCTCCAGCTCCACGCCGAACATCCAGAGCGCCAGCATGTTGAACAGGATGTGGAAGATTCCGCCGTGCAGGAACATGTACGTGAACGGCTGCCAGAAGTACAGCCGCTCGACGACGTCGGCGGGCCGCAGGCCCAGGAAGACCGTCATGGCCGGGACGACCAGC
This sequence comes from uncultured Bifidobacteriaceae bacterium, assembly GCA_964526235.1. Taxonomy (GTDB): domain Bacteria; phylum Acidobacteriota; class Vicinamibacteria; order Vicinamibacterales; family UBA2999; genus MELF01. The sequence continues at coordinate 181 of CAZGLC010000031.1, forward strand.
GCGACCAGGAACGCCGCGACGTTGACGGCCATCAGCGCCTTGATGGCCGGCGTCAGGGGACCCGGCCCGAACGAAGATGCAAACGTGGATGTGGCGGGATAGCGGCGCATTACTTCAGTACTTCAGTCTGTGCCAACCCCGGCCTATCGAGCAACATCTGTACCCGTACTCTCAGCCGTTCCAACGTCGGCGGCACGGGCCGGCGTGTGCCCGAATTTGCCGCGGGGCAGCGGCACCGCGCAGAGCGCGGCGATGAGCGGGGTGAACGCCATCACGACAAGCGCCCGTTCGATCCCGATGCGATCCGCCAGCATGCCGACGAACGGGACGCTGAGTCCCCCCATCCCCCAGCCGAAGCCCATCATCAGCGAAGAGACGGTCGCGGCGCTGATGGGGGCGATCATCTGGCCAAAGGTGACATTCACGGGGAGCGTCGACTGCAGCAGAAAGCCGCCGACCGACACGAGGGCGACGAACGTCCAGCCGGTCTGGAGCGGCCCGACGGCGAGAAACGGCACCGACACCACGAGCGACCAGAGAATGACGTTTCGCGGGCCCCAGCGGTCGGCCACCGGGCCGCCGAGAAACCCGCCCACGCTGCTGGCGACGAGATACACGGCCATGGCGGTGCCTGCCTCCGAGACAGACATGCCGCGCCGCGTCAGCATCACCGGCATGAACGTCGCGAAGCTGAGCGAGGCGAGCGTGCGGAGCACGACGATCAGATAGAGGAGCGTCAGCGGGCGGCGGTACGGCCGCAGCGCGCGCAGGCCGCCGGACTCGCCGCGGTCGCGGGCCAGGGCGATCGGCGGCACGCGCGGGAGCAGCATCGCCAGCGCGCCGAGCGCCGGCAGCATCAGGAGCGGTGTCCAGTGCAGGCCGAACCGTTCGGCGAACGGCGCAAACACCACCGGCCCGAGCGCAAATCCGAGCGCGCCGCCGGTCAGATGAAACGACATCGCAGACGCCTTGCGCTCGCCGCTCATCCGGTGCACGAGCGCCGCCGCGGGCGGATGAAACGCGGCCCCGCCCAGGCCGCCGCCGATGAGAATGATGGCGAGGACGAGCGCCGAGGGCGCCAGCCCGATCAGCGCGAGGCCGACGACGGCGACGATCGGACCGACGACGACGAGCGCGCGCGGACGCCAGCGGTCGGCGACGTGGCCGAAGCCGAGCTGCGCGACGGAGTTGGCGAGCTGGAAGCACATCTGCAGCGTGCCGGCGGCCGCGAGCGAGAGATGCAGATGCGGAATCAGCAGCGGCAGCAGCGGCGCGTAGATGTTGCCGAACCCGTCCACGATGAAATGCGTGGAGGCGAGCAGCCGCACCGTCGGATGCAGGGCGAATTTCATCGTCGCATCCTGCGCGCCACGATCGCGACCCCCGCCCGGAACTCGCGAATGTGCAGGACGTGGGCGGCGGCCGCCAGCACGGCCAGCGCCACGCCGATCGCCAGCGCGAGGCGCACGATCTGCAGGAGCAGTGCGTCGCCCGGCAGCCATCGCGCGCCCGCGGCATCGGCGGCGATGGCGGCGGCAGCCATGAGGGCGGAGGCGACGACGATCCGCAGAAAGGCGCCCGCGACGCGGCCGCCGTCGATGCCATCCAGCCGCCGGCGCAGCAGCACCATCAGGATCGCCGCGTTGAAGAGCGCGGCGATCGAGGTACCGAGCGCCAGCCCGCGGTAGCCCATCGTCCGCACGAGCGCGACGTTCAGCGCGGCATTGACCAGGACGGTCGCCACGCTGACGAGCACCGGCGTGCGGTTCTGCCCGAGCGCATAAAAGACCGGCGACGCTATCCGCACGATCGAGTAGCCGACCAGTCCGATCGCGTAGAACTGGAGCGCCGCGGCCGTCGCCGCCGTGTCGGCCGCCGTGAAGGCGGCGCGCTCGAAGATCACCCGCACGATCGGCGTGGCGAGCACGACCAGTCCGACCGTCGCCGGCACGTTGAGCATCAGCATCAGCGTCAGGCCGTCGGCCACGGTGCCCCGCACGCGCTGCTCGTCGTCGAGCGCGGCGTGGCGTGACACCGCCGGGAGCGTCGCCGCCGCAATCGAGATGCCGAAGAGCCCGATCGGCAGATACATCAGCCGGAACGCGTAGTTGAGCCACGACACGGCGCCCGTTCCCTCGCTGGTGGCGAGTATCGTGTTCACGAAGACGTTGACCTGCGTGGCGGCCAGCCCGATCGTGCCCGGCCCCATCAGCACCAGCACGCGGCGGAGCCCCTCGTCATGCCAGTCGAGGACGGGCCGGTAGCGGAACCCCTCGCGCCGCAGGATCGGCCACTGCAGCGCGAGCTGCGCGACGCCGCCGAGGAGCGTCCCGAACGCGATCGCGGTGATCGGCTCCAGGCCGAGGCCCGGCATGAGCGGCACGAGCAGCAGCGCACAGGTGATGGTCGCGACGTTGTAGGTGGCCGGCGAGAGGGCAGGGATGAAGAAGCGGTGCAGGGAATTGAGCATGCCCATGCACGCGGCGGCAAGCGCGACGAAGGTCAGGAACGGCAGCATCAGCCGCGTCAGAAACACGGTGAGCTCGAGCTTGCCCGCGACGCCTCGATAGGCGCCGGCAAAGAGCTCGACCAGCGGTTCGGCGAACGCCACTCCCAGGACGACGATCACCAGCGTGATGACGATCAGGCCGTTGATGACGTAGTTGGCGAGGCGCCAGGCCGATTCCTTTCCGGCGGTGGTGAGGTGGCGCGTGAACGTCGGCACGAACGCACTGCTCATGGCGCCTTCGGCGAAGAGATCGCGCATCAGGTTCGGGATGCGGTACGCCACGTTGTAGGCGTCCATGGCGTTGCCGGCGCCAAACAGCGCCGCGAGCACCTGCTCGCGCACGACGCCCAGAATGCGGCTCGTCATCGTCGCCGCGCCGGCCGACGCGGCGGAGCGCGCGAGCGTGGCTGAGGAGGAGACGGGGGAGCTAGGCGCCAAGCTTGCGGCGGACGGCTTCGTTGACCGCGCGGCCGTCCGCATTCTTGCCGGCGAGCTTCGGCATGACGGCCTTCATCACCTTGCCGATGTCCTTGGCTGACGAGGCGCCCGTGTCGGCGATGGCGGCGCCAATGGCGGCGTCGATCTCCTCCGGCGTGGCGGCGGGCGGCAAGTAGGCCCCGAGCACCGTGATTTCACCGGTCTCCTTGTCGACGAGATCGGTCCGTCCGGCCTTCGAGAACTGCTCGATCGAGTCGCGCCGCTGCTTGACGAGCGACGTCACCACCTGCACCACCTCGGGGTCGTCCAGCGTGCGCCCCTTCTCGACTTCCTTGTTCATGATGGCCGCCTTCATCATGCGGAGCGCCGAGAGACGCGCGGAGTCTCTCGCCTTCATCGCGGTCGCGATGTCGGCGTTCACCTGCTCAGTGAGTGTCATCAGTGATCCTGATCCGAATCGCCGTAGGTGATGTGCCATCCGTCGGTATCGTCGTAAAACCCCTTTGGTACCTGAACGGCGTTGATCTTGACGCTCACCTCGAGCGACGACTTCACGTTGAAGTAGCCGTTGCGGCGGAGCACGCGCCGGAAGGGGCCGTGCATCACATAGCAGCGCACCTTGTCGGCGTCTTCGGCGCGGGCGGCGCGGTCGACCCAGCGCAGCAGCGTCTTGAGTCCCGAGACATCATCCGGGTCCACGAGGAAGTCGACGAGCATGGTCACGCGGCCGAGCGGCTCATGGCGATGACGGTACACCGCGTAGCCGTGCAGCTCGCCTTGCCGCCGCAGTGCGACGACCGAATAGCGCACGTGCGGCGGCTCGATGTACCGCCAGTTCAGGTACGGTGCGTCGCGCCGGACCGCGAGGTCGAATTTCGGGGCGAACCGCTCCCAGAGCCGCGTGAACTCGGTGTCGAAGCGGCGGATCGGCTCGCACTCGGCGCGGAGCGGCCGCGAGCGCGCCACGATCCGGATGACCGGGTGCGTGACCGCCGACACCAGACGGTTGAGCAGCATCGGCCAGTTCGGCAGGCGCACGGCGCGCCGCGTGAGCGGCTTCACGAGGCACGGCAGCGCGTGGGCGGGCGGCCAGTGCAGCCGATCGAGGAGGCGGCGCGCGTCGCCGGGCGCGCCGAGCATCAGCACCGCGCCGGTGTTGCGATCCCACGCGCGGACGAGCGCCTCGTCGAGTCCCTGGCTGTCGCGCTCCGGCGCGACGAGCGCGCCGGTGCCCCAGGCGCCGTCGACCTCGAGCGCCTTGAGCGACATCCGCACGGGCAGCGTCGGGTAGTGACCGACGACCGTCGGGCCCTCGCGCGCGACCCAGATGCCGGGCTGTCCGCCCGGGTTGTACGGATTGCGCCGGTGCTGCCAGTCCCATCGCAGCCGGTTGGCCTCGGCCGCATCGGGTCCGTGCGTACGGCGATAGAGCGTGTCGACGCCGCGACGATCGTCGGCCTTGAAACGATCAATCTCTGACATGCGAACGCAGCACAGGCACGAACGTGAACACGAAGAGAGAGGTGAGTACCGAGAAATGTGAACGGTGCGTGCTGTTTATTGTACGCGGTTGCAGGCTACGGCCGTGGCTGTGGCTGCTGCGGCCGCGGGGCGGGTGAGATCACGCCGGGCGTCGTCGACGAGCCGGCGGGAATGCCGAAGGGATTGCCCGGCGTCGGCGCCACGGCGGGCTGCGTGCCGGGTGTCGTGTCTTCAGGATCCGGCTGCTCGGGAACGAGCTCGGGCCCGGCGCCGCCGGGCGGCATCATTGGCGGGCGCACGAGCTGTCGTGGGAGTGGGCCGGGGCGCGGCTGCGGAGCGAGGGGCGCCGCCACTTGATCGGCAGCCGGGTCCACGCCGGGATCGTCGGGCTGTCCGACGTCGGCCGGTTCGTCCGCCACGATCGTGTCTGGCGCAGGCACCGGCACTGGAGGACGAGCGAGCACCAGGGGTCGCGGCATCGGCGAGGGACGCCCGGCGGCGGCCGGCGCCGGCGGCGGGGTCCGCGGCGCGACGCTCGTCGGCAGAATCATGATGCGATCGAACGCGGACGCGCCGGTCGTGCCCGCACGGCGGGGCGCGAGCATGTAGCCGGCCACCGCGCGCAGCACGATGTCGAGCGCCTGCCGCTCGGGCACGCCCGTCAGTTCGAGCGTGAGCGGCGGCCCGGTGACGCGGTCGCCGTTGACGACCGTGGCGCCGCCCAGGCGCGCCCACTCTGCGAGAATGGCGCGGACGGGTGCATTCTGCGTCCGCAGCGTCACCCGGCCCTCCTGGAACTGCAGCTGTACGGGCTGCTGCGCCGGTGACGCAGCGGCGGCCAGCAGGATCAGCGCGGCAAGGATTGTGACCCGCATCCAAGCCTATTGTAATCCCGCAGGCATCGGTTCGGGCGATACCGAGTCGATGTGAGTAGTGGCCTCATTCGGAGCCTTTCGAACCGCCACGGCGATGCCGTCCGGCGGGCCGCCGGCTCCGCATGCCGGGAAATCGCGCTCCGACTCGCTGCCCTTCCGCTCCCCGCGTTGACTAGCAGCTGACTCGCGGCGGAGTCGGTCAGGCGCAATCGGACCGCCCGTGGCGATTCGCGCGTCCGGGAGCACATGGACGGAAGTCAACGCGGCACCTCGCTCCGCGCGATTTCCGGATCCGTGCGTCGGCATGCTCCGACGGCGTCCGCCGTCCGCCATCGCCGCGGCGGCAGCTCTGAATGTGGTCGAATGAGTTCTTCGGGGGTGCTCTTCATCTAGTGCGAGAGTCAGCAAATGTTGCAAGTGATGAGGCTAATCCCAGTGTATTCAGCAGCAGGAACAATGGAAATAGATCGAACCACACGGCCTCCCAGAACAGGCCATGATTCGAAAGCACCCACGGCATGAATTCCAACGCGTTCCGGCGAATCGAGGCGTGTTCGGAGTTGTGATCTATCTATCCAAGGCCACCAAGCCCAAACTTAAATCTCCTGTGGATGTGACGGTAGTCGTGCCAGGCTCCGCGCCAATCAGCTCGCTCGTGAAGACCAGAAGCTGTCGCAACATTCGGATATCCGGCAAGCAGCTGGCGGATGCCGGGCAACGCGCGTTTCCAGGCAGTTCGATCGCCCTCGTTAATCGCGTCCACGATCAGGAGCGCACGGCAATTGGCATTCGCTCCTAAGCGTTGCAGCGCCCTCAGAAGCCGCTCGGGTGTGCTTGCCAGGCCGGTAATTCGACAAATGCCAACCAGCGGATCCTCGGTGTCTGGCAACTGCTGGCCGAGACAGAGCAAGGTCGGCAGCCGCTCCGACATTCGTCGACGCGTCAGATCGCACAGCGAATGAGTCTTTCCAGTCCCCCACCTCCCGAGAACCAAGAGAGCATTAGTCGCCATGACCTGAAAGCTTGGCGATTCTATGAAGGTAGCGACGCTTCCGAGCGCAAAGGAGAATCGTTGGAGTCGTGCCAGCTGATGATCGAGCGTTCTGTGGGCTTCGGTGTCCCGAGGCGTATTCATGAATGTCGTGCGAAGGCTCTCGAGCCGACGATTAGTCAATCCCATTCCTACGAGATGAGCACGAACCGCAAACCAAAAAGCCTCCGTTGCAGCGGGGCTCTAGTGTTGAGCGGACAATGTTGAGAACGGCGGCCGCGAGCGCGGGCCGCCGTCATTGATCTGCGAAGGCTATTCCGTCGGCGGAATCTCGTTGAACCCAGGCGTCGTTGGCATCTCGTCGAGATACACGAGTCGATAGAGGACGCCGTACATATTTCGTATGAATCGGTGAGGGAGCAGAATCCGAACTAAAGATTAGGACGCTCCAAGAAAGAAACCACCAGGTTGGAAAAAGGAATGAGTCTCGAGGAATGCCGCTAAGCCTGAGAAAGAAAAAGGCGAGCCAAATGAGCAGTGCCGCTGCGATTCCGCTCCACGGTGAAAATGGCGCGAACTCCGCGAAGAGATCCGGAGACATGTTGTGAGGGCGAAGTACAGCTGGGAGTTCTCCGTGTCTCGGTGTCTCAGTGGCCCGTGATCAGTAGCTGCCCTCTCGAATGTGACGCCTCACGAGTTGCGGAAGTAATCAATGACCTTGCCGATGATCTCATCGAGTCCGACCTTGGGCTCGTAGCCGATCAACGCCTTCAATTTGGAGAGATCCGGCAGGCGGCGGGGCATGTCCTCGAATCCCGCCTCGTACGCCTGGTCGTAGGGGATGAACTCGATCGGGGAGGAGCTTCCGGTCGCGGCCACGACCTTGGCCGCCAGGTCGCGGATCGAAATTTCGCCGACATTGCCGATGTTGAACACCTGGCCCACGGCGCGCGGCTCGGACGCGAGCGCCACCAGCGCCTCGACGACGTCGCTGACGTCGGTGAAGCTGCGCGACTGGGTGCCGTCGCCGAAGACGGTGACGGGGTGGCCGGCCAGCGCCTGCCGCACGAACGTCGGCAGCACCATCCCGTACTGGCCCGTCTGCCGCGGCCCCACGGTGTTGAAGAGCCGCGCGATCACGACCGGCAGCTTCTTCTCCTTCCAGTAGGCGAGCGCGAGGAACTCGTCGATCAGCTTGCTGCACGCGTACGCCCACCGGTGCTTCATCGACGGCCCGAGCACCACGTCGGCGCCCTCGCGGAACGGCACGTCGGCGCTTTTGCCGTACACCTCGGAGGTCGACGCGATCACCACGAGCTTCTTCTTCTTGTTCGCGTGCGTGAGCACGACCTCGGTGCCGTGCACGTTGGTCTCGATGGTGTGCACCGGCTGCTCGACGATCAGCTTGACGCCCACGGCGGCGGCGAGATGGAAGACGACGTCGCAGTGGTCGATCATCTCGGCGAGGAGCGGCTCGTTGGTGACCGAGTCGATGACGTAGGAGAAGCGCGTGTCGCCCTTGAGATGCGCGATGTTGTCGATCGACCCGGTCGACAGGTTGTCGAGCACGCGCACTTCGTGCCCGCCCGCGAGCAGCCGTTCGGCCAGATGCGACCCGACGAAGCCCGCGCCGCCGGTGATGAAGGCCCTCACAGCGCGCTCACCGGCGAATCGGCCGACGGCACGTAGTGCGGCAGGTGCGCCCGGTAGTACGCCAGCGTGCGCCGGAAGCCGTCGGCGAGCGGCACGGTCGGCTGCCAGCCGAGCGTGCCGCGGATGCGCGACGAGTCGGCGTAGAAGTCGCCGATGTCGATCGCCTTCTTTTCGGGCGGCCAGTCGACGAAGCGGTAGCGGCCGCTGCCGGCAACCGAGATCAGCAGCTCGACGAGATCGCGATGCGCGACCGGCTCGAGGCCGCCGACGTTGAAGACCTGGCCGTTCGAGGCGTCGGCCGCCCCGGCCCGCAGGAAGGCGTCGGCCGCGTCGTCGACGTACACGAAGTCGCGGCGCTGCGAGCCGTCGCCGTAGATCTGGATCTCGCGGCCTTCGAGCGCGAGGCGGATGAACCACGCGATGAAGCCCTGGCGGTTGTGCATGATGAGCTGGCGGGGCCCGTACACGTTCGTCAGGCGGAGCGAACAGGCACGGACGCCGAAGACATTGTTGTACAGCAGATGGTACGACTCGCCGGCCGCCTTGTTGATGCCGTTGATGTCGGTCGGCCGCACGAGGTGCTGCTCGGTCACCGGCAGGCTGTCGGGGCGGCCGTACACCTGGCGCGTGCCCGCGAAGACGACCTTCACGGCCGGATTGTAGCGGCGGCACGCCTCCAGGATGAACAGCTGCGCCCGCGAGTTGATCTCGAGGTCGGTGTACGGGTCCTGCATGCTGTCGATGTGGCTGACCTGTCCCGCGAGGTTGAAGATGACATCCTGGCCGCGCACCAGGTAGTTCATCGTGCTCTGCTGCCGCACGTCGGCGATGTTGACGCGGACGCGATCCTCGATCCCCGCGATGTTGAACAGGTTGCCGCCGTACTCGGAGATGAGCGAGTCGACGATGAGCACCCTGGCGCCGAGCGCCACGAGCTGGTGCGCCACCGTACTGCCGATGAAGCCGAGGCCGCCGGTGATCATGACGCGGCGGTCGCGGTAGAACGCGCGGTAGTCGTCTATCCCGGGTACGGCGGTCATCGCTCCAGCGAGTCGGGCGGCACCGCGCGGCCGATGGTCGGGTTGCGGAACAGCACCGGCGTGTTCTGCCGGCCGCGGCCGAGGACGACGAGGTGCACCCAGAGCTTGAGCACGTCGATCCCGGTCCAGAAGACGCGGCGGAAGTTGAAGAACTGCGAGCGCCCGTGCGTGCGGTGGTAATGATGGACGGGGACTTCCACGACCTGGAATCCGGCGTCCTGAATCTTGCGCATCATCTCGAGGCAGATGACGCCCGTGTCGCGCTCCAGCTTCACGCGGTTGAACACGTCGCGCCGGAGAAGCCGGAAGTCGCAGTCAACGTCGCGCACATGCAGCCGGAACAGGAACTTCACCGTGTGGTGATAGATGCGCCCGATGATGACGCGGTGCAGCGGATCCGCACGGCTGATCTTGTAGCCGTTCACCACGTCGACGTCGGGCGTCAGCCGCTTCCACAGCACCTCGAGCTCCGCCGGGTCGTACTGCGCGTCGCCGTCGGTGTACGCGATCAGGTCCTTCGTGGCGGCGGCGAAGCCGGTGCGCAGCGCCCCGCCGTAGCCGAGGTTGCGTGCGTGGTGAATCGCGCGCACGCGTGGATAGGTGCGCGCGAGCTCGTCGGCAATCTCGCGCGTGGCGTCGACGCTGCCGTCGTTGACGACGATCACCTCGAAGTCGGCCGTGAGCTGCGATGCGATCTGGACGGTGCGGATCACCAGGCTCGCAATCGTCCCGCCGTCGTTGTAGGCGGGAAAGAAGACACTCAGACTGGGCCGCCGGGACTCCTCGCGCATCTGCATGTGGAAGACGGACGATCGTAGCCCGGAAGGGATTGCGGCGACAACCGACGGCGTCACCGGCCGGACCCGCGCCGCGCAAGGCGCCACGGCAGCACCGCCGACTCGATGATCGCGCCCGTCGAGAGCTTCGAGGCGCCGTGCCGCCGCTCCACGAAGGTGATCGGCACTTCGGCGATCCGGCAGCCGGCCGATGCGGCTTCCCAGACCGTTTCGACGAGAAACGCGTAGCCGTCCGACGCGATGCGGTCGAGCGGCAGGCGCTCGACCGCCTCCCGGCGCCAGCAGCGGAACCCGCTCGTGCAGTCCTGGATGCGGAGTCCGGTAATCGTGCGCACGTAGCGGTTCGCAAAGCTGCTCAGGAGCAGGCGCCGCCGCGGCCAGTTCTCGATCCGGCCGCCCGCAACGTAGCGCGAACCGATCACCAGATCGGCGCCCGCGATCTGCTCCAGCAGGCGCGGCACGTCGGCCGGATTGTGCGAGAGATCGGCGTCCATCTGACAGATGGCCGTCGCGTCGGTCCCGAGCGCCCGACGGATGCCGTCGACGTACGACCGGCCGAGGCCGCGGACGCCCGTCCGGTGCAGCACCGACATGCGCCCGCCGATGCTCCGCTCCAGAGCGTCTGCGACCGCGCCCGTTCCGTCCGGCGACGCGTCGTCCACGACGAGGATGCGCAGATCGGGCACGCGCAGCAGCGATTCGACGACGAGCGGCAGGTTGTCGCGCTCGTTGTAGGTCGGGATGACGACGATCGGTCGTATCACTGTCACCGGTCCGAGCCGCGTTCGAAGCGGAGCGATGCCACCTGTTCGGACACGAGCCCGACGAGGAACACGAGTGCCGCAAACAGAATCAGGACGACGGCGCCGTTGGGAATGCGGCCATGGGCGACGGCATTCCAGACGCCGTACAGCACCCCGACGAGGAGCGACACGAGACTGACCGGCAGGAAGATGCGGAGCGGACTGAACAGCGTGACGATCTTCACCGCGATGAGCAGAAATGTCGCGCCGTCGCGCGTGAAGTGGATTTTCGAGCGGCCGACCCGCGGCGCCGTGCCGACCGGCTCGAACGCGACGCTGTACCCCGCCCGGATGAAGGCGAGTGTGGTCGTCGTCGGCGTGGAGAAGCCGTTGGGCAGCAGGTGAAGGAACTCCCGGAGGCACTCGCGCCGCGCCGCGCGAAAGCCGGAGGTCAGATCGGGAATCGCGCGGCCCGTCAGGTAACTCGCGAGCGCATTGAGCAGCGCATTGCCGGCGCGGCGGCCGATCGAGGCGTGGGCCGCCGCCGCCCGCGCCCCGACGACCAGGTCGTATTCACCCAGCCGCCCGGTCAGGCGCAGCGCGTCCTCGGGCGGATGCTGGCCGTCGCCGTCGATGATCAGCACGAATTCGCCCGCGGCCTGCCGGACGCCGCTCTTGACGGCGGCGCCGTTGCCCTTTGTATAGGGGTGGCGGACCACGCAGGCGCCGGCGCCCCGCGCCAGGTCCGCGGTCCCGTCCCGCGACCCGTCGTCGACCACGAGCACTTCGCGCCAGGGCGCCGCGGCGCGCAGGCGCGTCACGACGGCCGCAATCGTCGCGGCTTCGTCGAGCGCGGGGATCACGACTGAGACGAGTGATGGGTCAGCCAACCAGCTGCTCCACGACACCGTCCCACGACACCTGCTCGGCACGGGCGCGGCCGCGCTCGCCGAGCCGGCGCGCCAGCGAGCGATCCGCGGCGAGGCACGCGACGGCGGCGCCGATGGCATCCGGCTCCGGGGCGCAAATCAAGCCGTTCTCACCGTCGCGGACGAACTCGAGCGTGCCGCCCGAGTCGGTGGCGGTGACGACAGGCTTGCCGCTCAGGAACGCCTCCAGCGTCACGTACCCATAGTCTTCGTCGAACGGAGTGTAGACGACGGCGAGCGCCCCGGCGTACAGCTCCACCAGCGCATCCCCCGTAGGACTGCCCGCGAACACCACGCGGTCCGCGACGCCCGCATCCGCCGCCGCCTGCTCGGCGACATGGCGCTGCGATCCGTCGCCGACGACGATGAGGCGAAGCGGCGGCGGCACATGGTGCATCGCGCGAATCGCGAGGCCGGCTCGCTTCACCGCCTCGAGGCGGCCGACCACCAGCACGTAGTCGCCGTACTCGCCGCCGTGCAGGCGCCCCGCGAGCGGGGGCGGATGGTACAGCGGCTGCGCCGTGACGCCGTTGAACGTCTCGAGGCGGCGGGCGGTGTTCTGTGCATTCGCGAACACGCGGCGGCACTCGTCGAGGACGCGGCGATCGAGCTCGATGAGCCGCCGCCGCAGCCCCACGTCGGCCTCCGTGTGATCGAAGTCGCTGTAGGGTGTGCCGCACAGCTCGTACGCCGCGCGGTGCTGATGGATGATCCAGGCGACCTTGCGCGGGTGGCGCGCGAAATAGCTTGGAAAGCGCGTGGCGATCAGCAGATCGACCGGCTGCGCATTGCTCGTCGAGAGATCGAGGAGGCGCCACGCCGCCGCCTGCGCGAGGAGCTCCGATGTGGGATGCGGCCGGAACGGCACGGCCACCTTGTCCACGTCGTAGCCGCGGCGCCGGAGCTGCTCGATGAGCCCCCTGACGTGCAGCTCCGCGCCCCCTTCGACGAAGGGGACCTGCGCGTCGGCGACGACGATGCGGCGGACAGGCGTGTCAGGTGGCAAACCGGAAATTGATGATATCTCCGTCCTGGATGACGTACTCCTTGCCTTCGAGCCGCACCTCTCCATGCTCCCGGCACGCGGTCATCGATCCGCGCGCGACGAGCGCGTCGTACGGCACCACCTCGGCGCGGATGAACCCGCGCTGGATGTCGGTGTGGATCTCGCCCGCGGCGGCCTGCGCGTGGGTGCCGCGCGCGATCGACCAGGCGCGGCATTCGTCCTCGCCGACGGTGAAGAACGACATGTAGCCGAGCAGGTCGTACGTGGCGCGGATCACCCGGTCGAGGCCTGAGTCGGCCAGACCGAGGTCGGCCAGGAACGCCGCTGCCTCGCCGGCCTCGAGCTGCGCGATTTCGAGCTCGATCGTCGCGCAGAGCGCCACCGCCCGCGTCGCCGCGCGCGCGAGGAATGTCGTCAGCCCGGTGTGCGCCGCCGCCCGGTCGACGCTCGCGCCGATCGAGGCCACGTCGCCCTCCTCCAGATTGATGACGAGCAGCAGCGGCTTGGCCGAGAGGAACTGGAATCCGCGCAGCCGCTTGCGGTCGTCGCCCGTCAGCTCCAGCGCGCGCAGCGGCCGGCCCTCTTCGAGCGCTGCGCGGCACCGCTGCACCAGATCGCGCTCCAGTTTGAGCTCCGGGGTCTGGGTTTTCTTGATGTCCTTCTCGAGGCGCTCGAGCCGGCGCTCGGCGACGCCGAGGTCGGCCAGAAGCAGTTCGTCGTCCATCGCCCGCGCGTCGCGCGCCGGATCGACCGAGCCCGAGGGATGCGGCACCGCAGGACTCGCGAACGCGCGCACCACGTGGACAAGGGCGTCGGCGTTCTTGTAGCCGGCGACGTCGACCAGGGCCTGGGCGCCGGTACGCGCGGGCGCGATCAGATCGGTGAATTCAACGGTCGCCGGCACCCGCTTCTGCGGGTTGTACATCGCCGTCAACACGTCGAGGCGCGGGTCGGGCACTTTCGAAATGCCGATGCTGACGTCCCCTTTCCCCCGGGGCGCCTCCTTCACGCTGGTCATGAGCTGAAACAGGGTCGACTTGCCGCTCGAGGGAAAGCCAATCAGCGCCGCGCGAAGCATGAATTCGCAGCCTAGCACGCCACCTTGAGTCGTCTCGTACAGGGGTCAGACCCTGGTGACGGGTCGTACAGGGGTCTGACCCCCTATCGAAACACAGGCGAAAGTTTGGCGTAACTTCAGATGTGTGAGTGAGTTATCGGTTGACATCGTTCTCGCCGGAGACTTACTATCCGGGTGGATTTTTGTGGAGCAAAGTGGAGAAAAGAGGCCTGAGAGGCAGCTCCACGGCCCGTATCGACGAGAAGGGCCGGCTGAAGGTGCCAACGATGTTTCGGGGGATCATTCAGGACCAGCAGGGGCCCGACGTCTTCGTGACGAGCCTCACGGGGGAGTGCGTCCGGATCTATCCGCTGCCGACGTGGCTCGCGATCGAACAGAAGCTGCTGCAGATGCCGGCCAATCTCCCGTCGCGCCTCAAGTTCCTCGATCGCGTGAACTACTACGGCCAGACCGGCGAGCTCGACGCGCAGGGGCGCGTCGTCATCCCGGCGCACCTGCGCGAGAGCGCCGCGATCGTCGGCGACGTACGCGTCTTCGGGCGCATCGACTATCTCGAAGTCTGGAACGAGGAGCGCTTCCTCCAGAAGCTCCAGCGCGAGCCGTGGACCGACGACGATGGCCTCGGCCTCGCCGAACACGGGATCTGATTTGGTTGCGTCATGCACGAGCCGGTCATGGTCGCGGAGGTGGTCGAACACCTGGCACCGGCGCGCGGCGGCCTGTTCATCGACTGCACGGTGGGCGCGGGCGGACACGCGCGCGCGATGCTCGAGGCGGGCGCCACCCGGTTGATCGGGCTCGACCGCGATCCCGACGCGCTCGCGCAGGCGTCGGCCGCGCTCGCGGCGTATGGAACGCGCGTCGAGCTCGTGCACAGCGACTACCGGCGGCTGGACGAGGTGCTCGATGCCCGCGGCATCGGACCGGTGGACGGGGTACTGGCGGACCTCGGGGTCTCGTCGATGCAGTTCGACGCGCCGGGGCGCGGCTTCAGCTTCCGGCGCGATGAGCCGCTCGACATGCGGATGGATCGCACGAGCGGCGAGACGGCGGCCGAGGCGATTGCGCACGCCGACGAGCGGACGCTCGCCGACGTGATCTACGAGTTCGGCGAGGAGCGCTACGCGCGGCGGATCGCGCGCGCGCTGGTCGACGCGCGGTCGGGCGACGGGATTCGGACCACGGGGCAGCTTGCGGACGTGGTGCGGCGGGCCATTCCTCGGCGGGGGCCGTCGCGGATCGATCCGGCGACGCGGACGTTCCAGGCGATCCGGATCTGGGTGAACCGCGAGCTCGAAGGGCTCGACGGCTTTCTGACGCGCGCGGCGCACCGGCTGGCGCCGGGCGGACGGATGGCCGTCATCACCTTTCACTCGCTCGAGGATCGGATTGTGAAGCACACGCTGCGGTCACTGCAGGCGGCCGGGGAGATCGGCCTGACGATCCGCACGAAGCGGCCTCTCGTGCCGAGCGAGGCCGAAATCGAACGGAACCCGCGCGCGCGCAGCGCGAAGCTGCGGGCGGCGGAGAGGCAGCCATGAAGAGTCCAGAGACGTTCGAGTACGCCATCAAGAAGGACATCCGGAACAACCCGATCGTCCGCGAAGTCGACCGCGACCGGCATCGCGAGATGTGGCGGACGGCGGCCATCGGCGTCTTTCTGGTGGCCGTCGTGCTGTTCTGGGCGTGGCAGCACTTCGAGCTGCTGCGGCACGGATACCGGCTCGAGCAGATGCAGGGCGGGCGCGCGGAGGAGACCGAGGTCAATCGGCACCTCCGGCTCGAGATCGAGACGCTCCGATCGCCGGTCCGGATCGAGCGCCTGGCGACCGATCGTCTCGAGATGGTGGCCCCGGGGCCGGACGACGCGGCGGTCATCGAGCGCGTGCTGCCGCCGTCGACGGCGCCGGCGTCGGCCGTCGCGCGCCGGTAGCAGTCGAAAGGGGCGGTGCAGCCAATGGCGGACAAGCCCGCATTCGAGTGGCGTCCCACCATCCGGCGCCGTCTCGTCGTGGCCGCTGTCGGGCTGGCCCTGTGGTCCGCGGCGATAGAGGCGCGGCTCGTCTACCTGCAGGTGAGTCGGCACGACGACCTCACCGCCCGCGCCGAGCGTCAGCAGCTCCGCACCATCGAAACGGCCGCCAAGCGCGGCGAGATTCTCGACCGCAACGGCCGCGTGCTCGCCTACAGCGTGGACGCCGATTCGATCTACGCGGTCCCCACCGACATCGAGGATCCCGACACGGCGGCCTCGGCGCTCTGCGACGCGCTCGACGCCTGTCAGACGCGCGAGCGGCAGGCGATCGCCGATCGGATTCGCCGCGGGCGCGCGTTTGCGTACGTCCGGCGGCAGGCGACGCCCGACGAGGCGCGGCGCGTCGCGGGCCTCGGCCTCGAGGGCATCGGCTTCATGAAGGAGAGCCGTCGCTTCTATCCCAACAAGGAGCTGGCGGCGCACGTGCTCGGGTACGTCGGCATCGACAACGACGGGCTGAACGGCCTCGAGGCGACCTACGACACGCTCATCAAAGGACGCCCTGGCACCGTCCTCGTGCAGACCGATGCGCGGCGCCAGGCCTTCAGCCGCATCGAGCGGCCGCCGACCGCCGGTGCGACGCTCGAGCTGACGATTGACCAGTATCTGCAGTACGTCGCGGAGCGCGAGCTGCGGGCGGGCGTCGAGTCGGCCGGCGCCGCCGGCGGCTCGGTGGTCGTGATGGATCCGCGGACGGGCGACATCCTCGCGCTCGCGAATTATCCGACGTTCAATCCGAACGCCTATCGCGAGCACGACGACAACGAGCGGCGCAACCGCGGGGTCCAGGACCTCTACGAGCCCGGATCGACGTTCAAGATCGTCACCGCGGGCGCGGCGCTCGAGGACCGGCTGCTCGGGCCCGAGAGCCCCGTCGAGACGAGCCCCGGCCGCATCCGTTTCGGCGCGCGCGTGATCGACGAAGACCGCGGCCACAACTACGGCCTGCTCACGTTCACCGACGTCATCGTCAAATCGAGCAACGTCGGCGCGGTGAAGGTCGGCCTCAAGCTCGGTCCGGAGCGGATGGGGAGCTACGTCCTCCGGTTTGGCTTCGGCCGCCGCACGTCGCCCGACTTCCCCGGCGAGAGCCCCGGCATCGTCTGGAGCGCCGAACGGCTGACCGACAGCGCGCTCGCGTCGGTGTCGATGGGATATCAGGTGGGCGTGACGCCGCTGCAGATGGCGGCCGCCCTCAGCGCGGTGGCCAACGGCGGCGAGCTCGTCGAGCCGAGAGTGGTGCGCGCGGTGCTGGCGGGCAGCTCGCGCGCGGTGGTGCCGCGCAAGGTGATCCGGCGGGCCGTGTCTCCGGCCACGGCTGCGGTGCTGACCGACATGATGGAGCAGGTCGTCCAGCGCGGGACAGGCACCCGCGCGAAGGTCGCGGGCTTCACGATCGCGGGGAAGACGGGCACGGCGCAGAAAGTCGTGAACGGCCGCTACTCGACCTCCGACTACAACGTCTCGTTCGTCGGATTCGTCCCGTCGCGGCAGCCGGCGTTCGCCATCGTGGTCGTCGTCGATTCACCCCACAAAGTTCCGCCGTACGGCGGCACCGTCGCCGCGCCGATTTTCCAGCGAGTGGCCGACGCGGGGCTGCGCCTGTACGGGGTGCCGCGGTCGATCAATCCCGCGCCGCCGGTGATCGTCGCGCGCCGCGACACCACGAACCAGCGGGCCGCATTGCACCCCAGCGCGCAAGAACCGCGCGCTGGGGACCCCGCATTCGCGCCGGCGACCGTGCCCGCGATCGTGACGCTCGGCGGTGCCGCCACCACCGGGTCGTCGGTGGCGCTCGTGCCGGATCTGCGCGGCCTGGGTGCGCGCGACGCGCTGCGCATGCTGGCGCGGCTGGGCCTCGCGGCGCGCGTGCACGGGACAGGGGTCGTCGTCGACCAGGATCCTCCCCCCGGACGCCCGATCGAGCGGGGCGCGGTCTCCACCCTCAGGCTGGAACGCCATGCGGGGGCCGCCGTGCCGGTTGCGACCGCGGCGGCGCCGGGCGGAGGGCCATGACCGTTCGGGAGCTGCTGCAGGCGCTCGCGCGCGCCAGCTCGCCGGACGAACGGATCGAGCTGTCTGACAGCAGGGCGCTCGACGTGCCGTGTCGCGGCGTGACGCACGACTCACGCCGCGTGGCGCCGGGCTGGGTGTTCGTGGCGTTGCGCGGCCTCAAGACGGACGGCGCCGTGTTCGGGCCGCAGGCGATCGCCGCAGGCGCCGCGGCGGTGGTGGCCGAGCGCGAGCCGCAGGAGCCGGCGCAGGCGCCGTGGATCGTGGTTCGCGACGCCCGGCTCGCGCTCGCGCGGCTGGCGGCGGAGTTCTTCGACCACCCGAGCCGGAAGATGCGCGTCGTCGGCATCACCGGCACGAACGGCAAGACGACGACGAGTTACCTGGTCAACGCGATCTTCGAGGCGGCGGGAATCAGGTGCGGGGTGCTGGGCACGGTGATGTACCGGATTGGCGATCGTGAGATTGCCGCCGAGCGGACGACGCCGGAGGCGCCCGAGCTGCAGGGGTTGCTGCACGACATGGTGACGGCTGGATCCGGCGCGTGTGCGATGGAGGTGTCGTCGCACGCCCTCGCGCTGCGGCGGGCCGACAGCATTCACTTTGCGGCGGGTGTCTTCACGAACCTGACGCGCGACCACCTCGACTTCCATGCGGACATGGAGGACTACTTTGCTGCCAAGCGGCGTCTCTTCGAGCTGCTGCCGGCGGAGGCGCC
Organism: uncultured Bifidobacteriaceae bacterium; assembly: GCA_964526235.1. Lineage (GTDB taxonomy): Bacteria > Acidobacteriota > Vicinamibacteria > Vicinamibacterales > UBA2999 > MELF01. Next base: position 18,488 of record CAZGLC010000031.1, read on the forward strand.
CGCCGCCGTGAATCTGGACGATCCCCGCGGCGCCTCCATTGCCGAGATGGTCCGCCGGCCGGTGACGTACGCCGTGAATCGTTCCGCGGACGTGACGCCGGGGCCGCTGGTGCTGTCGCTCGACGGACTGTCGTTCGACGTGCGCACGCCGCGCGGCGAGCTGCACGTGACGTCCCCGCTCGTCGGACGGCCCAACGTCTACAACATCCTCGCCGCCGTGAGTGTGACGGCGGCGCTCGACCTGCCGCTCGACGCGGTCGCGCGCGGCATCGCAGCACTCGCGGGCGTCCCGGGCCGCTTCGAGCGCGTCTCGTCGCCCGACGACGACGTCACCGTCATCGTCGACTACGCGCACACCGACGACGCGCTGCGGAATCTGCTCGAGATGGCACGCCCGCTCGCCCCGCGCCGGCTCATCACGGTGTTCGGCGCCGGCGGCGATCGCGATCGCACGAAACGGCCGCTCATGGGAATGGTCGCCGCGCGGCTCAGCGACCTGGTGGTGATCACGACGGACAACCCGCGGTCGGAAGACCCGCAGCGGATCCTCGACGAGATCAACCTCGGCGCCGAGCAGGAGACGCGGCAGCGCGACGTCGAGGTGCTGACGATGGTCGATCGCCGCGACGCGGTTCACTACGCGGTCGACCACGCGTCGCCAGGGGATCTCATTCTGGTCGCCGGCAAGGGGCACGAGAAGTATCAGGAAATCGGCGGGCGGTTGCTTCCGTTCGACGACGTCGCGGTCGCGCGCGAGGCGCTCCAGGCGCGGCGCGACAGGTTGCGGGTTGGGTGACGAGCTGCACCTCACGCTGCGATGGGTGGCCGACGCGGTTGGCGGCCGAATCCGGGCCGGCGATCCGGAGCTGGAGGTGCGCACCGTCGCGATCGACACGCGGACCCTCGAGCCGGGCGACTTGTTCGTCGCGCTGCGCGGACCGCGGTTCGACGCGCACACGTTCGTGGGCGACGCGTTCAGCAAGGGGGCGATCGGCGCCATCGTGGCGCGCGGATTCGTCGCGGAGGGCCACGGGCCCCGACGTGACGGCCCGTCCCACGATCGCGCGCTCGTGGAGGTCGACGACACGACGCGGGCACTGCAGGCGCTCGGGCATGCCGTCCGTCTGGCAAGCGGCGCGCGCGTCGTGGCGATCACGGGAAGCGCGGGCAAGACGACCACGAAGGAAGCCATCGCCGAATTTCTCTCGGTACGTTTTCGCGTGGTGAAGAACAGGGGGAATCTGAACAACCACATCGGACTGCCGCTCTCGCTCGTGCGGCTGCGCGAGCGGCCCGACGTGGCGGTCATGGAACTGGGCATGAACCATCCCGGTGAGATCAGCACGCTCGTGGCGATCGCGGAGCCCGAGCTGCGCGTCTGGACCAACGTGGGCGACGCGCACATCGGCTACTTCGGCTCGCTCGAGGCGATTGCCGACGCGAAGGCGGAGATTCTCGAGCGCGCCGGCGCGGCGCATGTGCTGGTCTGTAACGCCGACGATCCGCGCGTGATGGCGCGGGCGCCGCGCTTTGCCGGCCGGGTCGTGACGTTCGGGACGGCGGTGAACGCCGACGTGCGCGCCGCCGACATCGACGACCGAGGCATCGACGGCATGCAGGCGCGCGTGTGCACGCGCGGCGGCGAGCGCGTCGTGAGCACGCCGCTGCTCGGGCGCGGGAATCTCGACAACGTGTTGGCGGCGACGGCGGTGGCGTTGGAGTTCGATGTGCCGCTCGATGACGTGGTGGCCGCCGCCGGGCGTCTGAGGGCCGCGGACCGGCGCGGCGCCGTGCGCCGGCTGCGCGGGAGCATCGTCCTCATCGACGACTCGTACAACTCGAGCCCGGCCGCCCTGGCGCGGGCGCTCGACGTCGTCGCGAAGGAAACGCGGATCGCCGGCAAGGTCGCGGTGCTGGGCGAGATGCTGGAGCTCGGCGATCAGTCGGTCGCGCTCCACCGGCAGGCGGGCCGGACCGCCGCCGCCGCGGGGCTTCGATTCCTCGTCGCGATCGGCGGCGAGGCGGCGCGTGCGCTGGCCGGCGCGGCCGTCGCCGCGGGCATGCCGTCATCGGCGGTGCGTCACGTGGACACGAGCGCGCTCGCGGCACCGGCCGTGGTGGCGGATATCCGCGCCGGCGACCTCGTGCTCGTGAAAGGGTCGCGCGGGACCCGCACCGACATCGTGGCCGATGCCATCGCCGCGGAGTTCAGCTGATGCTGATGGAGCTGCTGCTGCCGCTCGAACCGACATTCGGCGTGCTGAACGTGGTGCGCTACATCACGTTCCGCACGGCGGCGGCCAGCCTCACCGCGCTCGTCATCAGCCTCGTGCTCGGGCCGTGGATGATCCGGACGCTCCGCGAGTTCCAGATCGGCCAGGTGATCCGGCAGGAGGGGCCGCAGTCGCACCGCGCCAAGGCGGGGACGCCGACGATGGGCGGGCTGCTGATCCTGACCGCATCGATCGTGCCGACGCTGCTCTGGACGGACCTCACGAACCCGTACGTCTGGATTGCGGTGCTCGCGACGTGCGCCTTCGGCGCGATCGGCTTCGCGGACGACTACCTGAAGGTCGTCCACCGCTCCCATCACGGCCTGCGGCCGCGCTACAAGATGGCGCTGCAGATCCTGGTGGCGCTGGCGGTCGGCGTTACGCTGATGGTGTTCGCCGCGAACAATCTCTACAACACGCGCCTCATCTTCCCCTTCTTCAAGAACCTGATTCCCGATCTGGGGTGGCTCTACGTGGCCTTCACGGTGCTGGTCCTCGTCGGCGCGAGCAACGCCGTCAATCTGACCGACGGCCTCGACGGCCTCGCCATCAGCACGTTCGGCGTGGCGGCTGCGGCGTTCACCGCGCTCGCCTACGTGACCGGGCACGCCGTGCTCGCCGACTACCTGCTGCTCGTGCGCTTCCCGCCGGCCGGAGAGCTGACGATTTTCTGCGGCGCGCTCGTCGGCGCGAGCCTCGGCTTCCTCTGGTACAACTCGTACCCCGCCGAGCTCTTCATGGGCGACGTCGGCTCGCTCGCCCTCGGCGGCGCGCTCGGCACGGTCGCCATTCTGATCAAGCAGGAGCTGCTGCTGCCGATCGTCGGCGGCGTGTTCGTGATCGAGGCGCTCTCGGTCATCGTGCAGGTCGGCTCGTTCAAGCTGCGCGGCCAGCGCGTCTTCAAGATGGCGCCGCTCCACCATCACTTCGAGCTGAGCGGCTGGAGCGAACCGAAGATCATCACGCGTTTTCTCATTCTCGCGGTGATCTTCGCGCTCTTCAGCCTCACGACGTTGAAGCTGCGGTGATGGCGTGGGCAACAGTGGCTTCTCGGTCGGGCAGCGCCGGGTGGTGGTGGTGGGAGCGGCGCGGAGCGGCGTGGCGGCGGCCGCGCTGCTGGCGAAACGGGGCGCGATGGTGACGCTGAGCGACATGCGCAATGCGATCGACGACGCTGCGGCCCTGCAAGCCGCCGGCGTGACGGTCGAAGTCGGCGGCCATCGCCCGGAGACGTTCGCGGCGGCCGACCTCGTGGTGCTCAGTCCCGGCGTGCCGCCGGATCAGCCGGCGCTCGAGCCGGCGCGGCGGCGCGGAGCCGAGGTGATCGGCGAGATCGAGCTGGCGTGGCGCTGGATCCGCGGCCGCGTGATTGCGGTGACCGGCACGAAAGGCAAGTCGACGACCACGACGCTGGTCGGCCGGATGCTCGACGCCGCGGGCCGGAAGGTGCTCGTGGGCGGCAACATCGGCGTGCCGCTGAGCGGGCAGGTGGAGGCGTCGACGCCCGAGACCGTGCACGTCGTGGAGGTGAGCAGCTTTCAGCTCGAAACGACGACGACCTTCCGGCCGTGGATTGCCGTCTGGCTGAACTTTGCCGACGACCATCTCGATCGGCATCCGAGCGTCGAGGCGTACGCGGCGGCGAAGGCGCGGATCTTCGCCAACCAAGACGCGGACGACTGGGCCGTGGTCAACGCCGACGACCCGGCGGTGATGGAGCGCAGCGAGGGCATTGCGGCGCGCCGCGTCCGATTCGCGCTGTCAGGACGCCTCGCGGACGGCTACGCGGTCGACGGCGAGTGGATCGTCCGGCGGACGGCGACCGGCGTCGATCGGCTCGTGCCGGTCGCGGCCGTCGAGCTCACGGGCCGCCACATGCTCGGGAACGTCCTGGCAGCGAGCGCGGCGGCATCGCTGGCCGGCTGCGCGGGGGACGCCATGACGCGCGCGCTTCGCGGATTCCGCGGACTCGCACACGTGATGGAGCCCGCCGGCGAGATCGGCGGCGTGCGGTTCGTGAACGACTCGAAGGCGACCAACGTCGAGGCGGCGCGGCGATCGATCGAGAGCTTCGAGTCCGGCGTGGTGGCGATTGTCGGCGGGCGCTTCAAGGGCGGCGACCTGCGGCTGCTGCGCGATCCGCTCGCGGCGCGCGGCCGGGCGGTCGTGGCGATCGGCGAGGCGGCGCCGCTCGTCCGGCGCGCGCTCGACGGCGTGGTGCCGGTGGTCGAGGCGGTCTCGATGCGCGACGCGGTGAAGCGCGGCTACGACGCGGCAGCGCCAGACGGGGTCGTGCTGCTCGCGCCGGCATGCGCCAGCTTCGACTGGTTCCGGGATTACGCGGAACGAGGAGAGGTGTTCAAGGCCGAGGTTGCGAGGTTGAAGCGCGAGACGGAACACCGAGACACCGAGGCACCGAGCTAAATAAGTCTCGGTGTCTCTGTGCCTCGGTGGTTCGTGAAGGTTGCGATGGTGCGAGCGGTGAGCAGTCGTCAGTCGGTTCAGCGGAGGAGAGCTGGCCGCTGGGAACGCAGGCTACCCCGGTCTGCGAGGTCGGCGTCCCCTTCCACGGGCCGGCTGATGACTGCTGACCGCTTCCATCTTCGGCGGGACCAGCGGGATCGAGATCGTAGTCGATCCGCGCACCAAGTGATGTTTCGGATGGCTGGGCGGTTTTCGATAGGGGTAGCGTGGCGCGCAAGCTGAAATCGGACAGGATCCTCTTCATCGCCACGCTCGTGCTGGTGTGCACGAGCATCGTCATGGTGTACAGCGCCTCGGCCGTGCTGGCGCTGGAGCGCTACCAGCAGCCCTACCTCTTCGTCATCCGGCAGGCGATGTGGACGGTGCTCGGACTGGCGGCGCTCTGGGTGGCAATGCGCATCGACTACCGCGCGTACCGGAACGACGCGTTTGTGTGGGCGCTTCTGGCCCTGGTGGCGATCACGCTGGTCGCGGTGCTCTTCAGCGCGCCGGTCAACGGCACGCGCCGGTGGTTCGGCATCGGCGGACTGGGCGTTCAGCCATCGGAGCTGGCCAAGCTCGCCTGCGTCCTCTTCACCGCGCTCATGCTCGAACGGCGGATGCACCGGATCGACGAGCTGTCGTACTCACTGCCGTCGATTGGCATCGTGGCCGGCGCGATGGTCGGGCTCATCCTGCTGCAGCCCGACTTCGGCACCGCCATGGCGCTCGTGCTGATCGTCGCCGCGATGGTGTGCGCGGCAGGCCTCCACTACCGGTATCTCGTGGGCACGCTGCTCATCATGCTGCCGGTGCTCTACGTCGTCCTCGTCAGCGCGCCGTACCGCCGGCGCCGGCTGATGGCGTTCTGGGATCCGTGGGCCGATCCGCTCGGCGACGGGTTCCAGATCATCCAGTCGATCATCGCGGTCGGCACCGGCGGCATCGTCGGGCGGGGACTCATGGGCGGCGTGCAGAAGCTGTTCTACCTGCCGGAGCCGCACACCGATTTCATCTACGCCGTCATCGGCGAGGAGCTGGGGCTCATGGGCGCCACCGCCACGCTCCTCTGCTTTTGTCTCATCGCGTGGCGCGGGCTCCGCATCACGGCCCGGGCGCAGGACATGTTCGGCGCGTTTCTGGCGCTCGGCATCACCACGATGATCGTGGTACAGGCGTTCGTCAACATGAGCGTGGTGCTCGGACTGATGCCGACCAAGGGCATTCCGCTGCCGCTCGTCAGCGCCGGCGGATCGTCGCTCGTCATCAGCCTGCTGGGCATGGGTGTGCTGTTGAACATCTCGCAGCACGAAGCGGTGCAGGCGTAGGTGCGATGGTGCGAGGGTGCGAAGGTGCGTCCGACGGTGCGAGGGTGCGAAGGTGCGACGGTAGATGCCGCTGACGATTCTGATCGCGGGTGGGGGCACCGGAGGCCATCTCTATCCCGGCATCGCGGTGGCGCGCGAGCTGATGGCGCGGGTGCCCGACGCGCAGGTCGTGTTCGTGGGGACGGCGGCCGGCATCGAAGCGCGCGTCGTGCCGAAGGAGGGATTCACGCTGGAGGTGATCCGCAGCGCCGGCCTCAAGGGGAAGTCGCCGGCGTCGCTGGCGCGGGGGCTCGCGCTCCTGCCCGTGAGCGCGGCCGACGCGTGGCGGGTGATCACGCGGCGGCGGCCGTCGGTCGTGATCGGCGTGGGCGGCTACAGCTCGGGACCGGTGGTGCTGCTCGCGGCGCTCCGCGGCATGCCGACGCTGCTCATGGAGCAGAACGC
>CAZGLC010000032.1:0-24762 GCA_964526235.1 uncultured Bifidobacteriaceae bacterium
TCCAGGAAGCGCAGCTCAAGAGCTACACGCACCTCTACGTCATCGGCTTCGCCATTCAGCCGCACGCGCGCCAGCTTATCGACAACGCCGCCGGCATGGGGCTGGTGCCCGCCACCTACGTGCAGGCCACGCCCGATCTGATGATGGGCGACCTGCTCAAGAACATGCGCTCGAGCCAGATCTTCAGTGTGTGTGGCCTGCCCGAGATCAAGATCCACAAAGCCAAGCCTGCCGCGACCGGCGGCCCGCTACGCTACGAGGTGGAGCTCGTCGGCCTCGACACCTTCGACCCGACGACGATGGACACGGACCATCGAGGTGGGGGCGACGTGCCGTGCTGGCTGCTCGATGCGGACTACAACAGCCTCTGCTTCCGCGCCACGCAGGTGTTCTTTCCTCGCACGTCGGCATGGGACTCGCTCAAGAAGGCGTTGAAGGCTGATTATGACGAGAGCGTGTGGGACCACCTGGCCGGTACGCGAAGCGCGCCGTTCGAGGCTGGCGAACAGAAGCAGGTGGCGGTGAAGGTGATCGACGATCGCGGCAACGAGCTGCTGGTCGTGAAGGCGCTGGGATAAGCTCTCCAGACAACCATGATCCGCCGTGTCATCATCGAGGGGTTCAAGCGCTTCGACAACGTGGAGTTTGTGCTGCCTGGCCACATCGTGGTGGCGGGGCCGAACAATTCCGGCAAGACCACGCTGCTTCAAGCAATCGGGGCCTGGAGTCTCGCGCTCAACCGGTGGAAGGAGCTGAACGATTTTCAGCGTCACGGGGGCGCGTACACTCGCGCGCCGATCGCCCGCCAGGCGTTTTCACCGGTTCCGCTGCGCTCGTTCGATCTGCTGTGGCGCAACCGCAGCTACGCAGGTGAGATCCGCATCACGGTTCGGACCGACGAGTGGCAACTCACGATGAAGCTGGAGGCGGACAGCACGGAACAGATTTATGTCAGGCCTGATCCGATCGACCCGGAGATTGTCCGGTCGGTCACGCTCACGACGTCGCTCGTTCCGCCGATGACGGGGCTGAGCGTTGAGGAGCCGGTCTACACGCGGCCGAAGCTTGACCAACTGCTCGGGCAAGGCAGGCCGGGTGAGATGCTCAGAAACGTGCTCGTGGGTGCACACGGGGCAGGAGAGACCTGGGAGCGGTTGCAGGGTTCCATCCGCCGGCTGTTCGGGTATGAGCTCGCGCCACCGGATGCCACAGGGCCGAACATCATTGCCGAGTACCAGATGACTCCGGGCGGGCCTCGATTCGATGTGGCCAGCGCAGGCAGCGGATTCCAGCAGGTGTTGATGCTCCTGGCGATGCTGAATACGAGGCCGGGTTCTGTGTTGCTGCTCGATGAACCCGATGCGCACCTGCACGTCATTCTGCAGGATGCCATCTACGGCGAGTTGCGCTCCACGGCTGCGCGGACGGGCTCACAGCTCATCGTGGCCACCCACTCGGAAGTCATTATCGATTCGGTCGACGCGCGCGAACTGTGCGTGCTCCTCGATCGGCCGAGGATGCTGGCCGATGACGAGGAGCGTCGAACGCTGATTGAATCGCTGCGGGTGCTGTCGAACGACGACATCATGCTGGCCTTGCAGGCACCTGGCGTGCTCTATCTAGAGGGCCACACGGATCTCGAGATCCTGCGGGCGTTCGCCCGCGTCCTGGGCCATCCTGCCGAGGCGTTGCTCACAACACAACTGTTCTGGAAGCCGACGGTCGCTGACACGCAACCAGGGAAACCGGGGGTCAAGGCGCGCGAGCACTACGATGCGCTTCGACTGGTGCGCGACCTGCCCGGTCTCGAACTTGTCGACGGTGACAGCCACGCGGGTATTCAGTCAACAGAAATCACGGGGACAGGATTTCAGCGGCGACGGTGGCGGAGGTATGAAGTGGAGAGCTATCTCGTGCATCCGGCGGCGCTGGCGCGATTCGTGACCAGCGTTGTTGGACCGGGGAGCGCCGCGCCGCACGTTGACGATCTCAACACATACCTCCGCGACAATCTGCCGCCGGCCGTCCTGGACCGGCCGCTCGGGGATCATGCCTTCCTGAACAGCACGAAGGCCCGCACCGAGATTCTGCCGCAGGCGCTCAGTGCCGCGGGCCTGCCTGGTCTGCTGTCCACGAGGTACCACGAGATCGCGGGTGGCATGACCGTTGACGAGGTTCACCCGGAAGTCCGGGAGACTCTCGACGCGATTGTTCGCGCATTTGGCCAATGAGCGAGTTCGAGGTTCCGCAGCCGATCATCTGCTCGCCGTTCGAAGAGCCCGGCAAACACTGGCATCTCGAAGAGGGCACGGCGCCATCGGAACCATCAATGGGCCGGCGCCCAGCCCACTACTTCTACCGCGAACCCGGACGGGAGACCGACGAAGGCGCCCCGACCGGCACGCTCATCGAGTTGAAGCTCGTCAACCTCGTGCGGGCCCGGCTGAAGGACTGGCGGAAGGCGGGCTATCCGGGTGTTACGGCCACCACCCTGGAACTACTGAACTACTGGCGCCGAGACGGCCGTGCATTCCGCCCGTTCTTCGCACAGCTCGAGGCCGCCGAGACCATCATTTTTCTCAACGAGGCCCGGCGCGACTTCCTCCAAGGCATCGACGTCCCGCGCGACGAGCCGAGCGACAAGCAGAAGGAAGAGCTCGGATACAAATCCTTCCAACGCTACGCCTGCAAGATGGCCACGGGTTCGGGCAAGACGACGGTGATGGGAATGCTGGCGGCGTGGAGCATTCTGAACAAAGTCCACGACCACGCGAACCCTCGCTACTCGGACGTCGTCCTGGTGGTCTGCCCGAACGTCACGATTCGGAGCCGGCTCGCCGAGCTCGATCCCAAACTGGGCGAGGCCAGCCTGTATCGCAAGTCCGATCTCATGCCGCCGCACTTGATGCCGGATCTGACACAGGGGCACGTGCTCGTCACGAACTGGCACGTGTTCGAGCCTCAGACGTCGCAGGCTGGGGGCATCAGCGCCCGCGTCCTGAAGGCCGGTCGTCGGGAAACCATACCTGAAATCGTTCACATCGGTCCGAAGACGACGACGGCGCGGGGAAGACGATATCTGACGAGAGAGGAATACGCCCGGCAGGCTTCGCTCGGGCTTATTGAGGTGATCGCGGAGGAGAAGGACAACGACGGGAATGTGAAGTACGCGCGAGTCACGCGCGATCGCTACGTCCAGAGCGATACGGCGCTCGTGAACAGAATTCTCGGACGAGGCGTTGACGGTAAGCGGAACATCCTCGTACTGAACGACGAGGCGCACCATGCGTATCGCATCCGGAAGGAAGAGCCGGACGAGGAAGAGAGCGATCTCCTCGGCGAAGAAGGTGAGGCCGACGAATTCTACAAGGAAGCCACCGTTTGGATTGAGGGTCTCGATCGTATCAACAAGCTGCGCGGCGTCAATTTCTGCGTCGACCTTTCGGCCACGCCCTACTTTCTTGGACGTGTCGGCCAGGATACGAATCGGCCGTTCCCGTGGGTCGTGAGCGACTTCTCACTCACTGACGCCATTGAGTCCGGCCTCGTGAAAATTCCGCAGCTCGCCGTCCGCGATACGACCGGCGCCGAGATTCCCGGTTACTTCAATATCTGGCGCTGGATTCTTCCCCTTCTGACGCCGGCGGAACGGGGTGGCAAGAAGGGATCGCCGAAACCGGAGGCGATTCTGAAATGGGCCAATACGCCCATTTCGATGCTGGGCGGCCTCTGGGAGCAGCTCCGCGCGGAATGGGAGCAGTCGAAGGACGACCCGCGACCTCCCGTGTTCATCCTTGTCTGTAAGAACACGGCGATTGCCAGGGTCGTCTACGAATGGCTCGGTGAGAACAGGCCCCCGATGGGTGTCCCGCCGGCCAAGATTCCTGGATTCCTCAATGTGGATGGCCGTCTGAACACGATCCGCGTGGACTCGAAGGTCGTGAACGAAACGGACACTGGACACGCGAAGAGCGACGAAGCGCAGTGGATGCGGTTCACGCTCGACACGGTTGGCAAGACCGCGTGGCCGCGCGACTCTCAGGGCCGTCCGATTTACCCCGAAGAGTTCGAGGCGCTCGCGACGAAGCGCAAGCAGCCGCTCCATCCGCCCGGGCGGGACGTGCGCTGCATCGTCTCGGTGGGAATGCTCACCGAAGGGTGGGACTGCAACACCGTCACGCACATCGTTGGCCTGCGGCCGTTCATGTCTCAGCTTTTGTGCGAACAGGTTGTCGGACGCGGCCTGCGGCGCCGCACCTACGAGCTTGGTGAAGACGGGTTGATGACCGAAGAGGTCGCGAAGGTCTTCGGCGTCCCGTTCCAGGTGATTCCGTTCAAGGCGAATCCCGCGGCCGGCCCTGTGCCTCCCCAGAAACGGCATCACGTCTACGCGCTGCCGGCGCGAGCGCACCTGGCCATCACGTTTCCGCGGGTCGAGGGATATCGTCAGGCTATCCGTAACCGGGTGTCGGTTGATTGGAGTACGGTGCCGCCGCTGCCGCTCGACCCGGCGAAGATTCCGCCGGAGGTCGAGGTCAAGGCGTCGTTGCCGACGAACACGGGCCGGCCATCGCTCAGCGGTCCTGGCAGGCTCGAAAGCATCGACCTGAATCCCTATCGGTCGGGGCGGCGCCTTCAGGAGCTGGTATTCGAACTGGCCAGAGACCTGACGCGGGAGTACGTGAAGAGCGGATCCTGCGAAGCGCCAGCGCACGTGCTCTTCCCTCAGCTCGCGCGCCTGGTGCAGAAGTACGTGGACGAGAAGGTCACACCAATTTCTCCGGCCGAGCGCGTCGATCTCTTCCTCTCGCCCTACTACGGCTGGGCGATCGAGCGGCTGGTCGAATCGATCCGCCCGGACACGTCACAAGGCGAGGCGCCTGAGGTGCCACGCTACGAGACCAGTCGAGGCCCAGGAACAACCGCTGATGTCGACTACTGGACAAGTAAAGATGTCCGCGAGGTCGTAAAAAGCCACCTGAACTACGTTGTTGCCGATACGAAGAAGTGGGAACAGGAGGCCGCGTACCACATCGACACGCATCCGCTCGTCGACGCGTTCGTGAAGAATGCCGGCCTGGGCTTCGCGGTTGCCTACTTGCACAACGGCGAGCCACACGACTACGTGCCGGATTTCATTGTTCGCCTCAAGCTAACTCCGGTGGTCCATCTGATCCTCGAAACCAAGGGCTTTGACGACCTCGCAGAAGTCAAGACGGCCGCCGCGGAGCGCTGGGTGGCCGCTGTGAATGCAGACGGGACCTTCGGAACATGGCGATACGCACAGGCCAGAAAGATCGCTGAGGTTCGGGAGATCCTCGATGCCTTTGCCAGGAAGGACTCGATGCCAACCCCGCCATAGTTAAGGCGCTGTGCTGACCGATCTGGTTCTGGAAGCGCGAGTGGGCGACGCGCAAGAACGAGCCGGGTGTATACCTGGAACTCTTTGACTTCGCGCCGGCCGACTATGGCCGTGAGGTCGAAGAGCATCCGTCGATGTGGCTGATGACCGACGAGTTCGCCAGACTGAGAATGAGAGAAAGCAGTGACGATTTCGCGCACGCTGTAAAAGCGGCGCTGTCCCCGGAGCTCCTCACGAAGTGGACTCACGATCGCGCAGACCCCTCCACGTTCCCTTTCGGGCGTGATTGCCACGATGTGTCTGACGCCGACCGGGTCCGCCTGGTGTCCGAGGCCAATGCGCTTGGCGCGTTCATCGTCGATCGCATGAACGAGCTCATGGAGCTCGTGCCGGCGGTCGATCAGGCGTTGCAGAGGATGACGCGGCGATGACTCGCGCGACGTGTTGAGAGAGCCGACGCAGGGCTCTATTCGGAACCGTCCGCGCGCCCGAGGCTGACGTAGCGTTCGTCGCTGAGCACGCACCCTCTAGGCCGAGCTTGTGCGTGCTCATTATATTGAGTAAAATTACTCAACATGGTGAGCACCCAGGCGCCTCCGCCCTTTCAGCGCGGCCACGCCGCCCTCCTGGCCTCCCGGCTGGGCGAGCCGCGGCGGTTCCTGCAGGTCGTGGCCGGCCCGCGCCAGGCCGGCAAGACCACGCTGGTGCAGCAGGTGCTGGCCGACCTCGATCGTCCCAGCGTCTTCGTCTCGGCCGACGAGCCGGCGCTGCGCGACGGGGCCTGGCTCGCCGCCCAGTGGGAGCGCGCGCGTCTGACTGCGCACGATGCCGGCAGGCGCGGCGCGGTGCTCGTCGTGGACGAAGCGCAGAAGGTGCCGGGATGGTCGGAGTCGGTGAAACGGTTGTGGGATGAGGACACCCGCGCCCGCGTTCCCCTCCGCGTCGTCCTGCTCGGCTCGGCGCCGCTCCTCGTGCAACGCGGCCTGGCCGACAGCCTGGCCGGGCGCTTCGAAATCCTCCACATGCCGCACTGGTCGCTCACCGAAATGCGCGCGGCCTTCGGGTATTCGCTGGACCAGTACATCTACTTCGGCGGCTACCCCGGCGCCGCGCCGCTCGTGGACGATCCCGCCCGCTGGCGCCGCTACCTGCTCGATGCGCTCGTCGAGACGACGATCGCGCGCGACGTGCTGCTGCTGACGCGCGTGGACAAGCCGGCCTTGCTGCGGCGCCTGTTCGAGCTGGGATGCCGCTATTCGGGCCAGGTGCTCTCCTATACCAAGATGCTCGGCCAGCTTCACGACGCCGGCAACACCACGACGCTGGCGCACTACCTGGAGCTGCTGGCCGGGGCAGGGATGCTCACGGGATTGCCCAAGTTCTCCGGCTCGCGCGCGCGGAGCCGCGGCTCGAGTCCCAAGCTGCAGGTGCTCAACACCGCGCTCCTCACCGCCACCACCGGGCTCACGCTTGCCGAGGCGCGCGAAGACCGCGAGTTCTGGGGACGGCTCACCGAATCCGCCGTCGGGGCACATCTGGCCAACGCCGCCGCCGGCGGCCTGTGCGAGGCATTCTATTGGCGCGAAGGGAACCGCGAGGTCGATTTCGTGCTCCGGGCCGGCCGCGTGGTCACGGCGATCGAGGTGAAGAGCGGCCGCGCGCCGCTGGCGCACTCGGGTCTCGCCGCATTCAGGGAGGCCTTCAAGCCGACACGCACGCTGCTCGTTGGGGGCGGCGGCATCACCGTCGAGGAGTTCCTCTCACGGCCGGTCGCGGACTGGCTGCGCCGGTGAGAACCGCTGCCCCCGCGCCGCACCTGTTATTCGGAACCATCGGCACGCCCCACGTTGACGTAGCGTTCGCCGCCTTCGCGCACGACCTGCACCCGCCACGGATTGCAGCACACTTCGCAGTCCTGGACGAAGCTCCCGGTGACGTCCGGCTCGACGTAGATCTCGACGTCCTCACCGCAGTAAGGGCAGGTCACCGTCCAGTGGTCGTCCATGATTGCCTGTACGGACAGCCGCGCAGGCTGAAGCCTGCGCTCTACACCGCCGCGCGTTACGAACGGCTGCGCGCTACGCCCGCATCGCCTTGAGCGCTGCGACGACCCGCTGCGGTCGGAACGGCACGCGTCGAATGCGCACGCCGGTCGCGTCGTAGATCGCATTCGCGATGGACGCGATGAGCGGCTTGCACGCCGCCTCGCCCGCGCCGTAGTGCGGCAGATCCGGCCGGTTGGGGTTCGGATCGCCGTTCACCAGCACCACGTCGATGCGCTCGGGCGTGTCGGTGTGCCGCAGCGTCGGCAGCGAGTTCCAGTCGAGGCTCGTCACCTTCTCGGTGTCGAACGTCACCTCTTCATGGAGCGCGCGGCTGACGGAGTGCATCATCGCGTTCTCGACGGTGTTCTGCAGCGCCCGCGGATTGACGACGAGCCCGCAGTCGTGCGCGCAGGTGAGCCGCTTCACCCACACACGCCCGGTGCGGCGGTTCACCTCGACCTCCGCAATCGTCGCCACGACGGTCTGGTTGCGATACGCGTACGCGAAGCCGCGGCCGGTGAGCACATCGCCCGAGCCGCGCGGCGCGGGTGAGGGACGCGGCTGCCAGCCGAATTTCTCCGCGGCGGCCTTGACGACAGCAATCGATCGCGCGCGACGGAACCCGCCGTCGTCACGCGTATCCGCCATGAGCAGGCGCAGGCGGAACTCCACGGGATCGGCCTTCGCCGCCGTCGCGAGCTCGTCGATGAACGACTCGCCGGCAAACGTCACCTGCGGTCCGTTGGGATCGCGCAGGTTGCCCGTCCGAAGAGGGGTCTCCCACACGAGCGGCAGCGAGACGACGTGCATCAGATTCCGCCGGTTCGGCACGGCATACATGTCGGAGGGCGCCGCCGCGCCGCCGGCAGCCGGCATCTCTCGCCGGCGGCCGGTGAGCTGCGCAATCAGCACCGTGTCGTGTTCGTTGTAGCCCAGGTGGCAGTAGTCAACCGCGCGCGCCTCGTAGTCGAGCGCCACGAGATTCCCCCGCGCGTCGAGCCCGCCGCGCATCCGCATCAGGTACGCAGGGCCCTTCGTGTCCCACGCATGCTCCTCGTCGCTATCGTCGTGAACGGAACCAGGCATTCACCAGGCTGGCCGAGCGGCCTCTGGAGTCACCGGTCCGTCGGCACGACGGTGGTCCCGAGCGCGTGCTGAACGACCGGCAGCTCGCGCATCGGCAACAGATGCTCGAGCACCTGCAGCGCGCGGAGTACTGACCCGCCCGCGTTGCCCGCCACAGGCCTCGCGAGAGTCCCCGAACCCGGTAACGCATCGGGAGTTCCCCGAGCGCCGGCCCCGCTGATAAGCTCTGCGGCATGCCCGTGGAACTTGGCGTCTGGCGCATCGACGGTCAGCTGTCTCGCGTCCAGGCCGTCCCGCTGGATCTCGAATCCAGGCTCGAGGACATCCTCGACACGGAAATCGCGATTGCCAACCCGGATTGGATGATCATTGGCCGACAAGTGATCACGCCGCATGGCGGCAGAGTCGATCTCCTCGCGATTGATCGCGACGGCAACCTCGTGATCGTCGAATTGAAGCGCAACCACATGCCGCGGGACATCGTCACGCAGGTTCTCGACTACGGTTCCTGGGTCGGCACGTTGCGGGCAGAAGACATCGCCCCGATATTCAATGAGTACCGGAAGACGCGGTTTCCGGACGAGCCCACACTGTCAATTGACGCTGCCTTCTGCCGAAGTTTCGGTCTCAAGTCGATACCCGAGGAGCTCAACGAGCGCCACGAGCTGGTCATCGTGGGTTCGGAGTTCGACGCCGACACCGAGCGGATCGTGACCTACCTGTCAGACACACACGGCGTGAACATCAACGCGGTGTTCTTTCGGGTTTTCAAGGATGGCGATCGTGAGTACCTGACCAGGGCCTGGCTTAGAGAGCCCGAGTCATCTGGGTCGTCTCCCGGCGCATCAACCTCAGCAAGGTCCGCATCGTCGCCGAAAGGTGACTGGAACGGCGAATATTACGTCTCGTTTGGCGACTTGGACGACTCCGGCAGGAGCTGGGAGGATGCGGTCAAGTACGGCTTCATCAGCGGCGGGGGCGGAGAGTTCTACGTCAGGACGCTCTCGCTCTTGTCACCCGGCGACCGGGTGTGGGTCAACGTGCCTGGAGAAGGGTATGTCGGAGTTGGCGAGGTTACGAAGCCGGTCGTGCGCATCGACCAGTTCCTTGTTCCTGGACCCGGCGGGCGAGATATTCCGATCACGGAAGTCCCGCTCAAAGGGCCGCGAATCGTCGAAAGCCTGAAAACCGCCGAGGTGCCCGAACACCTCGTCGGCGTCCGCTGGCTCGCATCCGTTCCAAGGAACAAGGCAATCAAGGAGAAGGGGCTCTTCGGAAATCAGAACACTGTCGCGCGGCCACGTGATCCAAAGCGGGCATATACCATCGAACGCCTCCGAGAGCGGTTCGGTATCGTCGGCGGCCGGCCTGGGCAGCAAGACTGACCACCTTGCCTGATGGACAAGAAGCAGCTCAGCGAGCGTGACATCTGCACGAAGTTCATCACCCCGGCCCTGCGCCAGGCGGGCTGGGACGAACTGACGCAGCTTCGGGAGGAGGTCAGCTTCACAAAAGGCCGGGTCATCGTTCGCGGCCAGATGGTCAAACGGGGCAAGGCCAAGCGCGCCGACTATATCCTGTACTACAAGCCGAACATTCCTCTCGCGGTCATCGAGGCCAAGGACAACAACTGCAGCGTGGGCGACGGCCTGCAGCAGGCAATGGAGTACGCCGAGACCCTGCAGCTCCCCTTCGTCTTCTCTTCCAATGGGGACGGATTCGTGTTTCACGACCGGACTGCCACCGGCGCCGCGCTCGAGGTCAACCTCCAGCTTCACCAATTCCCCTCGCCGGCTGCGCTGTGGGCTCGCTACCGCGAGTGGAAGGGGCTGCCCGCTGAAGCCGAGCCTGTGGTCTTGCAGGACTACTACAGCGACGGCAGCGACAAAGGCCCCCGCTACTACCAGGCAAGCGCCGTCAACGCGACGATCGAGGCGATCGCAAAGGGGCAGGAGCGCCTCCTTCTCGTCATGGCGACTGGGACGGGGAAGACCTATACAGCCTTCCAGATCATCTGGCGGCTGTGGAAGGCGGGCCAGAAGAAAAGGATCCTGTTCCTCGTGGACCGTAACGTCCTGGCGGACCAGACGATGGTCAACGACTTCCGGCCGTTTGGGTCCGCCATGGCGAAATTGAGCACGAGCACCAAGGTCATTGCGCGCGACGACGGCACTGAGTTCGAGCTGCCGACGGCGCTCGACAGGAAGCGGCGGCGCATCGACACCTCCTACGAGATCTATCTGGCGCTCTATCAGGCCATCACCGGGCCGGAGGAGCGAGAGAAGCTCTATCGCGAGCTCTCCAGGGACTTCTTCGACCTCATCGTCGTGGACGAGTGCCACCGGGGCAGTGCGGCAGAGGACTCCGCGTGGCGCGAGATTCTCGAATACTTCTCTTCGGCCACGCAAGTCGGCATGACCGCAACGCCGAAGGAGACCAAGTACGTCTCAAACATCCACTACTTCGGCAAGCCGATCTACAGCTATTCGTTGAGGCAGGGCATTCAGGACGGATTCCTCGCGCCCTACAAAGTGGTCAAGGTGCACATCGACCGCGATATCGAAGGCTACCGGCCCGAGCCCGGCAAAGTCGATCGGGAAGGCAGGGAAGTCGAGGACCGGATCTACAACCAGAAGGACTTCGATCGCACGCTCGTGATCGACGATCGCACGAAACTCGTGGCGAAGAAGATTTCGGACTTTCTAAAGGAAACCGACCGGTTTCAGAAAACGATCGTCTTCTGCGTGGACACCGAACACGCGGCACGGATGCGCCAGGCGCTGGTGAATGAGAATGCGGACATCTGCAGGGACTATCCGCGCTACGTCATGCGCATCACAGGCAATGACAAGGAGGGAGTGGATCAGCTCGATAGCTTCGTCGACCCCGAGACGCGCTTTCCGGTCATAGTGACCACGTCGCAGTTGCTGTCAACCGGCGTCGATATTCAGACCTGCCGCGTGATCGCGCTCGATCGTGAAATCAGCTCGATGACCGAGTTCAAGCAGATTGTCGGCCGCGGCACACGCATCCATGAGGACACGCGGAAGTACTACTTCACGCTGATCGACTTCCGGAAAGCGACGAACATGTTCGCTGATTCCGACTTTGACGGCGAGCCGGTCCAGATCTACGAACCAGGTCCCGATGGTCCGATGGCGCCGCCGGAGGACGAGCCTCCGCCGGATGGCGGCGATCCGGCCAGGTCGGAGGAGGGCGGCGAAGTCCTCGTTACTGGGCCCCTTGGACCCTGGGTCGGCCAAGACGACGATACTCCGTATCGCAAGACCTACGTGGATGGTGTCGCAGTCAGTATCGTCGCCGAGCGCGTCGAGTACCTGGACGCGTACGGGAAACTGGTTACAGAAAGCCTTCGCGATTTCAGCCGGAAGGAATTGCGAAAACGCTTCGCCAGCCTGGATGAGTTTCTCACGCGGTGGAAGAAGGCCGATCGGAAGCAAGCCGTGCTCGACGAGCTGGAGAACGAAGGATTGCCGCTCGCCGTGCTCGCCGGCGAAGTGGGTGCAGACCTCGACCCGTTCGATCTCATCTGTCACGTTGCCTACGATCAGCGGCCGCTCACCCGACGCGAACGGGCCGAGAGCGTTCGCAAGCGCGACGTCTTCACGAAATACGGTCCTCAGGCGCGCGCGGTGCTCGAGGCGCTGTTGCTGAAGTACCAGGACGAAGGCGTGACGAACCTGGACGATCCTCGGATCCTGCAGATCGCGCCGTTCAGCGAGATGGGCACGCCACTGCAGTTGGTTCGCCAGTTCGGAAGCCGCCGCGACTTCGAACGGGCCGTCCAGGAGCTGCAATCGGCTCTGTATGAGGGAGTGGCATAGCCCGGATGTCAGTCCGCAACACCGTCAAGTCCATTCAGGACATCATGCGCCAGGACGTGGGCGTCGACGGCGACGCCCAGCGCATCAGCCAGTTGTGCTGGATGTTCTTCCTCAAGATCATCGACGACCAGGATCAGGAGCTCGAGCTTCTGAAGGCCGACTACCGGTCGCCGCTCCAGAAAAGATTCCAGTGGCGAACGTGGGCCGCCGACCCGGAGGGCATCACGGGCGAGGACCTGCTGACGTTCGTGAATGCCGAGTTGTTCCCTGCGTTGAAGAAGCTCACTGCCGCGTACAAGCCGGGAGACCGCCGGCGGGTTGTCAGGGACGTGTTCGAGGACGCCTACAACTACATGAAGTCCGGTCAGTTGATGCGTCAGGTGATCAACCGGATCAACGAAGTGGACTTCAATAACCTGGCTGAGCGCCGGCACTTCGGCGAGATCTACGAGCAAGTGCTCAACGATCTGCAGAGCGCGGGGAACGCCGGCGAGTACTACACGCCGCGCGCCGTGACGGCGTTCATGGCGGATCGCATCGACCCGCATCCTGGCGAGATCCTGCTGGACCCGGCGTGCGGAACAGGCGGGTTCCTGACATGCGCGATCCGTCATATGCGGGCGCATTATGTCAAGACGGTCCAGGACCAGGAGGAGATGCAGCAGGCTCTCCGGGCGGTGGAGAAGAAGCAGCTGCCGCACATGCTCTGCGTCACGAACATGCTGCTGCACAACATCAACGATCCGAGTTTCGTGCGGCATGACAACGCTCTGGCCCGTCCCTACGTCAGCTACACGGCAGCCGACCATGTCGACATCGTCCTTACCAACCCGCCATTCGGTGGACGTGAGGAAGACGGCATCGAATCGAACTTTCCGAAGCGGTTTCAGACTCGTGAAACGGCCGACCTCTTTCTGGCGCTCATCATCCGGCTGCTGCGCCCGCAGGGGCGCGCGGCGGTGGTGCTGCCCGACGGCACGCTGTTCGGGGAAGGTATCAAGACGCGGTTGAAGGAACACCTGCTCGAAGAGTGCAACCTCCACACGATCGTCCGCCTGCCCAACAGCGTGTTCAAGCCGTACGCCAGCATCGGCACGAACCTGTTGTTCTTCGAGAAAGGCGAACCGACCAGGGACATCTGGTTCTACGAACATCGGGTTCCCGAGGGCCAAAAGGCCTATTCGATGACGAAGCCGATTCGCTTCGAGCATCTGCAGGGCTGCATCGACTGGTGGGGCGGGACGAAACGCGAGGGCCGCAAGGAAACGCCGCTATCTTGGAAAGTGACAGCCGACGAGGTGAAGGCGCGCGGCTACAACCTCGACATCAAGAACCCGCATACCGTCGCGGACGATCACGGCGATCCGGAAGCACTGCTCGCGCAGCTCAACGCCGCTGAGGCCGAAACCGCCGCCCTGCGCGACCGGCTGAAAGCGATGCTCGCCGAGGCACTGCTGCGATGAACGCCGACCGCCTGCTCGCCCACTACGAGCGGATCGCCGACGCGCCAGACGCCATCGCTAGGCTGCGCCGCTTCATTCTCGATCTGGCGGTGCGCGGCAAGCTTGTGCCGCAGGACCCGAAGGATGAACCGGCGTCGGAGTTGCTGAGACGGATTGCCGCCGAGAAAGCGCGGCTCCTGAAAGCGGGAGAAATCAGCAAGAGTAGGCAGCTCCCCGGAATTGATCCTGACGACATTCCCTACGAAGTCCCCGCCTGCTGGCAATGGACCCGTATCCGAGGAATCACAACCGATCGGGGGCAAGCCGTTCCCGATCGCGATTTCACCTACATCGATGTGACCGCCATCAACAAAGACATCGGTTGCGTCGAAGGCGCTAAGGTGACTTCGGCGAACGAAGCACCGAGTCGAGCGCGCAAGATTGTTCGCAAAGGCGACGTCTTGTATTCGTGCGTTCGCCCGTACCTCCTGAACGTCGCCATCATCGAAGACGATATCTCTCCGGCTCCTATAGCGAGTACCGCCTTTGCAGTGCTCAATGGCTTCGGACTCGTCGTGCCGCGATACCAGTGGATCGTGCTGCGGAGCCCTATTATGGTTGCGTGCGTCGAGGCCAAGATGCGCGGGCAGGCCTATCCGGCCATCAACGATTCCGACTTCGCGTTGTTGCTCTTTCCCCTGCCACCTCTTGCCGAGCAGCACCGCATCGTAGCCAAGGTCGATGAGCTGATGGCTCTGCTCGACCGGCTGGAGACTGCCCGTTCCGAGCGAGAGGCAACCCGCGACAGACTGGCCGCAGCAAGCCTCGCCCGCGTCAACGCGCCAGACCCTGTGACATTTCGCGACGACGCCCGCTTCGCGCTGGAGGCGGTTTCGGCCCTTACGACGCGCCCCGAGCAGATCAAACAACTCCGCCAAACCATCCTCAACCTCGCCATGCGCGGCAAACTGGTGCCGCAGGCCGTGGG
Source organism: uncultured Bifidobacteriaceae bacterium (assembly GCA_964526235.1). Classification (GTDB taxonomy): domain Bacteria; phylum Acidobacteriota; class Vicinamibacteria; order Vicinamibacterales; family UBA2999; genus MELF01. The sequence continues at coordinate 14,769 of CAZGLC010000032.1, forward strand.
TGACGAACCCGCCACGTCACAGCTTGCCCGCTTCGCCTCCAGTCAGACCAAGACAAGGGTTGGCCGCGACTGGGTAGGCGAAATGTCTGAGCCAATAGAGCGAGCATTCCCATTACCTCAGGGGTGGGCCTGGACGCGTGTGGGGAACGCCGTTGAGCGCATAACAGTCGGGTTTGTCGGCCCAATGAAGGACCAATACGTCGAATCCGGCGTTCCGTTCCTTCGCAGTCAGAATGTTCGGGCGAATTGTTTTCGCGAAGATGGACTGGTGCATATCGCGCCGAAGTTTCATGAACGCATCATCAAGTCGGCACTGCAGCCAGGCGATGTCGTCGTCGTTCGCTCGGGCAACGTAGGAACGGCTTGTGTGATCCCGTCGTCATTGCCCGAAGCGAACTGTTCTGATCTTGTCGTCGTCAAGAGACCAAGGGCAGTGCTTTCAACCTACCTTTGCTATTACCTAAATTCTTTGGCGGCGTCTCACATAGAGGCTGGTTCCGTTGGCGTTGCCCTGACCCATTTCAATACGAAGTCGGTCGCGACCATGCCTCTTCCTCTCCCGCCCCTCGCCGAGCAACGCCGCATCGTGACCAAGGTCGATGAGCTCATCGGGCTCTGCGACCAGCTGGAGGCGAGCCTCGCTACCGGCGACGTGACCCGCCGCCGCCTACTCGACTCGCTGCTGTCCGAAGCACTCACGCCGGTTCCACGTGCTCTGGAGACGGTTGTATGACAGGACAAGACCTGGGTCGGCTCGAGCGTGTCGGGCTGCGCGATATCTGGACCACTGAGGCGAGCGACTTCACGCCGTGGCTGGCCCGTCCGGAGAACCTGTCGGTGCTGGCCGAGACGCTCGGCATCGACCTCGAACTGGAGGCACAGGAGCGCGCCGTCGGCCCGTTCCGCGCCGATATCCTGTGCAAAGAGATCGGAGCCGATCGGTGGGTGTTGATTGAGAACCAGCTCGAGCGAACGGACCATAGCCATCTCGGACAGCTCCTGACCTACGCGTCGGGGCTCGAAGCGGTGACGATCGCCTGGATCGCGGCGCGTTTCACCGAAGAGCACCGCTCGACGCTTGACTGGCTGAACCGAATCACGAATGACAGCTTCCGTTTCTTCGGATTAGAGGTGGAGTTGTGGCGGATTGGGAGTTCCCCCGCTGCCCCGAAGTTCAACATCGTCTCGAAACCGAATGACTGGTCCCACTCCGTCGCACAGGCCGTCCACGCGATTGACGACGCGGAATTGTCGGAGACGCGGATCGCACAAAGGGCGTACTGGGCGGCACTGCACGCTGTGCTCAATACGGCGGGAGGTCCCGTGTCCGGCAATCGGAAGCCGCAGCCACAGTCATGGATGGCGTACCCGATCGGACGAACCGGTTTCTGGCTGGGCGCCGTCATGATTCGGCCGAAGAATCAGGTGCGTGCCGAACTGTACATTTCCGGTGACCAGGCCAAGAGCTTCCTGATGGCGCTCAAGAACGAACGCGAGGCGATCGAGCGGGAGCTTGGCTACCTCCTCGAATGGGAAAAACTGCCGTCGAAGCGCGACTGCCGGATCGCGGCCTATCTCGATGCCATTGACCCCGAGGACGAAGTCGACTGGCCGCGTCAGCATGCGTGGCTGGCGAAGCGCCTGAACGACCTGCATCGGGTCCTCTCCCACAGGGTCAAGACGTTGGCAGGGGTCCCTCCTCCACCCGACGGCGAGTGACCGCCCCGGCGCGGGTATTCAATTGGGGGCTTCCGATGATCAGGTTTTCGGGTACCAGAGTTCAACGTGGCCCGGCGCCGTTGCACTTGCTGGTGTGCTCGTCGGCGACCCTCGGTACACCTTCCCAACAACAGGGGGCGGATTGGCGTCCAGGAATCGGAGAATGGGATCCAGCGTCGCTACGAACGAACGGGCCAGTTCCGCATAGGGCGCCTTGCCAACGATGACGAGGAGCCTCGCCCGGTGGGCAATGATCGCGGCAAGTTCGTTCGGCTTGTACCGGATGCGGCCGTCATGACTGAGCGCAACCCAGCCACGAGCTGCGGTCTCTCCCAACCAGACATCGTCGGGGCAGTCGTGAGGGAAATGGTCGACGTGCCGCTCGACGGTCAGCCCGGCGCGGCGAAGGATCTCGGGGAACTGCAGGCCGAGGTCGCGGTCGGTGAAGAAAACAACACTCAAGCCGCTCGCTCATACAGAACGGCGTGCTCGACGTCTTCCTGGCTGAGGTCGTAGTCGGCGGCCACCTCGGACACTGACTCCCCGGCGTCGATGCGACCGACGATCGCTGCGGTGGACACGCCGCGGCTTGTAACAATCGGCCGGCCGAAGGCAATCCGGGGATCAATGGCAATGGGCATGTCCGCGTCGATCGCGTCACCCATGACGAACGGGTGCAACCGGATCGGGAATTTATCCTGCCAGTCGACCCGCTTCAGGTGCGTGTTCAGGACCTGCCGCATCGCGAGTTGGCCGGAATTCGACAGGTTGATGAGCTCACCGTAGCGGTCGAGGAACATGCGACCGGCCTCGGCGCAGAGCTCCGGCCTCAGGAGCAATCGATCGATGTTCAGCTTGCCTTCCGCAAAACGGACAGCGTCGCGAACGGCTTGCACCGATACGCCGTGTTCTGTCCGAAGTGCCCGGAGGACGTGAGCCTCGATCAGATTGGTGAAGGAGAGGAGGGGAGGACGGCTCGATGCCGGCCGGATGATTGGCCGGAACTGCCCGGCTCCTTGACTGGTCGGATAGTGCCGGCCGAACGTCCAGGCTCGGAGCGTCGCCGGGGGCAGCTTCAGGTAACGGGCGGCTTCAGCCAGGCCGTATGCAGGTTGATCACGAGGGTCGATCGTCGCGGCGGACCTCCTTTCGGTCGGCATGGGTGAATTGTACCCATTCCGGCGATCAGTGTTGAGTTTGTCTATTCGGAACCATCGGCACGCCCCACGTTGACGTAGCGTTCGCCGCCTTCGCGCACGACCTGCACCCGCCACGGATTGCAGCACACTTCGCAGTCCTGGACGAAGCTCCCGGTGACGTCCGGCTCGACGTAGATCTCGACGTCCTCACCGCAGTAAGGGCAGGTCACCGTCCAGTGGTCGTCCATGATTGCCTGTACGGACAGCCGCGCAGGCTGAAGCCTGCGCTCTACACCGCCGCGCGTTACGAACGGCTGCGCGCTACGCCCGCATCGCCTTGAGCGCTGCGACGACCCGCTGCGGTCGGAACGGCACGCGTCGAATGCGCACGCCGGTCGCGTCGTAGATCGCATTCGCGATGGACGCGATGAGCGGCTTGCACGCCGCCTCGCCCGCGCCGTAGTGCGGCAGATCCGGCCGGTTGGGGTTCGGATCGCCGTTCACCAGCACCACGTCGATGCGCTCGGGCGTGTCGGTGTGCCGCAGCGTCGGCAGCGAGTTCCAGTCGAGGCTCGTCACCTTCTCGGTGTCGAACGTCACCTCTTCATGGAGCGCGCGGCTGACGGAGTGCATCATCGCGTTCTCGACGGTGTTCTGCAGCGCCCGCGGATTGACGACGAGCCCGCAGTCGTGCGCGCAGGTGAGCCGCTTCACCCACACACGCCCGGTGCGGCGGTTCACCTCGACCTCCGCAATCGTCGCCACGACGGTCTGGTTGCGATACGCGTACGCGAAGCCGCGGCCGGTGAGCACATCGCCCGAGCCGCGCGGCGCGGGTGAGGGACGCGGCTGCCAGCCGAATTTCTCCGCGGCGGCCTTGACGACAGCAATCGATCGCGCGCGACGGAACCCGCCGTCGTCACGCGTATCCGCCATGAGCAGGCGCAGGCGGAACTCCACGGGATCGGCCTTCGCCGCCGTCGCGAGCTCGTCGATGAACGACTCGCCGGCAAACGTCACCTGCGGTCCGTTGGGATCGCGCAGGTTGCCCGTCCGAAGAGGGGTCTCCCACACGAGCGGCAGCGAGACGACGTGCATCAGATTCCGCCGGTTCGGCACGGCATACATGTCGGAGGGCGCCGCCGCGCCGCCGGCAGCCGGCATCTCTCGCCGGCGGCCGGTGAGCTGCGCAATCAGCACCGTGTCGTGTTCGTTGTAGCCCAGGTGGCAGTAGTCAACCGCGCGCGCCTCGTAGTCGAGCGCCACGAGATTCCCCCGCGCGTCGAGCCCGCCGCGCATCCGCATCAGGTACGCAGGGCCCTTCGTGTCCCACGCATGCTCCTCGTCGCGCATCCACTGCACGCGCACGGGCCGCTGGAGCTTCTGCGCCAGATACGCCGCCTCGAACCCGGCATCGTCCGCCGCGGTGCGCCCGTACGCCTGCGGCCCGTCCAGCCAGACGACGCGAACGCGGTCGCGTGGGATGCCGAGGAACTCGGCGACGCCGCTGCGCAGCCCGTACGACTTCATGTCGTTGGAGTAGATCGTGAGCTGCCCGTTCGACGGATCGGCGGTTGCGTGCGCGGGACCGATCGCGGTGTGCCCCTGGAACGGCACCTCGTACTCGGCCTCGAGACGCACGGCCGCGCCGGCCAGCGCCGCCTCGATGTCGCCGCGGACCTGCGGATCGAGCGTGCGCGTCGGCTTGGCGCCGCGCATGTAGGTGAAAAGGTTCTCGGAGGCGGGGAAGGACGCGGTGGCGGGCTTCCGCCAGTTCACCTTCAGCCGCCGCGCGGCCGCAATCGCCTGCTCCTCGCGCTCGCACACGACGGCCACGTAATTCCGTTCCTGGACGAGGGCGACGAAGCCGGGCATGCCGCGCACGGAGGACTCGTCAACCGAGACGAGGGACGCGCCGGCCACGGGAGGCTTGACGTTCCTCGCGTGTACCATCCCGGGCAGCTTCACGTCCACCGCCCACCGTCCCGTCAGATCCACTTTGCCGGGCACGTCATCTCGGAGGGGTGAGGTGCCGACGTTCTTCATCTCCTGCACCGGCTTGAGCTTCGCGATGCCGGTGGTCTCGTTGATGTCCTTGCCGGTGAGCGTGACGCCAAAGCGGCGGCCGCCAATCAGCTCGCCGTACGTGATCCGCTTCGACGGATCGGCCTTGATGGTGATCAGGCCGTCGCTCACCGCGAGCTGATCGATGGGGACTCCGAAGTGCTTCGACCCCATGTCGAGCAGCACGCGCCGCGCCTCGGCGGCGACGCGCCGCATCGGCCAGCCGTCCACCTGCAGCGCATCCGACCCGCCGGAGCCCCCCTGATCGACGGTGAGCTCGGTGTGCCCCATGATGCAGGTCGTTCGCGCGAAGTCCATGTCGAGCTCGTCCGACATGATCTGGCGGAACGCGGTCCCGGTGCCCTGGCCCAGGTCGGTCTTGCCGACGTAGAACGTGGCCGTGTTGTCCTGATGGATCACGATCCACGAGTCGAGCTGGCGGAAATCGGGGTCGGGATAGGGACCCGCACCCTGGGGTGCCTGAAGTGCCTGGAGTGCCAGGGGTGCGACGTTCGACGCGGCGGTGAAGCCGACGACGAGGCGGCCGGAGGTCTTGAGGAACTCGCGGCGCGAGGGCGTCGAGAACTTGTCGAGGATGTCGTCAATGATCATGGCGACCCTCACGCAGTCTGCGCCGTGCCAGCGGCGCGTTTGATGGCAGCTTGAATCCGGTAATAGGTGAAGCAGCGGCAGAGCACCGGGGCCATCGCCTCGCGGATCTGCGCGTCGGTCGGCCGCGGGGTGCGCTGCAGGAGCGCCACCGCGGTGAGCATCTGGCCGTTCTGGCAGTAGCCGCACGCGGGCACCTGCTCGTCGATCCAGGCCTGCTGCACGGGATGGAGCCTGCCGTTCTTCGCCAGGCCGTCGAGCGTGGTGATGTCGCCCTTGACGGCGGAGACGGCGGTGACGCACGACCGCGTCGGCGTGCCGTTGACGAGCACCGTGCACGCGCCGCACTGGCCGAGGCCGCAGCCGAAGCGCGGGCCGTGCTGGTCGAGGTCGTTTCGCAGGACGTAGAGGAGCGGCGTCGCGGGATCGACGTCGACCATGCGCCGCTGTCCGTTGACGTTTAAAGTCACATTGGCCATAACCGGGGAATTATGCACCACCAGCGGGGGCCAGCGCTGCTGCTGGTCTGAACGGCGGAGTGGGTATACCATTGCCCGCATGACGACACAGAGCACCCGCCGCGACATCCTCAAGGGCGGCCTGGCCGTGGCCGGCCTCGGCCTCTTCGGCATCCCGGAGTGGGCGCTGCCCGCCCTCGCGCAGGGCGAGACGCTCGTGCCCTTCACGGACCTGCCGGACAACATCAACTGGGTGCCGGCGCCCGACCGGCGCCTCTTCGACGTCCGCACGATCGACGGCGTCTTCACGCCGCGCGACAAGTGGTTCACCACACAGCACTACGGCCATCCCGATGTCGACATGGCGACCTACCGCCTCAAGGTGTCGGGACAGGTGGAGCGGCCGCTGTCGATCTCGATGGACGAGCTGAGGAAGATGCGGTCGACCGATCTCGTCTTCGGCTTCGAGTGCTCGGGCAACCGGCGTCCGATTCAGGGCCTCTCGAGCAACGGACGCTGGACCGGCGTGCGGCTGCGCGAGGTGCTCGACCGCGCCGGCATCAAAGACGATGCCCGCGAGTTCGTGTTCTTCGGGGCGGACCGCGGGCCCGAGGAAGTGGAGTTCCGCGGCAACACCTTCAAGGTGGAGCAGCAGTTCGGCCGGAGCCTTCCGCGCGACAAGGCGCTCTCGAACGAGCCGCTCCTCGTCTACGCGCTCAACGGCGAGCCGCTCCCCAAGCACCAGGGCTTCCCGGTGCGGCTGCTCGTGCCGGGCTACTACGGCGTGTGCAACGTGAAGTTCCTCTCCGAAATCCACGCGCAGCACGATCCGTTCGTCGGCAAATGGCAGACGCGCTGGTACCGGACGCTCCGCGGCGAGATGATCAACGGCGAAATGCACTGGACGGAGAACGCCGTCACGCACATGCAGCTCAAGTCGTGGATCGCGCGCGTGACGAAGGCAGGCAGCCGCCACAACGTCTTCGGAATCGTCCTGAACGACGGGACGCCGATCCGGACGGTCGACGTGAGCGTCGACGGCGGTCCGTGGCAGGCGGCCAAGCTCGATGCCGAGACGATGAAAGAGAAGTACGGCTGGAAGTTCTTCACGTACGCCTGGGCGGGCGCCACGCCGGGTGAGCACACGCTCGTGTCGCGCGTCATCGACGTGAACGGGCAGGTGCAGCCGACGGCGGAAGAAATCGCCAACAAGAAGACGTTCCTCGAGGACAACTCGCAGCATCCGCGCAAGGTGATGATTTCCTAGTGCGCGTGTTCAGGGTCGTTGTTCCGGCCGCCTGCGCGCTCGGTGTTGCGATCCTCGCGAGCGCGCAGGCGCCGTCGATCACTCCGGCGCCGGCGTTCACGGCGCGGCAGCTGACCGAGTACCCGACGACGGGTTGGCTCACCAACGGCGGCGACCTCTTCAACCGCCGCTACTCGCCGCTCACGGAGATCACGCGCGACAACGTGGCGCAGCTCAAAGCTGTCTGGCGCCGGTCGCTCGGCGGCTCGGGCGTCGCGCCGAAGTATTCGGGCGAGGCGCAGCCGATCGTCCACGAGGGCGTGATCTACGTCATCACCGGCGCGGACGACGTGTTCGCGATGAGCGTCGACTCGGGCGAGATCCTCTGGAAGCACGAAGCAAAGCTGGACGACAAGATCACCGTCGTCTGCTGCGGCTGGACGAGCCGCGGCGTCGGCCTCGGGGACGGACGCGTGTACGTCGGGCAGCTCGACGGCAAGCTCCTCGCCCTCGACCAGCGCACGGGCGCCGTCGTCTGGAGCACGCAGGCCGAGCGCTGGCAGGAAGGCTTCAGCATCACGAGCGCGCCGCTCTACTACGACGGCCTCGTGATGACCGGGTTCGCGGGCGCAGAATACGGCATCCGCGGCCGCGTCAAGGCGTACGACGCGAAGACCGGCGCGCACGTCTGGACGTTCTACACGATTCCCGGTCCGGGCGAAGTCGGCCACGACACCTGGCCGAAGAACAACCGCGTGTGGGAGCACGGCGGCGCGTCCGTCTGGCAGACGCCGGCGGTCGATCCGGAGCTCGGCTTCCTCTATTTCTCCACCGGCAACCCCGGTCCCGACTTCAACGGCGCGGTGCGCGCCGGCGACAACCTGTTCTCGGTGTCAATCGTCGCCGTCGACGCGAAGACCGGCAAGTACCGCTGGCACTTCCAGCAGGTGAAGCACGACATCTGGGATTACGACGCATCCAATCCGGTGGTGCTCTTCGATCTCGAGGTCGGCGGACGCGCGCGCAAGGGCATCGCGCAGGCGAGCAAGACGGGCTGGGTCTACATTCTCGACCGCACCAACGGTCGACCGATCGTCGGCATCGAGGATCGTCCCGTGCCGCAGGAGCCGCGGCAGGCGACGGCGCGCACGCAGCCGTATCCGGCGGGCGATTCCTTCGTGCCGCAGTCGATCGCGATTCCGCCCGAGGGCCACGAGCTCGTGAATCAGGGGCGCATCTTCACGCCGTTCTGGACCGATCCCCTCGTCGCCAAACCGGGACAGGGCGGCGGCGCCAACTGGCCGCCCAGCTCGTACGATCCGCGCACCGGCTGGCTCTATGTGTGCGCCACCGATCGCACGGGCGTCTTTCGCGGCGGCACCGACAACGAGATTCCGCCCGACGGCGAGCGCTACATCGGCGGCGCGTTCGGCAACATTCCCTACGGCGTGACCGGCACCTTCACGGCGCTCGACATGCGCACCAACAAGATCGTCTGGCAGCAGCAGTGGCCCGAGCGCTGCTACAGCGGATCGGTCGTGACGGCGGGCGGCCTGGTGTTCACGGGACGGAGCGACGGCCGGCTCACGGCGCTCGACTCGCGCGACGGGCGGCTCCTCTGGGCCTTCCAGACGGGCGCTGGCGTCAACGCTCCGGCTTCTGTCTTCGAGCACCGCGGCCAGCAGTTCGTCGTCGTCCTCTCGGCGGGAAACGCGTTTGCCGCGTCGCGGCGCGGCGACAGCGTGTTCCTGTTCGGACTGAAGGGAACGATCGGCGCGACCGAAACGCAGTAGAAGGCGGCGCGGCGCTACGCGAAGGGATCGACGATTTTGACGGCGGCCTTGTCGAAATCAGCCTTAGTGCGTGTCACGACCGTCAGGCCATGCACGAGAGCGGTGGCTGCAATCAAACTGTCCTTCACGGGCATCGCCCGACCGGATGCGCGCAGATGGGCGAGAAGTTCGGCCCATCGAAGTCCTGTTTCCGCGTCCCACGCCAGACACTGAAGCCGCTCGACACCTGTTTCGAACCACTGCTCCAGTCTTGCGCGCCGTCTGCCACGGGACAGCAGGAGTATCCCGAATCGAACCTCGCCGAGAATGACGGGATCGACGGCGATGTCGCCTTCGTGGCGCCTGAGCCAGTCGAGGACTTTCGGATTCGGCGTCGATCGAGTGGGTTCGCTGAGGACGTTCGCGTCGACCAGGAACTTCACAGTGTGTCGGTTGATTCGGATTCGATCGGAACGAAGAAGTCCTTTTCAGGGCACGAGAGCAGCCAGTCGACGACGCCCTCGTTCGGGCGCGCTGCGCGGCGGATCAGGCGGTACTCTCCCCGGTCGAGGCGCTCGACCTCGAATTCCTGACCCGCTTCGACCGCGTCCTGCTGGCGCAGTTCGGCCGGGAGCACAATCTGACCTTTGGACGACACGCGGGTCTTCATCTGTGTGTAAGATACCGTCTTACTCGCGCGGGAGTCAAACATGTACGCCAATCTCTTCCAGCTCGCGTCGCTTGCCATCGTCGGCTGGATCCCGCTGATCTCCTGAAGCCGGCGAGCTTCGACGTCGCGGTTGGGCTCTTCATCGTGTCGCTCATCCCGTTGCTGCCGGTTTCTGGCTTCAGCGAGGCCGCCCGCCGGCGCTGGCGGGTGTGGATGATTGGACTGCTCATCTACGCGTTCGGGATCGAGACGATTCAGGTAGCCACGCATGCGGCGGGGCCGCCGCTCCCTTCGCCGAGCGGACCCGCCCTACGTAC
>CAZGLC010000033.1:0-17164 GCA_964526235.1 uncultured Bifidobacteriaceae bacterium
ATGTGGGTGCAGGGGTGCTGGGAGGGCGTGCAGATCTCGCTCACGCACACCGATCACGGGCAAAAGCGCTATCCCGGGGCGTTCGCGAAATGAAGATCTGCTCGTACTTGGTGGTCTTTGTGTTCTTCGTGGCTATGTACGTCTTCGTGCCCTTTTCAGCCGCGCAGGCTCCATCGAGCGCGGGTCTTCCGCGGACCCCAGACGGCCGGCCGGACTTCTCGGGCATCTGGCAGGCGCTCAACACCGCCTCGTGGAACATCGAGGACCACTCGGCGGAGAAGGACGTCCCGGCGGGGCAGGGGGTCGTCGAGGGGGGCGCGCTGCCGTACGTTCCGTCGGCGCTAGAGAGGCGGGCGGAGAATCGCCGAAACCGGCTGACCGCGGATCCGGTCGCGAAGTGCGCGCAGCCCGGCATGCCGCGGATCATGTACATGCCGCATCCGTTCCAGATCGTCCAGACGCCGGCTTTCCTCGCGCTCCTGTTCGAGTACGGGCACACCACCCGGCACATCCGGTTGACCGGGGAGCATCCAGAAGGGCCGATCGAGTGGGCGCTCGGCGATTCCCGCGCCCGCTGGGACGGCGACACGCTCGTCGTCGACGTCGTGCACTTCGACGACCGGACGTGGTTCGATCGCGCGGGCAACTTTCACAGCGAGCAGATGCACCTGGTCGAGCGGTTCACGCTCGTCGATCGCAACCACATCCGGTACGAGGTCACCGTCGAGGATTCCAAGGTCTTCTCCAGGCCGTGGACGATGACGATGCCGCTGTACCGGCGGGTCGAGCCGAACCTGCAGATCCTCGACTACGAGTGTCAGTCATTCGAGTCCTGAGGCGCGCGTAGACGCGGACCTTCAGGTCCGCCCGGAGGCAACCATGGCGCGACGTGTTCTTGGCCTTGCGGTCGTTCTGATGAGCGCGGCTCTCGCGGCGGCGCAGACACGCGCGGCCAGGACCCTCGACATCTACGTCGTCGACGTTGAAGGCGGCAACGCGACGCTCTTCGTGTCGCCGTCGGGCGGCTCGATGCTCATGGATGCCGGCAACGGCGGCGCCGGCGCGGTGCGCGACGCGAGCCGCATCGTCGAGGCCGCCGAGGCGGCCGGGCTCGCACAGATCGATCACATGGTGGTCACGCACTGGCACGGCGACCACTACGGCGGGCTCGCCGAGCTCGCCGCGCGGATGCCGATCCGGCACTTCATCGATCACGGCCCGCCGACGCAGCCGCCTGCCGAAAACGTTCAGCAGTTCCTGCAGACGACGTATCCGAAGCTGCACGCCGGCGTGAAGCACACCGTCGCGAAGCCCGGCGATACCATCCAGGTCGCGGGGCTCGGCGTGCGCGTGGTGACGTCCAACGGCGACGTCATCCGCACGGCGCTCCCAGGCGCCGGCCGGCCCAATCCTCTTTGCGGCACCCCGCCGACCGGGAAGTTCATCCCGGACGATCACGAGTCGGTCGGCGCCTACGTCACGTTCGGCCGGTTCAGGGCGCTGCACCTCGGCGATCTCACGAGCAACAAGGAGTACGAGCTCGTGTGCCCGACCAACCGCATCGGGACGATCGATGCGCTGCTCGGGCTGCATCACGGCCAGGACACGTCGAACTCGGAGCCGTTCGTGCACGCCGTGCGGCCGAGGGTCGCCATCATGAACAACGGCACGCGCAAGGGCGGCTGGCCTGTGGTGATGAAGACGCTCTTCAGCTCTCCCGGCTTCGAGGACCTGTGGCAGATCCACTTTTCGCTGCTGAGCGGGCAGGAGTACACGGTGCCGGGCGTGTTCATCGCCAACGGGATCGACGATCAGCCGGAGGCCATGCCGATCGCGCCGCAGCCGCTCCCGCCCGCCGGGCCGAACGCGCCGCCGCCACCGGCCCACAACGGGCCGGCGTACTGGATCACGGTGTCGGCGCAGGAGGACGGGACGTTCACCGTCACCAATGCGCGCAACGGTTTCTCGAAGGTGTACCCGCCGGAGATGCCAGGGACGCGCTGATCCCGAGGGAGCGCTGTATGCGACGATTCCGATTCTTGTGCCTCGGCGTGATCGTGGCGAGCGCGGCCATCGTGCCGGCGCAGACTCGCCGCACGCTCGACATCTATGTGGTCGACGTCGAAGGGGGCAATGCGACGCTGTTCGTGTCGCCCTCGGGAGAGTCGCTGCTCATCGACACCGGCAACGGAGGGGCCGCGGCCGCGCGCGACGCGCGGCGCATCCTCGACGCCGCGAGGGATGCGGGGATCACGCGAATCGACCACCTCGTCACCACGCATTACCACGGCGACCACATGGGCGCCCTCGAGGCGCTCGCGCCGCAGATCCCCATCCGCCACTTCATCGATCACGGCCCGAACGTGCAGCCCAACGCAGCGATGGACGCGTTCCTGCAGAAGACATATCCGGAGCTATACAGGCAGGGCAAACATACCGTCGCCAAGCCCGGCGACCGGATCCCCATCGCGGGGATCGAGGCCCGGGTCATATCCTCGGCTGGAGCCACGATCACCGCCGCGCTGCCGCGCGCCGGCGGACGGAACCCCTACTGCGCGGCGTTCAAGCCGCACACGGTCAATCCGGTCTCAGGACAGCCGGTCGGCAACACCGAAGACGAGCAGTCGGTGGGGACGCACGTGACCTTCGGGAATTTCAGGCTCCTCTACCTGGGCGACCTGCCGTGGAATCAGGAGTTTCAGCTCATGTGCCCGACGAACCGGATCGGGAACGTGGATCTCTTCGTCGTGTCACGGCACGGCCAGCCGAGCTCGAATTCCGAGACGCTCGTCCATGCGATTCGGCCGCGCGTCGCCGTGATCAACAACGCGGCGCGCAAGGGCGGCCAGCCCGACGCGATGCGCGTCCTCTACACATCGCCGGGCCTCGAGGACGTGTGGCAGATTCACTTCTCGCTGCTCGGCGGCCAGGAATATGCGGTCCCCGGCGTCTTCATCGCCAACGGCCTCGACGATCAGCCCGGCGCACTCCCCGTTGCGCCGCAGCCGCTCCCGCCGCCCGGGCCGAACACGCCGCCGCCACCCGCGCACAACGGGCCGGCGTACTGGATCAAGATCTCGGCACAGGACGACGGCACGTTCACGGTGACCAACGCGCGCAACGGCTTCTCGAAGGTGTACGGGCGGGGGGCTCAGGGTACGCACTGAGCTTCGTTCAGGAGTAGCATGCACGACTCGGACGAAGGAGGGTGCATGCGCGAGAGAAGGTCCTGCGTCAGGAGACGGTTCTGAAAGTGTAGCACGTGAGATGGGCCGCGCTCGGCGTCGCCGTCCTGGTGCTCGCGGGGGCCTCGATCTGGTGGAGCCGTGCGGCCGATTCATCCGGCTGTCCCCGCGTGCTCGGACGCTCGACACCGGCGACGGTCGATGACGCGTCTCGGTTGATTGCCGCCTGCGGTCCCGAGGACGTGCGGCTGAGCCTGCAGACCGCGCCGCTGCCGGATGTCATCCGCTATCGGAGCGCCGCGCTGCCGCCGGCGGCATGGCTTGCGCTCGACTCCCCGCTGCACCGCCAACTGACGGGGCTCGGATTCGAATACCCCGACGACATGTCCTTTGCGGTGCTCTCGGCGGCGTGGCACCGCGCGCGCGGGCTGGCGTTCGACGTAATAGCCACGGGCGAATGCCTGCGTGCCTGGAACCGCAAGATGCGGCAGTGGGTCGCATCCGTGCCGCCCGGCTCGCCGGTTCCGGCGCCGGAGTTCGGCTGTGCGACGCCCGAGGAGATTGAGAAGGGAAGGCCTCTATGGCCGCGCGAGTGACGATGTGCTATTAACCCTGAGCGGGGACGACATGAGCGCCAAGTCTGTGATCCTTGCGGTCGCAGTGGCGGTGCTGAGCGTAGGCACCGCCTCCCTGCAACCCCATCATGGGAGCGTCCCCTTCAGTTCTTTGTAGATTCGTCGCAGAACAACCTCCCTCTGAGCGGCGAATGCATACAGCTTCGCGTACTGATCGAGCTTGACCGCGGCGACTGCCTGATCTTCACTCGCGCCCCGCGCAATCTCATCTTGGATTCCGTCTCGTGCTTCCACGAGGATTTGCCGCATGCGGTCGAGCGCCGCTCGAGTCTGCTTCGGATCGTCAGGGATTGGCCCATGACCCGGTATGAAGATCTCGGCGTCGAGCGCCTTCACTGCATCCAGCACCCGAATCCACGAGACGCCGTAGCCCCCTGCCATATTCGGAAATTCTTCGTTGAAGAACACCTCGCTCATGTACGCGATCCGGTCTTGGGGAACGAACAGGATGCTGTCCCCTTTCGTGTGCGCGGAGCCGAAATAGAGAATCTGAATCTCCTTGCCGCCGAGGTGCAACGTCATTCGATCGCGAAACGTCGCGTTCGGCATCCGCGCGCGCTGCTCTTCGTCTGGCACGCGGCCGCGCTGCATCTGGTCGAGCAAGCCGGCACGGTAGGTGTCGTGCCCGATCTTGAACACATCAGCGTAGGCGATATTTCCCTTGCTGAACGGATCGTGAAACACGGAGGAGACGAGATAGCGAACGGGCTGTTTGACGACGCCGGCAATCGCTGTGCGCTCGGCGCGCGCGATCGCTTCCGAGTCCAGAGCGTCGAAGACCACCACGCCCTCGCTCGTGGCGACGACACCGCTATTGAAAAGTCTGCCTTCGTTGTTCGTCGTGAACACGTAATGACCGGGAATGATCTGCCTCAAGCGTCCCGGATTCGCCGCCTGCTCAGCGGACGGCGCCTGCGAAGCGGTAGCGGCCTGCAGCGCAAGCAAGAGCACAGTGATGGTCGCAAGCGTGGTTGTCATGGGCGTTATGCTAACGCCAAACGGTCGGAGGCTTGACCGTGACCCGCAGAGCGAAGTCGTGCAGGTGCTGCTCGAGAATCGCGCCGGCAGTGGCGGCTACGGTTCACCCGGGACGGGCCCGAAGGCTGGCGGGGGCACGCGGTGCTTCGTTGCGGCTTCATAGGCGGATGCCGCCTTCAGCAGCGCCGGCTCATCGCCCGGTCCAGCGAAGAACGTGATCGCGATCGGCATCCGGTGAGGCAGCTGAGATGCCTGCGTTCCCTCCGGCAGGACGGAGACGTAGTTGGTCCTGTCCGCGTTGAGCGCGAACCGCGGCTCGTGGATGATCTGGTTGTAGCCCGCCGGCACGACGACGCGTGGAACTCCCAGGAGCGGCGTGATGCCCTCGAGGCTCGTCGAGCCCACATTCGGACCGAGAATCTTCGGCGTCGGCACCGTGTTCTCCGCATGCACGAACAGGTCGATGCCGTTCTGCTGCATCACCTTGAGGAGCACCGTCCTTCCGACCTGGCTGACCGCCAGCCGCCCGGCCTTGCCGGCAGACAGTGTTGTTGTCGTGGCGGCCCAGTTCTCGGCATCGGCCCGCGTCTCGTCGTCCCGGAATCTCGCGTGGGCGACCCACGCGGTCCAGTTGGCGATTGTGCGGTCGCCCCTGGCGGCCAGATATCTCTCCACCTCGAACTTGAAATCGAGCGCGTTCGGCAGTCCGGCAATCGAGGCGATCGTGTCGATTCGGATCCCGTCCGAGAGCGGCGCCTCCCGGCGGCTCAACTTGAACAAATACTCGTACGAATCAACCTGGTACCCCGGCACCGCGAACACCAGCTCGCCCGATGGAGTGCGCCGCGAGAAGACTTCCGGCATGAAGCGCGGCAGGATCTCTGAGAAGGCATCCGCAAACGTGTACTTCAGATTTTGAACGTCGGGATCGTCCGGGTACGCCGGTGTGACCGATTCGACGAGCTCCCCCCCGAGCGCGTCGCGCAGCACCGTCTTGATCTCCAGGTCGATCTGCCTGCTGATCGCCACGTGATTGGGCGTGGGCGTGACCATGTGCTCCCGGAGGATGGCGATCCGCATCCCCTGAAGCGGCTTGGCGGTGCCCGACGGGTCACGTATCAGATGCTGGGCGTACGGTTGGTCGCTGATCAGCCGTTTCGGCAGCGCGGTGAACGGGTCTCTCGGGTCGAAGTAACCGGTCACCGGATCCCTGAGGGCGTCGAGCACGCGCGCGCCGTCGGCGAGCGTTCGCGCGATGATGCCGGCGCGGTCGGTGACCGACTGGTTGCCGATGCCGCCGCTATCCGGCAGCAGGCCCTTCGTGGGCAGGATGAGCGTCGCGTTGTTCCGGGATGCGGGTCCCTGGCACGACGCCACCGTCTGCTCGCAGACGGCGACGGTGACCAGGTTCGCGGCCACCGCGACGCCGGATCCGGAGCTGGAGCCTCGCGGCACGCGTTCGGTATCGTATGGATTGCAGGCCTGACCGGACCAGCTGCTGATCGCCTGGCCACCTGCCACGAAATTCGTCTTGGCCTTGGAGGGTCCCCCCGTGCCCGGGTCGTTGGGACCGGCGTTGAACTCGTGCGACGTCGTCTTCGCATAGATGATGGCACCCTTTTCGCGCAGGCGCGCGGCGATGGTAGAGTCGAACGGCGGCGCGTCCATCGCGAAGGCGGCGTCACTCCCCGACGTCGACCGCATGTCCTTCGTGTCGTACGGATCCTTGAACGCCACCGTGATGCAGTACATCGGCAACCCAGCGAGGTCCGGATTTCGTCCATACTGCGCGTCGAGCTCCGACGCGCGCTCGAGCGCGTCCGGCTGCTGGCGGAACGCCTCGCACTCCGGTGGCGCGCCGGGCGGCAGCGGTCCTGTGGATGGATGGGCATCGAAGGCGCCCTTGCATGTGACGGAGCGCTCGCCACGGACATTCAAAGTCTCGAGCGCGTTCACCTGGCCGGCGTCGGGGATCCCGACCCGCATCCCCGTCTGCTGCATCACTGTAGGATTCGACATCGTCGATTCCATCCGCCCGTAGTCCAGTGGGAGCCCGGCGTACCTGTCGAGATCCGGGAAGATCGTCGATGCCGCCACCGTCTGCGTCGGAAATGTCAGCGGCGCACCGGCGCGCACGGCTCCTGTCGCGTCGCCAACCGGCGCCCCATCAGCCGTCACCAGCGCCGTGCAGACGCCGTTATATGCCTTCGCGCGGTTGATGTAGGCCTCGACGATGGCGCGGCATGACATCTCGTCGCTCGTAATCGCGGCGTGAATGCTTTCAATCGTGGCTTCCTGAAGACGGAATGCCGGCGGCGTCTCGCGGGAGCAGCCGGCGGCGGCGAGCGCGCAGAGCAGCAGCATCAGGCGTGTCATGGGCAGATTCTATCCGACGAGCGCATCCCACAGTCCTCCGTCGACGCCTACACGACAGCCGGAAGGTTATGCAGACCAGTCTAATTCCGTGACTGCCGTCCAGCCAGCCCGGAATCCCAATCCGTTCAGCACTCTCGGAAGATTCTGATCCTGCGCTGGCTTCGCGCTATGCTGCAGCCTCGCAGGGTTGGCCGAGATGTGCTGGTCTCCGAGAGCGCGCAGGGGAAGATAGACGGTTATTTGCTTGCGCTCTCTGGATGTTCGTCGAAACATCCGCGAGAATTGTGAGAGAGAACATGGCATCTACCACTATCCATAACAAAAACATTCTTCGCATTGCGCTCGCGACAGCGTGCATATTGCTGGTGCCCTTGGTGGCGATGCAGTTCACCGAGGAAGTGAACTGGGACCTGTTCGATTTCGCTTTCATGGGCACGCTCCTGTTCGGAACTGGTCTCGCGTATGAGCTGCTAGCGAGGAGGGCGGGCACAATCGCGTACCGAGCCGCCGTCGGCGTTGCGCTTGCGGCAGCGTTCATCCTCGTCTGGGTGAACGCCGCCGTCGGCATCATCGGAGATGGAGCAGAGGACCTCGCCAGCCTGATGTATGTCGGGGGCGTGCTCGCCGTCGGATTCATCGGTGCCCTCGTCGCGCGCTTCCAGCCACAGGGAATGGCCCGCGCGTTGTTCGCAACGGCGCTCGCTCAGGCGTTGGTCGCCGTCGTCGCGCTGATAGCCGGATGGGGCTCCGCGGGGCCGATCTGGCCACGGGATGTGTTGATAGCGACGGGGTTCTTCGGCACGCTGTGGGTCGCATCGGCTTTGCTGTTTCGACGCGCAGCCAAAGATTCGAGTGGAACCGACGGCTTGAGTGGCAGTTTTAGTACGCCACGCGCATAACAATGCCAAGCAGGTCGGTTTCATGCGTCTTGATCTCCATGAAGCATAGGCTGGAGATGACACCACGGCTCGCATCAATCCGTCATCCCGCCTCCCGTGTCTGAAGACTCTGTGCCACCTTGCTGGCGGCGAACTGGACCAGATCCAGTTTCTGCTCGGGCACGTCCATCCAGACGACGCAGCGTTATGTGGGCTGCAAGCAGAAGCTCCGGTCCGCCGTGAACGATCGATTGGGAATCGAACCTGATGCTGGAGACGCGTTTTTCCAGCTAGGCGCGTCGCGCGGCGTCGCGACAGGCGTCCCACACGACCTTTGGGGTGATCGGCTTGTCGGCCCGCCAGTTCTGAATCGTGCCGGGAAACAACCACGTCTTCGGTCGCATCCACCGGTAGTACAGGCGGAGGGTCTCCAGCAGCGTGGCGCTGAGGGGCACGTAGCGGTCGCGCCCGCCCTTGCCGTGCTGAATGTGAATCAGCATGCGACGAGCAGGTACGCCTGATACCGGCGTAGATGGCTCTGATTGAGTTGATCCGGAGGTAGTGGTAAACCGTGGTCTTGGCGTAGTTACGCCGCTGGAGTTCCTCCAGCATCGCTTGTCTGAGATGGGTCACAGGCACCTCCTGGTGACCCACACGCTACCCGGGTGGCCGAGCGCGGCTCACGCGTAGCGTCCGCCGCGCCAGCGGCTTTGTTCAAACGCCGCAGTGTCGACCGTTGCAGCGTCGGTGCTCCATCTCCTAGCGTTGGGCGGCTGAGTGTCCGATAAGAGACATTCTCGGACTCTCCAGATCGCTGGCTGACTACTGCGCGCCTGGTCGCCGGACCGGCTGATCGTTCGGCAAAATGTTTCTGGAAACCGGTGCTGGCGTCGAAAGCGGCCCGAGGGAGCGGCGCGTGGGAGCTGGACGAACGTGCGAGGAGGAAATCTGGGGACGTGCGGGCGTTGACCGGTGTATAAGTTTGCTGTTCGCAGAGGCCGAAACGGAAATTCCGGATTAAAGGCTCCGTGGTCCCGCAGGCGGTGAGCCCGACTTCCAAGCGGGGATGAGGAATGGGAGCCGTGAGCGAGCCCTTGGTCACCGACGAGTGATTGCCGGCGGCGGGCTTCAGGGAGGAACGGACATGGCCAAGAAACGCGACACCAGGCGGAACGAATCAGAGGCTGAGCGAGCGAAGGCTCTCAGCAGGCGCGATTTCGTCAAGCGCGGAGCTGCCGCTGGTGTGGGGGCGGCCGTTCTGTCGGGACCAGTGCTGGCGCAAGAAGCCTCCTCAGGCGCTCGATCCATTCAATGGAACTATGAAGCCGATGTCGTGGTGCTAGGGTCGGGGTGTATGGGGCTGCATGCTGCCGTCAGGGCCCGGGACCTCGGCGCGTCCGTGCTCGTGATCGAGCAGAACTTCGACGTTGGCGGGAAGCTGGTGCACAGCGGGGGTTGGACCTCGCTTGGCGGCGGCGACGCGATTCAGGAAAGGGACCGGGCCGCGGCCGACCCTGAAGGCTTGGGGTTAACCGCCCCTCTCGTTAAGCCAGAAGGTCTGGAAGACGATCCTGACCGCCTCTTCATGGACATGACAGACTGGTCGGTCGTAGACGCCACGGGCGTGGCCCGGTATCGCTACAACGATCGGGAGCTTCATCGTGCCTGGGCCGACAATGCTCCCAAGACCAGGCAATTCATGATGGACAACTATGTCCGCTTCGGGCGGATCGACGGCACCCATCAGGGCGGCGGGATGTCGCGGGCCCGGGCAGCCAGATCCATCATGAAGATTGCAGACAGGACCGACATCAAGGCGGGCACGATCTCGCCGGAGGACAGAGGAGATCCCGCCGGCGAGCGGCATTCGCCATTCAATCCCATGCGTCAGACGCCCGGGGCCCCGGCGGACTCGCTTGGCGCACCAGGGTGGGTCTTTGGCGGTTTCGCGATCTCCAGATCGCTCGAGTTCAGCGCCAGGGAAAAGGGCGTGCAGTTCATGCTCAACCGCCATCTGGATGAGATCGTCCGGGAGCAGCCATTCGCGGGCAGGGTTCTCGGAGTCAAAGCCCGCTACACGCCAAGAATGCACCCGGAAACCGGGGCGCGTCTGGAAAGCTTCTGGCGGAACGGCAACGTCGACGAGCGCGCCGAGACGATCTACATCCGGGCGAGGAAGGCCGTCATCGTCGCCACCGGAGGCATGCATGGCAGTGTGCCCTTGAGGACCATGTTCGATCCACGAATGGTCGAGCCGTCGATCGAGTACGGCCCCAGCGCGCTCATCGGCCCTCTCAACATGGACGGCAGCGGGATTGTCGCTGGGATCAGAATCGGCGCGAACCTCGCGGGCATGATGCAGAACTTCCAACATTCCTCCGCCTCGCCGACGATCAGCAGTGTGATCGGGACCCGCGATCCGGTGGGCAGCATCTTCCCCGGACATCCCTCGTTCCTCTTTGCACGAGCCAAGGGAATCAGCATTGGCGGTGCCGGATGGGAACATGCGATCGCGGTGAACCAAGTGGGGCAGCGATTCTATAATGAGAGCGCCATCGCGGACACCTCCAGCGATGCGGCGTATCCACCCGGGAACGACGGCACGCGCGAGTCTTTTGTGCCGCTGGATTGGCGCAACGCGAGCCCCGCGCAAGTCAAGGCACAATATCGAAGGTCGGCGGCCTCCGATGCGGCGCTGGCGATGAACGAAGGTTCACAGCCCCCCGGTTACGCGTCCGGACCGGTGTGGGCCATCTTCGATTCCGCTGCGGTCGCGAGGGGTGGCTGGAAGATTCGTCACCCCTACATTGCCGACCCGCCCGACGGCTACTTCCACAAGGCCGATACGCTTGCCGAGCTGGCGCAGAAAGTTATGGAGCATCCCCATCAGAAGATGCCCTTGAAATACCTGGAGGAGACGGTGAGGAGGTACAACGAGGCTGCGGACAAAGGCGTGGACGAAGATTTCGAAAAGCCGGTCCTGCATCGGATCGACACTCCGCCCTTCTATGCGGCCTCGGCGGGGATTCGGGTGATCGATTCCTACGGCGGTCTTCGGATCAACGGGAAGACCCAAGTCCTGGATACCAACGGTCAGGTGATACCCGGCCTCTACGCAGGGGGCGAGGCAAGCGGCGGCGGCTGGCAACACGGTATAGGCCGAGCCACGGTCCACGGGTACATGGCTGGGACGAACGCTGTCCAAGAGCCATCGGCCTGAGATTCATACCGGACACGGCAACACCATGGCGGCAAGGGCCGTGATACGAGCGAGCTTTTGAGTCAAATAAAGTCAAGGAGGGAGGCCGCTGGGATCAGGACGCACGGTCAGCGGACGTGCGCCGTCGAGATCTCTGGAAGCGAGGTAGATGCCGGGGCCGAGGTGACCGTGAGGGCCCGCGTCTCTTGCCCTCATGGATGCGACTTAGGGGGACAGCGGGTTTCGATCCGAAACCAGGACGATACCGAGCTCGCGAGCGCAGAACTGACAGAGCGCGCCGGCGAGGCGTACGTGACGAGCGCGTTGGCATTACGGGCGCCGCTCGAAGTGAGTGAGCATATCTGCCGGGCCGTCCTCGCCGCGTCTGAGAAGGACGGGGTCTTGCACGAGGAGATCTCGACGGAGTTCTCCTTCGTGGCCAAGGCTCACGCGACGAGTGTGAACGCATGGGGCTTGCCCTCCGCCATAGCGGCCGGCGAACGGCTCCGGTTCAAGATTGGCGTCAAATGCTCGGCCGCGTGCCGTTTGACCGGGACGCCGTTTAGTATCTTCGACCATGACGGTGCACAGGTTGGAGCGGCGAGCCTTGCTGGCGATCTCTGGCCCGGCACGAGCGCCCTGTATTTTGCCGAGGTCGAAGTTGTCGCTCCGCTTACAGCGGGAGACTATAAGTGGCAGGCCAAGACTCCCGCGTCGGACTCGAGCGTCCCTCATGCGGCCGGCTCATGCACGTTCGCGGTCAAGGTGGTCAGCCCTCCGGATCATGAAGTGACGGTAGAGGCCATGGACAGCGAAACGCACACCCCGATCGAGGGCGCCCACGTCCTCGTGCATCCCTACAGATCTCTCACCGACGCAAGGGGCGTGGCGAAGATCAAGGTTGCCAAGGGCAGGTACACACTCGTCGTGTCCGGCTTCAAGTACATCGCATATCAGAACGTCATCGATGTGGCCGGCGATGTCACGACTCGAGCCGAACTGACGGCGGAGCCCGAGGGACAAGAAGATTACCGCTAGAAGACGACCCGCGGCGTCCCCACAAACACCCCATCCCGACGGGTTATCGAGGCACACGGCGGCACACTCGTCGAGAGGTTCAACAAGCCGATTGAATATGGAGGCGCCGCGAGTCTCCGCTTTCGGATCGTTCTGGCGGATGCGGCGCATTAACACGCCGCTGCAGCCGCCAGCGGCCGGTCGATCTCGGTAGCCTGTCATGACGCGACGCGCCGCTCCCGGCGCTGAGCGTGGGCGTGAGTCCCGGCTGATGCGCATTGACGATTGATTGCGAACCGGAAGGTAGCTTGCCAGATGGCGACTTGTAGCGACTTTACTCGCGAGACTCCTTCCGCGATCCAGCCGGCCACAGAGGCCGGCCGTCTACTGAGATGGTGGCCACCCATTGCGGATCGAGCCGCATTGTGTGACTACGAGCCGGCGAGAGTTGATCCTCCGGAAACAGTTCGCGAATTCGGACGAACACCAATCGTCCCCCTTCGAATCCGACGAACTGCATCCCGCCAAATTCCACTCGGGCATGACCGCTGGTATCGTCGGCGAAGACGATCTGATCGGTCGGCAAAGACACGCGGAGGCCGTTCGGGAAGAGGACGAAGGTGCCCGGGGGGCCATTTCCGATGATCGGAAGCGTCGACGTCCGGGCTTGTTCCTGCAGCAGGGCCGTCGGCGTCGCAAAGTCGATGAGCAGTGGCATGTCTTGTCGGTCCGGCTGCCTTCGACTTCGCTCAGGCCAAGAAAGCCGGACACTACGTACTCCGACGTTTACGCACGCTTGCCGTTGAGCCCAAGCTGGAGCGCCTGGGCGAGGTGGATGGCGCGGCGGCCGGCGAGCTGCGCGATCTGCTCCTGACAGCTGAAGCCGTCCGCCACGATGAGCGTGTCGCCGGAGGCGTTCCGGACGGCCGGCAGCAGCACGCGCTCGCCGACCGTCTTCGACACGTCGAACTTCTCCGCCGAGAAGCCGAACGGCCCGGCCATCCCGCAGCAGCCGGCGTCGGGAACCTGCACGTCGGCTCCCGCCTTCTGCAGCAGCGCGATCTCGTGATCCATCTTCATGATGGCTTTCTGGTGGCAGTGGCCGTGGAGAAGGACTTTCCGCGTGAGCACCGGCGCGAACGCCGGGGCGTGCTTCGTCAGGAACTCGCTCAGCACGAACGTCTGTTTCCCCAGCCGCTGGGCGCGCGGGTCGTCGGGAAACAGGTTGCGCAGCTCGTCGCGGAAGACCGACGCGCAGCTCGGCTCGAGGACGACCATCGGCATCCCCGCATCGATCTCGCCGCCGAGCGCGTCCATCACCCGCCGCAGGTAGGTCTTGGCGCGATCGAGCATGCCGAAGTCGTAGAGCGGACGCCCGCAGCAGAGATGCCCCGCCGGCACGCGCACGCCGAATCCGGCCGCCCCGAGCACCTCGGACGCGGCGACCGCGGCCTCCGGGTGGAAGTAGTTGTTGAACGTATCAGCCCACAGGATCACGTCGAGGCCCGATGCCGCAGGCGGCGCGCCAGTGCCGGCCGCCGGGATCCCCTGCCGCCGCGCCCAGCGCCGGAACGTCGTGGTCGCGAAGCGGGGCAGCTCGCGCCCGGGCGCCAGGTGCAACGCCCGCCGCACGAGCGTGCTCAGCCCCGGCGCCCGCGGCGCGGCGTTGGCCAGCCGCGGAAACGCCGAGGCCAGCCGCGCCCACTGGTCGATGAGCCCGAAGGCGTACGCCTCGAGCGGCCGCCGGTGCGTCTCGTAATAGTGCGAGAGAAACTCCGACCGGTAGGTCGCGATGTCGACGTTGGCGGGGCACTCCGACTTGCACGCCTTGCACGACAGGCACAGGTCGAGCGACCGCTTCACGTCCTCGTTGTTCCACGCGTCCCTGAGCACCTCGCCCTGGAGGACTTCGAAGAACATGTGCGCGCGTCCGCGCGTGCTGTGCTCCTCTTCGAGGGTCGCCATGTAGCTCGGGCACATCGTTCCGTAGTCGTGCTTGCGGCACTCGCCGACGCCGATGCAGCGGAGCGCCGTCTTCGCGAACGAGCCGTTGTCATCGGGAAACCGGAAGTGCGTCGGCGGGTCCTCGGGCTTGTAGTCGGCGCCCAGGCGCAGGTTCTCGGTCGGCGGGAAGGCGTCGATGAGCTTCCCGGGATTCATCTTCCAGTCGGGATCCCACACCGACTTGAACTCCCGCAGCGCCTGCATCAGCTCGGGGCCGAACATCTTCGGCAGGAGCGCCCCGCGCGACTGGCCGTCACCGTGCTCGCCGGAGATGGATCCGCCGTACCCGACCACGAGATCGGCTGCACGCTCCACGAACTCGCCGTATGTCCGGACGCCAGGCTCGCTCCGCAGATCGAAGCTGATCTGCATGTGGATGCAGGCGTGGCCGAAGTGCCCGTAGTAGACGGCCTGGTAGTGGTATTCGTTCAGCAGCGCGCGCAGATCGCGCAGGTAGCCGCCCAGCTTCTCCGGCGGGACGGCCGAATCATCCCACCCTTCGTAGCGCGGCGGCGCGCCGGGCGCGGAGATCGCCGCACGCGGACCTGACTCGCGGATGCGCCACACGGCTTTCGCTTCGGCCCGCGTGTACACGCGCATGTTGGGCGCGTTCGGCAGGCGCCGGAGCGTCTCGACCAGCCGCTCGGCCGCCGCGTCCGCCGCCGCCGCCTCGTCGGCGCCGAACTCCACCAGCAGATAGCCGCCTCCCCCGGGCATCAGCTCGACGTTCGGCGCGCCCTTCTTGCGGAGCGACTCGACCATCACGCCTTCGAACCCTTCGAGGCCGATCGGCTCGAGCTCGAGAATCCCGGGCACGGCGTCGGCCGCCTCGTACACGTCGCGGTAGCCGAGTCCGACGAGCGATCGATGCTGCGGGCTGGGAATGAGCCGCGCCCGTGCCTCGAGGACGACCGCGCACGTCCCTTCGCTGCCGACGAGGGCGCCCGCCACGTTGAAGCCGTGCTCGGGCAGCAGCTGATCGAGGTTGTAGCCGGAGACGCGGCGGGGAATGTCCGGGTAGCGCTGCCGGATGAGCGACGCGTAGCGGTCGCGGAGGTTCTTCAGCCGCGCGTAGATGTCGCCGCGGCGCCCGCCCGCGCGGATGATCGCCTCGAGCTCCTCGTCGCTCGTGCGTCCCACGGTCAGCTGCGTGCCGTCGTACAGCACGACCCGCAGCGACTCGATGTTGTCGACCGTCTTGCCGGCGAAGAGGGAATGGGTGCCGCACGAGTTGTTGCCGATCATGCCGCCCAGCGTGCAGCGGCTGTGTGTCGACGGATCGGGCCCCCACGTGAGCTGGTGGCGCTCCGCCGCGTTGCGCAGCGTGTCGCAGACGACGCCGGGTTGGATGCGCGCGGAGCGGCTCCCCGGATCCAGCTCGAGGATCCGGTTCATATACTTCGAGAAGTCGAGGACGACGGCCACGTTGCAGCACTGGCCGGCGAGGCTGGTGCCGCCGCCTCGCGCGAGGAGCGGCGCGCCGTACTTGCGGCACAGCGCGATCGTTGCGATCACATCGTCGTCGCCGCGCGGGACGACGAGGCCGATCGGGATCTGGCGGTAGTTCGAGGCGTCGGAGGCGTAGAGGGCGCGGCTGCCGCGATCGAACCGCACCTCGCCGGAGACCGCGCGCGCGAGGTCGCGTTCGAGCTCGGCGGCGCGCGCGAAGGTGTCGACGGGCTTGCCGTGCGAGCTGAGCGGCAGCGGAGCCAGGGTCGGCACGGCTCAGGACATCACGGGTTCGGCCACCGGGGCGCCGAGGACGTCGAGCGCCGCCATCACGCCGCCGGCCTTGTGCGGCACGCCGGTCAGGCGCAGCCCCATTTCGACGCCGGCCAGCGTGCCTGCGAGCATCAGGTCGTTGAAGGACCCGAGGTGGCCGATGCGGAACGCCTTGCCGGCCAGCTTGCCGAGGCCGGTGCCGAGCGACATGTCGAACGTGTCCAGGATGAGCGCTCGCAGGCGGTCGGCATCGTGCCCGTCGGGCGTGAAGATGGCCGTGAGCGAGCCCGAGTACTCGCGCGCCTCCTCGCAGACGATCTCGAGCCCCCACGCGCGCACCGCGGCACGCGTGGCCTCGCCGTAGCGCTGATGGCGCCGGAAGACATTCGCCATCCCCTCGTCATGGAGCATCGTCAGCGCCTCACGCAGCCCGTAGAGCAGGTTCGTCGCGGGCGTGTAGGGGAAGAATCCGGATGCGTTGTTCTTGAGGATGCCGTCCCAGTCCCAGTACGACCGCGGCATCTTCGCGGTCTTGCTCGCCGCGAGCGCCTTGTCGGAGATCGCGTTGAAGCCGAGCCCCGGCGGCAGCATCAGGCCCTTCTGCGAGCCGGCCACCGTGACGTCCACCTCCCACTCGTCGTGGCGATAGTCGATCGAGGCGAGCGAGGAGATCGTATCGACGATCAGGAGCGAGGGATGCCGCGCGCTGTTCATCGCGCGGCGAACGTCGCCGATGCGGCTCACCACGCCGGTCGACGTCTCGTTATGGACGACGATCACCGCCTTGATCGCATGCCCGGTGTCGGCCCGCAGGCGCTGCTCGACCTCTTCGGGCGCGGCGCCGCGGCGCCACGTGCCCGGCGCGTACTCGACCTGCAGCCCGAGCTTCTCGGCCTGGTGCCGCCACGCGATGTGCGAGAACCACCCCGTTTCCATGATGAGCACGCGGTCGCCCGGCGACAGCGTATTGGCCATGGCCGCCTCGCACGCGCCCGTGCCCGACGAGGGGAAGATCACGACCGCGCCGCGCGTCTGGAAGATCGGCTTGAGCGCCGCCAGCACCTCGTGCGTCAGCCGCGCGAAGTCGGGGCCGCGATGGTCGATCGTCGGAAAGTCCATCGCGCGGAGCACGCGGTCTGGAACGTTGGTCGGGCCGGGAATCTGCAGGAA
>CAZGLC010000033.1:17264-24670 GCA_964526235.1 uncultured Bifidobacteriaceae bacterium
GAGCGTCGGGCCGTCCGGCTCGGGCGGCGTGCGCGCGGTGTTGAGCACCATCGCGAGCATCGAGTAGTAGCCCATCATCACCACGGCCTCGACGACGCCCTGCTCGCCGAAGGCGGCGCGGGTGCGCGCGTAGGCAGCGTCGCTCACGCCCTGGGTGGTGAGAAGCTCCGTGCACACGTCGTAGAGGATCGTCTGCGCCTCGGACATCTCCGCCGGGCGGCGGCCTGCGGCGATCGCGTCGGCGATCGCCGGATCGACGCCCGCGCGGATGGCGATCGGGCAGTGCAGCGACCATTCGTACTGCTGCGTCCAGTGGCGCGCGGCGATCAGGATCATGAACTCGCTGAGGCGCGGCGGGAAGACGCTCCGCTCGCGGAGGTATTCGCCGAGCGCCGCCGTGCGGGCCATCGCCTCGGGGCTCCACAGCAGCGGGATGAAGGGGCCGAAGATCTCTGTGCGGCGCGACTGCCTGAACGCCGCGATCGCCTCCCGATGCTGCGGCGTCAGCTTCCCGGCTGGCACCGCGCCGAGACGTTCGGGACCAGACATGTATGTGGAGGTCACGCGCCCAGCATATGATGATTTTGCGGAGGATGGCACCCGAGATGGCGACGTGCGACACGATTCTGATCATGGGCGGCGGCGTCATGGGGCAGGGCATGGCGCGGCTGTTTTCACGCGCCGGCATCCGCGTGACGCTCGTGGACCCGCGCGACATCACGTTCGAGCATCCGGGAGTGGTGGTGGCGCGCGAGGCGCCGGCGGACGTCGTGCCGGATCTCGTGATCGAGGCGGTGTTCGAGGTCCAGGAGGTGAAGCAGTCGGTCTACGCGACGATCGAACGGCTGTATCGCGGGCGCCCGGTGCTGGCGACCAATACGTCGGGCCTGCCGCTCGATGAGCTGGGCGCGCCGCTGACCTATCCGCACCGGTTTCTCGCGATGCACTTCTTCCAGCCGGCAGACGTCTTTCCGATGATCGAGGTCGTACGCGGCGAGCGTACGGAAGACGCGGCCATGGCCGTCGCCGTGGCGGCGGTGAAACGGGCGGGACGCGAGCCGATCGTCCTCGAGCGCGCCGTGAACGGGTATCTCATCAACAGACTGCAGCATTCGATCCTGCACGAGGCCTATCACCTGCTCGAGTCGGGCATCGCGACCGCGGAGATGATCGACAACGTGGCGAAGCTCCTGCTCGGTCCGCGGATGTGCATCACGGGGCTGCTCGAGCAGAAGGATCTGGCCGGCCTCGAGATGCACGCGCAGGCCCAGCGGTCGATTGTCCCGACGCTGTCGCACACGAACGTGCCCTCGCCCTACCTGCAGGACATGGTGGCGCGCGGCGACGTCGGCGTGCGCAGCGGCCGGGGCTTCTACGACTGGCGCGGGCGCGACGGCGCCGGTACGCAGCGCCGCGCGGGCGAGCGGCTGCAGCGGCTCCTCGCCTATCTGGAGCAGGACGCAAAGGCATGAGCCGGCGCACGGGCCTCGACGCGCGCCTGACCAATTACGGGGATCAGGAGTTCGCCCGGTATCTGCGCCGGTCGTTCGCCAAGTCGATGGGCTACTCGAACGAGATGCTCGACCGCCCGATTATCGGCATCGCCACCTCGGCCAGCGGCTTCAACAACTGCCATCGGCTCATCCCCGAGCTGACCGACGCCGTCAAGCGCGGCGTCCTGGGCGCCGGCGGCCTGCCGCTGGAGTTCCCGACGATCTCGCTCGGCGAAGTGTTTCTGAGCCCCACGAGCCTCGTCTTCCGGAATCTCATGGCCATGGACGTCGAGGAGATGATCCGCGCCCAGCCGATGAGCACAGTCGTGCTCATGGGGGGCTGCGACAAGACGGTCCCCGCACAGCTGATGGGCGCGCTGTCCGCCGGTCTCCCCGCCATCCAGCTGGTCGTCGGCCCGATGATGACCGGCCGGTATCGCGGCGAGCGGCTCGGCGCGTGCACCGACTGCCGGCGGTTCTGGGCCCGCTACAGGTCTGGCGAGGTGAGCGCGGAGGAGATCTCGGCGGTCGAAGACACCCTTGCCGTGACGGCGGGCACGTGCGCCGTGATGGGCACCGCGAGCACGATGGCATGCCTGGCCGAGGCGCTCGGCATGAGCCTGCCCGGCAGCGCCGCCGCGCCAGCCGTGCACGCCGATCGGCTGCGGATTGCCGAGGCGACCGGCGCCGAGGCCGTGCGGCTGTCGGCGAACGGCAGCGCGCCCGATCGGATCGTGACGCACGAGTCGATCGAGAACGCGATCCGCGTGCTGCTGGCGATCGGAGGATCCACGAACGCCGTGATTCATCTGGCGGCCATTGCCGGACGCGTCGGATTGACGGTCGATCTGCGGCGCCTGAACGAGTTGAGTGAGTCGACGCCGGTCCTCGTCGACCTGAAGCCCACCGGTCAGCACTACATGGAGGATTTCCACGCGGCGGGCGGCGTCGGCGCCGTCCTCCATGAGCTGCGGCCGCTGCTGAACCTCCAGTGCCGGTCGGTGACCGGGCAGACGCTCGAGGATCGGCTGCGCGAGCGTCCTGGGTTCGTGGATCGCGCGGTGATCCGATCCGCCGAGGAGCCGTGTCAGCCGACCGGCGGCCTGCTCGCGCTCTTCGGCAACCTCGCGCCGAACGGGGCGATCCTCAAGCGCTCCGCGGCCGACCCGCGCCTGTTCGAGCACGAAGGGCGGGCCGAGGTCTTCACCAGCCTGGAGGATCTCGCCGCGCGGATCGACGATCCGGACCTCGACGTCACGCCGGATGATGTGCTGGTGCTGCAGAATGCGGGGCCCATTGGCGCCGGGATGCCCGAGGCGGGGTATCTCCCGATTCCGGCCAGGCTCGCGCGCGCGGGTGTGAAGGACATGGTGCGCATTTCGGACGCGCGGATGAGCGGCACCGCGTTCGGGACGGCCATCCTGCACGTGTCGCCCGAGTGCGCGATCGGCGGTCCGCTCGGGCTGGTGCGCTCGGGCGATCGCATCCGCGTCAGCGTGCAGGAGCGGCGGCTCGATGTGCTCGTGTCCGAACGCGAGCTGGAGAGCCGGCGGTCACCGGCCACGCGTCCGCCGCTGCCGCCGCGCGGCTACGCGCGGCTCTACGCGCAGTCGGTGCTCGGCGCCGAGCTCGGGTGTGATTTCGATTTCCTGAGGAAAGCCTGAGCCAAAAGCACGAAGACGAATCAGCCACGAAGAACACGAAGGTTACGAAGCATCGATAGCGACCGCCGCCCTACGTGGATGCCCCCTCGACCCACTTTTCGACCAGCGGAGGTTCGTACGAGGTCAGCAAATCGAGCAGGCCTTCGGGGGAGTCCGCGACGGAGATCATCGACCGGTACTCCCGCCTCACGAAACCCTCCTCAATCGAGTGGTCGACGAAGGACAGCAAACCATCGAAGTAGCCTCGGGCGTTGAGGAGTCCGCACGGCTTCTGGTGCAGCCCCAGCTGGCCCCACGTGAGGACCTCGAAGAATTCCTCCAACGTCCCCCAGCCGCCTGGGAGCGCGATAAAGGCGTCGGCGAGGTCGGCCATTATTGCCTTGCGTTCATGCATCGATCCGACGACCCGAAGATCCGTCACTCCGGTGTGCGCCACTTCCTTCGCAACGAGGGCCGCCGGAATGACACCCGTGACCCGTCCCTCGGATGCGAGGACCGCATCCGCCACGACGCCCATCAGCCCAACCCGTGCGCCGCCGTACACGAGGCCCATCTCACGCGCCGCCAGAACACGTCCGAGTTCTTCGGCCACGTCTCGATACTCCGGCCGAGACCCGGCGCTCGACCCCGCGAATACGCACACATGCTTCATGACTCGGTTTCCGGTTATCGTGACGAACGGCGGGCGACGAGCCGTGCCGTGCGAGTCATCCCATACACCGAGCGGAAGGCGGGGCGCGAGAGCGGCCGACGCGGCGTCGGCTCCCTCGCCTGGTTAGCCCGCCTTTTCGCTCACGGCTGGCGGCGTTCCGTGTTCAGAGAGATACTGACGAAGCGCTTCGTTCACGGTCGCCGAATCACGAAATACCTTTGCGACGTCTGGCTCCAGAAGCACGACATTGGTGCCCTGTTTGTAGCGCTCGTAGTACTTACCCCGCACACCGCCACGGAGATCGTACTCTGGTCGCATATCGTCGTCTGCCGATGCGTCATTTCGGTTCTTCTGCATAGTCTCGACGTTCTGCCGCGGTCACTTCGCGGGCGCTGATGATCCGAATCCGTTCGTCGCGATCAGTGTGCGCCACGATTATCAACCGTTGGCGATTCGAGTGTCCGGTCGTCAGTATCCGGTTCTCATCGGAAGAATGATCCGGATCGTCGATTGTGATGGCGAGTGGATCCCCGAACACAGTCGACGCTTCGTCGAACGAGACCCCGTGCGTGGTTTGGTTCTGCTGGTCCTTCTCGGGATCCCATTCGAACTGCATCCAGTTCGAGTATACCCGTGGCCCTGGGCTACCTGAGCGTCGCCTCTACCGACCGCAAGCAGGAAAGGCAACATCCATCAGGCTCTTCGCGTCCTGGCGGGCTACGTGCCGCATCAGCCGCGGCGCTTCCGATTCTGGCGCCGTCGGCTGCATGCGGTTAGGGCCAACGTCGATTCGTGTTACGCGGCGTTGCTCGCTGGGTGTCCTTCGTGCTCTTCGTGGCCGAATCGTCTTCGTGACGTTCGTGGTTGCCTTGGTCCGGCTGCCCTTCGACGTCGCTCAGGGCACCCCGAGCGTAGTCGAGGGGTGAAGCCGGACGCCACGTACGCGCTGGTGTGGCGACCCAGCTACCAGCGTTAGGCGGACGCAGGCGCGGGCTGTGGCCGAGCGACCCACCCATACCGCAGCGCCAGGTACGCGGCGATCGCCAGCACGGCCATCACCGCCATCCCGACGACCCCGGACAGCCAGATGCCGCGGTACTCGGTGAGCGCATTCCCAGGCTGCGCGTTCAGCGAGATGCCGACGTAGCCGCTGACGGCCAGCGCCGTCGCGCCGGAGAGCTGCGCCATGGTGTTACAGAACGAGGCGAATGACGACGTGCGCTGCGTGCCGAAGGTGTCGGAGATCGCGGCCGGCACGAGCGAGAAGAGATTGACGGAGGTCCCGAGGAGCGCCGCGACGATGGCGAGCGCCCAGATTGCCGTCACGCCCATCGAGAGGATTTGCAGGAGCGCCATGCCGAGCACGAGCCAGCCGATGAGCACCGCCGTCCGCGAGATCCCCCGGCGCACGCACAGATCGGAGAAGCGGCCGGCCAGCGGACACCCGCCGGCCCGGCCGATGAGCGAATAGGCGACGAGCGCCAGCACGCCGCCGGCGACGACCGCTTCGTTCAGCGGCCTGCCGCCCGAGATGTAGACGTCGGCGGCGTAGACGGCAATCCAGATCTGCGTGATCCGGATCCCGATGACGAACCCCGACCAGAGAAACGCGTAGCACCAGAGCTGCAGGTCGCGCAGCATCCGCCACTCGAACGGCTTCCGTGTCGTCGCAACCTCGCCGGGCGGCGCCGATCGGAAGAAGGCGAGGCAGAGCAGGCCGATGATCGCGATCGCCGCGGCAATCATGTGCATGCCCTGCCGCCAGCCGGAGGCGAAATAGATCGACAGGATGGGGAGCAGCGCGTACGCGGCGCCTTCACCCAGCGCGCCGCCGACGCCGCCCGCCGTCCCCTGGCTGAGGCCGCGCTCGCTCGCGGAAAACCACCGCGCGATGCCGCCGGTGAGCGGCACGTACACGGCCGCGGCCGCCACGCCGCTCATGATGCGCCAGAAGACGAGCGAGCCGGTCGTCTCGCCCGTGGCGAATGCCGACATCGTCGCGGCGGTGAGCAGGATGCCGAGCCCGATCACCCAGCGGCTCCCGAAGCGATCGGAGGCGACGCCGCCCGGCATCTGAAACAGGGCATACGAGTAGAAGAACGCCGATCCCATCAGGCCGAGCGCCCCGCGGTCGAGGCTCAGGTCCTCCGCGATGAACTTCTGCACGCCGGCATAGTTCTGCCGCGAGAACTGGCTGGTCCCGTACGCCAGGATCCCGATACCGAGGATGACCCAGCGATAGGGAGAAGGGGTGTTGGCCATGCGTGCTCGATGCGCGCGGATGGTAACCCATGGCACCGCCCGCCGTAAACCACGGTGCAGCCGGCCGCGGATCGGTATAAGGTTCACCTGGCAGAAGGAGGGAGCGACATGACGAGGCGAATCCTCTCGGCCGTGGGAGTTCTTGGCGTCGCCCTGGCACTGACGGCCGGGCCGCGCCCCCGGGACCATGCCGTCATGGCGCAGGGCGCGGTGCTGCCGGTGTTCGAGGTCGATGCCCGATTTCCGCAGTTGCCGGCGACGATGATGATCGGAGGCGTAGCCGGCGTGGCCGCCGATCGCCAGGGCAACGTCTGGGCGTTTCACCGGCCGCACACGCTGCCGGAGTCGAATGCGATGCTGAACGGCTATACGCCGGCACCGCCCGTCATCCAATGGGATCCCACGGGCCGGTACCTGCAAGGCTGGGGTGGCTATCCGTCCGCCACGTCCTACGAATGGTTTCACCGCGGCGGAATCCACCGCACGAAATTCGTCGAGTGCCCGGGCTGCGGCACGCAGGTGCGCGGAAACGGCGATCGGCGTCCGGGCAGCGGCGAGCACGGCATCTATGTCGACCATCAGGACAATGTGTGGCTGACCGGCAACGGCGGCGGTGACGGTCACATCCTCAAGTTCAGGAAGGATGGGACGTTTCTTCTGCAGATCGGCAAGGGCCGGCGGGTCGGCCATCCCGCGAAGCCGGGTGGCCCGCCCGAGGATCTCGTCGACAGCAACGATCCGCAACACGTCGCCCAGGCGACGACGGTCGTGGTGTACCCGCACACCAATGAGGTCTTCGTGTCCGACGGGTACGGGAACCGACGGGTCATCGTCTTCGACGCCACCACGGGCGCGTACAAGCGGCACTGGGGCGCGTACGGCCGCAGGCCCGACGACCAGGCTCCGAACGCGCGCACGACAACCGGCTCGCCGTCGCAGCAGTTCAATACGGTGCATGGGATCACGATCGGTCCCGACGGGACGGTCTATGTTGCCGACCGCGCGAACAACCGCATCCAGGCCTTCACGCTCGACGGACAGTTCCTACGGGAAGGTTTCAACCGCCGCGACTCCGAGGGAACCGGGTCCGCCTTCGGTGTCGTGGTCTCGCCGGACAACCGGTGGGTGTATGTCGCCGACGGCTCGAACGAGCGCGTGGCCATCATGGATCGCGCGACGCTGGAGGTGGTCGGATCGTTTGGCCGCCCGGGCAGCAACGCCGGCGAGTTCTATCATCTCCACAGCATCGCGATCGACGCGCAAGGCAACGTCATCACCGGCGAGTCGCAGGGCTATCGCGTGCAGAAATTCCTCTACAAGGGAGTGTCGCCGAGG
>CAZGLC010000034.1:0-8012 GCA_964526235.1 uncultured Bifidobacteriaceae bacterium
CGCATGCGCGCGATCGAGAGCATGCGGGTTCATATCGACGAGTTGAACAGAATAGCCAGCCGCTGCGAACGTCTGCGCAATGCGGCTTCCCATCGTGCCAGCGCCCACTACACCAACCCTCTGTATCATCCGGTGACCTCCACAGGAGCGCGAACGGACTTCCTTTCACGGCTGCGGCATCAGTTCGGGCATGAGGTGCGCGTACGCGAGACAAATGAGTCCGACGACCGCTGTCAGTAATACACTGTGTCCGAGCGTGAAGCGAAAGAGGCGCCCTTCGTCTGCCGACTTGAGTCCCGTGGCAGCCGCTGCGACGGCGATACTGGCCACCGAGATCATCTTGCCCATCACGCCGCCGCTCGTATTTGCCGCGCCGGCCAGAATCGGATTCATGTCGAGTGCACGAGCGCTCACGACCTGGAGGTTGCCGAACAAGGCATTCGAAGAGGTATCACTGCCGGTCAGGAATACGCCGAGCCACCCCAGATACGCGCTGAAGAACGGGAAGAGCACGCCCGTCGTCGCGACCGTGAGTCCCAGCGTGGCTGACAGGCCTGCATAGTTCATTACGTACGCCAGTGCCATCATTGCGGCAAAGGCAACTTCAGCAAACAGTAGCCGTCTCAAGGTGCCGGCGGCAAGTGCGAGGAAGCGCCGAATGCCCATGCCGGTAAACGCCGCCGCAAGCACCGCCGCAATGAAGCATGCGGTGCCGTTGGCGCTCAACCAGTTGAACGTGAATACCGCCGCATAGGGCGAGGGCTGCGGCACAGCAGGCGGCACACGCTCGATCGCATTATGCAATGCCGGAATTTCGACGCGTACGGTGGGCACGTTCAGGAACTGCTGGACGGGAGCGGCACCCCAAATCAACACCACAACGCCGAGCAGGAGTTAGTGCATCCATGCTGTTGTGATCTGCCGTATCGTAAGTGGCGCATCGCTGACACCCGTACCCACAGCGGCCGTGCCGTTGGAGCCTGTCGCCCATGGAGCGGACGAGGCGCGCACGGTCCGCGACGGCTGCCACAGGCGAAGCAGCGCAAGCATCGCCGCGATTGTCACCAAGGCGCTGAGGATGTCCGCCAACTGGGGCCCGATGAAGTTCGACACTACGAACTGGCTGACCGCAAAGGAGACGCCGCAGACCAGCACGGCCGGCCAAACGGCCGCGAGCGATCGTCGACCGTCGAGAACCAGAATGAGGTATGCGGGCACAATCAACGCGATGATCGGGCTAATGCGCCCGACCGCCGCGCTGAGCGTGAGTTCGGGGAACCCCGTGACGCCACTCAGCGTTACGATAGGCAGCCCCAAGGCGCCGTAAGCAACGGGAGCCGTGTTGGCAAGCAGTGAAATGCCGCCGGCAAGTAGGGGAGGAAAGCCGAGTCCGGCGAGGAGAGTGGCACAAATCGCCACGGGCGTGCCGGCGCCTGATGCGCCTTCAATGAAGGCGCCGAAGGCGAACGCCACAATCAGGGCCTGAATTCTCATGTCAGGGCTGACCGACACGAGCGACGCGCGGATGTCATCGAAGCGGCCCGAGGCCACGACAATGTCGAACAGGAGGATTGCCGCGAACACCATCCAGCCGAGTGCGAAGAGCCCGAACATCGCGCCATAGGCGCTCGCGGCGAGGGCCATCAGCGGGGGCATCCCGTACACCCCGCAGCCTATGACGACGGCAGCGCCAAGGGCGAGGAGCGCTGCTTTCCAGGCGGCCGCCCGCCGGACGGCCAGCGCGTAGCCCAAGACGACGATCGGGAGCGCGGCAGCCAGGGCCGAATACGTCAAGCTCTCGAAAAGTGGCTCATATTCCTGCCTCCACACGAATCCCTCCCGATGCTCGGTCGTCCGACCACGTCGCGCGGCCTGCGGGTAGCGAGCCCTGTAGACGACGAGATCGCGCAGCAATCGGTCGACGCTATGCCGCCCCGCCTAGAATGAGATTGGGATCCTGGATCCAGACCTGAGAGCTTGTCAATTGCGTGACGATGACATCTGCGCCGACCGCTTCCGCCAGTAACGCGCCACGCCAAACCAAAGTGCCTCAAGCGGAGCCGTCGGCTCATACGGAGTCGTTGGTGACCCCGGGTTCACCTTATGAATCTCTTCCCTCAACAGTTGCCCTAGACGCCGACTGTGTTCGTCGTCTGTGCCAGGCTGCTCGAATGACGCTTTCACCTTGTCCGCCACCCAGCGTAGGTTCGAAAGGAGCGTCTGTAAATGCACCTGCGGATGTTCGATAGGCCCACAGTGCGCAATGAACAGGGTGCGCGGCTGCCATCCCAGAATTTTGTCGACACTGTCGGTCCACGCCTCCACATCAACGTCCGGCGGCGGTGTCGCCGGAAGGACGTACCCTCGGTCGATGCACAGTCCACCGGTGTCGCCGATGAAGGCAATACCGCTCGAAGGTTCGAAGTAGCTGACATGATGCACGGCATGGCCGGGCGTGTAGGCGACCTCGAACGAGCGCCCGCCAGCCTCAACGCGCTCTCCACCTTTTAGAATCGTTAGACGCTCCTCGGGCACCACGGCGATCTCTCCCCAGAACCGCTGCATGTTTGCAGCACCGAAGAAACGTGTGGCGCTGTCGATGAGTTTCGTCGGGCGCAAGAGATGTTCCGCACCGCGTTCGTGGACATACACACGAATATGCGGATATCGACGCACGATCGTTCCGGTCGCTCCCGCATGGTCGATGTGCACATGCGTGAGCAGGATGTCTGTGACGTCGGCAAGTTGCAGCCCACGTGCATGCAGGCCAAGTTCAAGACGTTCCAGACAAGTTGTCGGCCCCGGGTCGACCACCGCTAGGCTTCCAGGGGCACTAATCACCGCGGTCGCTTGAGCCTGTGTTATTCCCAGAAACTCAAGGTCGAAGAAAGCCACGCCGGTAGCCAAGACCGAGTGCGCAGGAGCATCACGACTCATGGGTATCCCTTGACTTTACTACGAACCGTCGGACGACTGAGCGCGATGAGGCAGTCGACGAAAGTTTTCGCACCCGCCGATACATGCACAGCTCGTCAGTTCGCCTCTGTGTGGTCGGGATCACGGAATCATTGCGCCAATTTTAGAGGTCGGTGGATCAGTCAGGTGCCTCATCTTGAGCGAGGGAACACGCAGGAACAAATGCCGAACAGCCATACACTCGGCGGTAATCGTAGGCACTGACAACGCCCGCAGCCGAGACGGCCGCATTCACGAGTTGTGCAGAAAGTGCCGCGCCGACACCGCTCCGCGTGTGCAGTTTCTGAGCGACTCGAACGACGTCGCACGCGAAAAGGAACAACCTTTCGTGGATTTCGTGAGGTCTCGGGGGTGGCGCGCTCATGACCGCCGGGGCCAGCATGCACATCGCATTCCAGCTCGACAGATTCGCGCGTGAGGCTCGCGTTCGGTTTGGGATTTGGGGACTTGGGATTTTTTGGGATTTAGGATTTGGGATTTGGGATCTAATCCCATAACGATCCCTGCTGCCGCAGGTCCTCCACGGCGCGCCGCACACGTTCGATGAGCGCGTCCCGGTCGTCGAGCGTGAGCCCGGCGGTCGGAATTGGGGCGCCAATCCGGGCAGTCACGCGGACCGGCTGGACGACCGCGCTCCCCTTCCGCATCGCGGCGCGTCCACCCTGGACGGCGACGGGGACCACGGGCGCCTGCGCCTGGATCGCCATGATGAAGCCGCCCTTCTTGAACGGCAGGAGCGCGCCCGTCCGGCTCCGCGTGCCCTCAGGAAAGATCAGAAATGAGTTGCCTGCTCGGAGCGACTCGGCGCCGCGCGCGATCGAGGCCATCGCCCTGTCGCGGTCGCTTCGCTCGATCGGCACGAAGCCGCCGACGTCGAACACCGTCCCCATGATCGGAAGCCTGTGCAGCTCGGCTTTGTAGAGGACGTGCAGCTGCGGATGCAGCGCACGGAAGAGCACCGCCGGGTCGACGTTGCTCTCGTGATTGGAGCAGAAGACGACGGCGGTGGGGGGCACGTGCTCGCGTCCGGCCACGCGGTAGCGAATGCCGGCAAGCGTCAGTCCCAGCCAGACCCCGGTGTGCCCCAGCGCATAGAGTCCGCGCTTCCAGCGCAGCACGACCGCCACGAACAGGCCGATGGGCCCTGCTGCGGCAATGTAGGCGAGGAGGACCACGTAGGTGACGAGGGAACGGACCGCGGCAAGGAGGTCGGCCACTGAGGCCTTGACTGTACAAAAAAATCGCCCGGGAGACGCGCCCCCGGGCGGCGAAGAAGGCAATGGGCGAACTTAGGACGCGCGGGCGGCGGCGCGCCGGGGCGCCACGGCCACGACGGTCGCCTTGACCGGCTTGGCCACCTTCGCGCGGGCCGAGGCGCGGGCCATATTGCGCGCCTTGACCATGAAGCACTTCTCGAGCGCGCGGTCAACCTTCTCTTCGACCTCCGGGGCCTTTTCCCGCATCACTTCCGAGACCTCGGAGATGATGAGGGCGCGGGCGCGATCGAGCATCCGCTTCTCGCGGAACGACAGGCTCTTCGACTTGCTCAGGAAGGTCAGGCTCTTGAGCACGTCGGCCATGTCGTAAATGGAGCCGGTGCGCATCTTGTCCGAATTGTCCTTGAAGCGGCCTTTCCAGTTCTGATGGTTGTCGATCCTGCCGTCGCCCAGGAGCATGAACAGCCGCTCGACCTCCTCGTCGCAGATGGCCTTGCGCAGACCCACACCCTCGACGTTGGACACCGGCACCAGGACGGTGGTGTCGTTCGAGACGATGCGCAGGTGAAAGAAGCCGCAGGTAGTACCCAGAATGGTTTTGTCTTCGACCCGTTCGACGATGCCGAGCCCGTGGTTCGGGTAGATGACCTTGTCGCCGACCTGGAATGTCACGTTTCCCCCGTTGGAAGCTTGGTGGGTAGGACAGGTTTCGTGCCTGGAACAGCACTCACGAGTATAGCGCAGGGCAGCGCCCCGATCAACGGATTTTGGCCAAAAAACGGCCGTTTTGTGCAGTTCGCCCCGTCCGCTGGCCCCTTGCCCGCTACGGCAAGCCGCCGGGCTACGGCCATAAACCCCGCCGCAACGGGAAGTTGCCGACACCTCAACCGCAACGTTGAGTCGTTCCGCATATGGGGTCAGACCCTAGTGACGAGTCGTACAGGGGTCTGACCCCTGTCTACAATCAGGTATGCGACTGCTGGTGGCGCTGGCGTTCGGTCTGGCCGTACAGACGGCCCGCGCCCCCTTTGTCGCCACCCCGCCCGACGTCGTCGACCGGATGCTCGCCCTGGCGCAGGTAAACGCCCGGGACGTTGTCTACGATCTGGGATGCGGGGATGGCCGCATCGTCATTGCCGCGGCGCGCACCTACGGCGCCCGCGGCGTCGGCGTCGACATCGACCCGGCGCGCATCGAGGAGGCCCGCGCCAATGCGCAGCGCGCCGGCGTCGGGCACCTCGTGACGTTTCGTGTCGAAGACGCGCGGAATACGGACGTCTCCGGGGCGACGGTCGTCACCCTGTACCTCGTCGCCGCGCTGAATGCCCAGCTGCGGCCCCGCCTGGCCGCGCAGCTCCGCCCCGGGGCGCGCATCGTGTCGCACAACTTCCCGTTAGGCGACTGGGACCCGCACCGGGTCGATGTCGTCAAGAGCGCCGACGGGCAGACGCGGACGCTGTATTTGTGGAAAGTCGGATAAATCAGGCTCTTGCCAGCGCCAGCTCGACGATCTCCTCGACGATCTGCGTGTAGGTGCGGCCAGACTTGCGGGCCGCCATCGCGAACTCGGCCCGCGAGGCGAGCCACGGGTTCGGATTCACCTCGATGACGTGGACGCGGCCGTCGGACTGCAGCCGCATGTCGACGCGGCCGTAGTCCCGCAGCTCCAGCGCCTGAAAGGCCGCGACGGCCGTCTGCTGCAGCACCTGCACCGTCTCCTCCGGGAGGTCCGTCGCAATCGCCGACTTCGTGTCGCGATAAGCGCGGGTCCCCTTTCCCCACTTCACCTCCGCCGCGGCGATCCTCGGCGTCCCCTCCGGCAGCTTGGAGAGATCCAGCTCGATGATCGGCAGCGCCTCCGCCTTGTCGTTGCCGATCACGCCGACGTACATTTCGCGCCCCTCGATGTATTCCTCGATGAGCACCGGCGAGTCGAAGTGCGTGTGCAGCCAGTCCATCCGCTCCATCAGCTCGCGGATGGAATTGACGACGGCGCTGAACTCGATGCCAATGGACCCATCCTCACGTGCGGGTTTGACGATGACGGGGAACTCGAGATCGTGCGAGAAGTCGAGCCGGCCGCGGTAGCACTTGGCGAAAGTCGGCGTGTGGATGCCGTGGAAGGCGAAGATCTTCTTCGCGACCGCCTTGTCCTGGGCGAGCATCAGGCCGTGGCTGCCGGAGCCGGTGTACTTCCTTCCAAGCAGCTCGAGAAACGCGGCGATCTTGAAATCCGAGGTGTCGTCGTCGGCAAACGACTCGGCGAGATTGAACACGAGATCGCAGTCGACCCGGGCAAGGCCCAGCAGGCTCTTCTGTGTGCCGTCGAGCTCGTACATCACCGGCTCGTGCCCGAGCTTCGTCAGCGTGTCGGCGACTTCTTCTTCCACCTCTTTCTTGTCGAGGGTACGGACGACCGGCGACTTCTCGCTGCCAGTCTCCTCGCTCTCGTCGACGAGGACGCGATCGTAGAGCACCACGATCTTCAGCTTGCTCATCTTTGCCAGTCGGTAGTCGGTAGCTGGTAGTCGGTAGTATCAACTACAAACTCCAAACTACCAACTTCTACCACCTACCGACTACCACCTACCAACTAGGTTTCGAATCGGCCGCGCGTGAGAAAATTCATCGCGAGCGTCGTCGCGAGCGCGGTGACCTCGACGAGATAGCGCGCTTCCTCGCCCCGCTCGCCCCACAGCTTCATCCGCTCGCACGTGCGGCAGATCGAATCGATCAACCCGCGCACGATTGCGCGTTGAACGCCGGTCCAGTACGTGATCTTCTCCACCAGCTCCGGACGATACTTCCCGACGATGTCGGCGGCGGGTTTCGTTTCCTTTCGCTTCCGGGTGAGAAAGATCTGCGGCAGATGCGCGTCGAGGGCGATGTCGATGCGAGCCTGCCGTTCCTGTGCTGCCTGCTCGTAGAACTGCTCGACGGTCACGCCGATGTCCTCGGGCGTGATGTCGACTTCGCCGGTCTTGACGATCGGCTCGACGTCGGCGAGCGCCCGGGCGACGCGCTCCACGTAGCGCAGCTTCTGCATCGCCGGCCACCCCTTGTACCGGCGCCGCCATGCGCTCCGCGGCGTCAGCCAGACGGCGAACGTCTCGGCAAAGTCCTCGTCCGGATGCTTCTGCGCGTACCACCCTTCGATGTGCCGGACGAAGTTCCGGCTGAACGGGATGGGGCGATAGTCGTCGCGATACGGGCGGAAGAACGGGCCGAACAGCCGCCGCCACTCGGGCGTCGTGTAGAGGCGGTACGCGTAGTTGAAGACGTGCCCCGCCTCGTGCCGCATGTACATCATGATCTGGCGCTCGGATTCGAGCGCGTCGACCGCCTTTTCCAGCTTCCGCAGCTTCGGATCGGCGAGGTAGAACGGGATGCCGAGCACCGGCTGCTGGTCGGGGCACCCCCATTCGTCGGTCAGATAGCAGACGGGGCGAAATGTCCGCAGCCCGCGCCGCTCGAGCTCGGCATACAGCTGCCGCACGTAGGCTTCGACCGGCGAGCCTTCCAGCCGAAGCCCGAGCTCGCTCACCTTCTTGCCGAGCACGCCGCGGATTTCGGGGTCGAGCGACTCGAACTTGACCACGGGAGCGATTATAGGAGGGGGGGAAACGTGCAGCCACGCCAACCTGAGCCGATCACGACGCCAACGCCGCCGCGCGACGAACGCGCGTCGGCATCAGACGAAGCACGCCCGGAGCCCTCGAGCGAGCGCAAGGTCCTCGCAGACGACAAGCGGATCGAGCGCTATCGTGAACGGTAGCCAACAGTCGCGCACGCTAAAGCGTGCGCTCTACAGGCACATGT
>CAZGLC010000034.1:8022-24649 GCA_964526235.1 uncultured Bifidobacteriaceae bacterium
AGGCTTCAGCCTGCGCGTCAGGACGCGCACTCGCCGTCCATCACGACGGTTTCGAACGCCTGCGTCTCGCCGAGGTCGACCCAGTCGTCCGCGGTGGTGTCCTGCTGGCCGAGCTGGGCCAGAT
The DNA here is from genome assembly GCA_964526235.1 of uncultured Bifidobacteriaceae bacterium. Taxonomy (GTDB): domain Bacteria; phylum Acidobacteriota; class Vicinamibacteria; order Vicinamibacterales; family UBA2999; genus MELF01. The sequence continues at coordinate 8,147 of CAZGLC010000034.1, forward strand.
CCTTCAGGGCGTCGGTGGCAATCGCCGCCGGAATGCGCCTGAAGAACGCGCCGAGCGACTCCCCCGGCGTGCGCCGTTCCTGATAGAGCGTCAGCAGCCGATCGATCGCCGCCGTCAGCCGCCGCACCGGCACTTTCGAGACGACGCGCCCGAAAGCGGCGCCCGCGTCGGTGCTTCCGCCGCCGACCATCACGAAGTACTGCGGCAACGCCCGATCGCCGACTTTCCTGACGCTTCCCTGGAAGCCGATCGCGGCGATGTGGTGCTGGCCGCAGCCGTTCGGACAACCGCTGATCTTGATGTCGCCGTCCTGTACGAGCGTCACGAACTCGGGATGGCGATCGAGGTACTCGGTCAGGACGCGGCCCAGTCCGCGCGACTGCGTTACCGCGAGACGGCAGCTTTCCGCGCCTGGGCAGCTCACGACATCGGCCACAGTGTTTGCGCCGGCTGCGCCGAGGTCCGCCGCCTGCAGCCGCTGATAGAGCTCCTGCAGCGCGCCCACTTTCACCCAGCGGAAGAGGACGTTCTGCCCGATCGTGAGGCGCGCCGTGCCGTCCCCGTACGCCTCCGAGAGGTCGGCCAGCACCTGCATCTGCCCGGCCGTCATATCGCCGAGCGGCAGCCGCACCGTCACGTGCACGTAGCCCGCCTGCCGCTGGAGCCCGACGTTGGTGTGCATCCAGGTGAGGTACGCATCCGAGAACGTTTCCAGCTTCACCGTGCCCGGCATGATGCCCGGGCCGTGCGCCTCCACGCGGGCGGCGAGACGCTTGACGTCCTCGACGTTCGGAGCCGGCAGCGGCGTCCAGTCGGGCGCCTCCTCGATGTCGGCGGCGGCCGCGTCCGAGCTGAAGGGCACGCCGCCCTCGGCGCGGATCTCGGCCAGCGCTTCCTCGAACTTCGCGCGCCAGGTCTCCCATCCGAGCTGCCGGATCATGAACTTCATCCGGTTCCGCTGGCGGTGCTGGTAGTCGCCGTTCCGGTGATAGACGCGGACGATCGCTTCGGCGACCTCGAACATCTGGTCGGCCGGCATGAAGTCGTACACCAGCCCGCCCGATGTCGGCAGGATTGAGGTGCCGCCGCCAATCGTCACGCGGAAGCCGCGCGTGCCGCCGACAATCCGCGCGTACCAGCCGATGTCGTGGATCGACGCCAGCGCGTGATCCTGCGGGCACCCCTCGAAGGCGATCTTGAACTTCCGCGGCAGCACCCCCGCCAGCGGATGGCGCAGGAAGTAGCGCGTCAGCGCTTCGGCATACGGGGTAACGTCGAACACCTCGTCGTGCGCGACGCCGGCATACGGGCACGATGTGATGTTGCGGATCGAGTTGCCGCACGCCTCGCGCGTGGTGAGCCCCACGTCGCCGAGCTCGCGCAGGGCGCGCTCGGCGTCGGCCAGCAGCACGAAATGGTACTGGACGTTCTGGCGCGTCGTGATGTGCCCGAAGCCGCGGGAGTACCGCTCGGCCACGCCGCCGAGCGCGCGCATCTGCTCGCCGGTGACGATTCCCTGCGGAATCTTGATCCGCAGCATCTGGACGCCGTCCTGACGCTGGCCGTAGGTGCCGCGAAGCAGCCGGAACCGACGCCAGTCGTCCGCGGAAAGCTCGCCGCGCTCGTACCGGCTCAGGGTGTCGACGAACTCGTCGATATCGCGTTCGTCGGCGAACGACAGGCGTCCCCGTCCGAACGTCCGCACGTCATCGATTGCGGCCATAACTCACCTCGTTGCCGGCCTCTGCCGGCGTGGACGCCCTGCCAAGTCGGGTCGCTCGCGACCCGACAGCCAGTGCTGGCTGGACGGTCTGCTCCGCAGACCGTCCGTGGCGGGCAAGTACGTCACTGATTCGCACCACTTCACCGACGACGAGAACACCCGCCACGCCGTCGGGCGGCTCGGTCGATCCGAGCTGCGCCAGCGGGCCCGTCCAGGTCCACTCCGCGGGGGTCGAGGCCGCGCAGACGACCGCCGCGGGCGTGTCGGGCTTCCAGCCCTGCGCCAGCAGCCGCGCCGCCACCGCCTCCCGCTCCGTGAGTCCCATGAGCACGACGAGCGACACGCCGTTCGGCTGCACCGCCTGCATCCCGGCGTCGAACGCCTCCATGGCGTGCCCCGAGACGACGAGAAACGCCGATGCGATGCCGCGGTGCGTCACGGGAATTCCCGCGAGCGCCGGCGCAGCGGTCGCAGAGCTGACGCCGGGCACCACCTCGAACGGAATCCCCGCCATCGCCAGCGCCAGCGCTTCCTCGGCGCCGCGGCCGAACACGAACGGATCGCCCCCCTTGAGCCGGACGACGCGCTTGCCCTCGCGCGCCGCGTGGATCATGACGCGGGTGATCGTCTCCTGCCGGATGCTCCGGCGGCCGGCGCGCTTGCCCACGCAGAAGCACTGCCCGCGCGTGACGCCGCGCAGCGCCTGCGCATCGACCAGCGAGTCGTACAGCACGAGATCCGCCTCCTCGAGGCGGCGCACGGCGCGCACGGTCCACAGCTCCGGGTCGCCGGGGCCCGCGCCGACGAGCGAGACAAACGGTCCGCGTCTACTTCCGCTTCGCATACAGATCGTTCAGCGTCTCGAGGAGCTGGGGCCGGCGCTCCTCCATCGGCACCCGCTCCGCCTTCCACCGCCGCCGGGCCTCGTCAGAGGCCGACAGCCACTCATCCAACCGGGGCGGCAGCCACGCATCGATCGCCTCGCGCAGCAGCCCCGCCAGCGCCGGCGCTCTGCCGTCGGTGGAGATGGCCACCGTCACGCCGTCTCGCCGGACCACGCCGCCCAGATATGCCGTCGCGTGCGCGGGGTCGTCGACGGCATTGACGAACACGCGCCGCGCGTCGGCCGCCGCCCGCACGCGCCTGTTCACGTCTTTCGGCGCTGCGGCGACCACCCACCAGGCCCCGTCGAGATCCGATTCCGCGAACGGCCGGCGCACCACCGTCACCCCGCGCCCCTCGATCTCGGGCACCACCTCCGGCGCCACGACGGTCACGTCAGCCCCGGCCTCGACGAGCGCGCCGATCTTCGCGGCGGCCACGGGTCCGCCGCCGACCACGACGACACGGCGCGACCGGAAGTCGAGAAACGTTGGAAACATCACCAAAACAAAAAAGCCCGGGACTCTTGGTCCCGGGCTTTCGATCTTTTTCGTGTTGTGGGCTGTCTTCCGCGTCACCCACGGGGGATCGAGAGCGCCGGGACCTTGGCGGTCCCCCTACAGCAACAGGCGCACTCACACCCACACAGGTTGAACACGATGCCGGAAATTGTAGCGCGGGCGCCGTTTTCGGTCAAATTTCGACCGGAAATCAGGCGCGGGCGGCTGCCGCCTGCTGCGCCGCCTGCGGCCCGAGGGCCCGTTCGAAGTCGGCCAGCCCGCGGCCGATCCGCGTCGGCGCCGCCACGCGATCGAACAGGACGTCGGCCGTCTTGTACCCGTTGCCGGTGATGCAGACGACAACCGACTCGTTCGGCTTGATGACACCGCGCTGCACGAGTGTGCGCGTCACGGCCAGCGTGGTGCCGCCGGCCGGCTCGGTGAAGATGCCTTCGGTGCGCGCCAGCAGCTGCACCGCGTCGAGGATCTCCTCGTCGGTGGCGCTGGCGCCCGTCCCACCCGTCTCACGAACGACGCGCACGACCTGGAAGCCGTCGGCCGGGTTGCCGATCGCCAGCGACTTGGCGATCGTGTCGGGCTTGACCGGTTCGGGAAACTCGAGCCCCGCCTCGAGCGCGTGAATGACGGGCGCCGAGCCGGCCGCCTGCGCCGCGTGGATCTTCGGCAGCGTGCCGCTCACGAGCCCGACCTCGCGCAACTCGCGGAATCCCTTGAAGATGCGCGGCAGCAGCGTCCCTCCCGCCACCGGCGAGACCACGTGGTCGGGGAACCGCCATCCGAGCTGCTCCGCGATCTCGAACCCCATCGTCTTGGCGCCTTCGGCGTAGTACGCGCGGAGGTTGATATTGGCGAAGCCCCACCCGTAGCGGTCCACGATCTGCGTGCACAGGCGGTTCACGTCGTCATAGTTGCCGTCGACGGCCACGACGTGCGGCTCATAGATCGCCGCGCCGAGAATCTTCGCCGGCTCCAGATCGTGGGGAATGAAGACGTAGCACGGGAGCCCCAGGCGCGCCGCGTGGGCGGCCACGCTTCCGGCAAGATTGCCAGTCGACGCGCAGCCAAACACCTGGAACCCGAGTTCGACGGCGCGCGTCGCGGCCACCGACACGACGCGGTCCTTATACGAGAACGTCGGATGGTTGACCGAGTCGTCTTTGAGATACAGCTCAGAGAGACCCAGCTCGCGCGCAAGGCGCGTGGCGCGGACGAGCGGAGTGAAGCCCGACGCGAACCCGGTGCGCGGCTCCTCCACCGGCAGCAGCTCGCGGTAGCGCCAGAGCGATGGCGGCCGCGACTCGACAACCGCCCGGCTCATCACGCCGCGAACGGCCGCGTAGTCGTAGGACACCTCGAGCGGGCCGAGGCATTCCGCACAGACCCACGACGCCTCGGCCGGGTAGGTCGCGCCGCAGAGATGACACGTGAGTCCCACGACAAACTTCATACAGTCTTCCCCACCGCCAGCGGCTCACGTGCGCGAACCGGGCCCTGGTGGACGTCGAGCGTGCGGACGGTCGCCGCGGAGCCGGCGCGCTCGTAGACGGATGCCAGCAGGCGCTCCAGTCGCGGAAAGTCGCGCCGCGCCACGATCGTCACCGACGGCCCGGCCCCCGACAGGAACGCCGCGAAAATCTCCGGATCCTCCAGTGCGAGGACATCGGCCAGCTGCGGCACGAGCGCGGCCCGCGTCTGCTGATGCAGGCGGTCCCGTGTCGCCTCGCGCAGCCGATCGTACTCAGCGTGCTGCAGTGCATGCACGAGCGACAGCACGCGCTGCAGATTGAAAACCGCATCCTTGCGCGGCACGGCGTCGGCGAGCGCCGCACGCGCCTTCGACGTCGAAAGCCCAGCCGCCGGAGTCGCGACGATGAGGCGCAGTTCCTCGGGCCAGTGCCAGTGCAGCACCACCGGGTCCTCGCCCTCGCGCTCGACGACCGACGTCAGCCCGCCCCGAAGCGACGCGGCCGCATTGTCGGCATGCCCCTCGAGCGACGCGGCCACCGCCAGCAGCGTCCCGGTATCCAACTCCGCCTCCGTCACGTGCTCGAACACGCGCAGGCCGGCCACGGCGGCGGCCGCGCTGCTGCCCAGACCGGCCGCCATCGGAATGTCGCTCTCGACTTCCACCGAGACGGACGGCGGTGTCAGCCCGGTTCTGCGCGCGATCGCCTCGAACGCCCGCTCCACCGTGTTCCGGCCGCGCACGGGCGGCGTGCTGTCGACGACGGTCAGCCGTCCTTCCCCGTCGGAGCGAACGTCGAGGATGCGGACGCGGAGATAGAGCTGGACGGCAACGGCCAGCGTGTCGAAGCCGCCGCCCAGATTGGCGGCCGACCCCGGAACGATCACATCGTACGCGCCTGATGTGCTCTTAAGTGACACGAATGACAGAAGATATCACGGCCGCTGGTCGTCGCCCAATCCCGGGGCCCCCGTCGCGCTTTCCTGCGCGACGGGGTGGAGCAGCATCGGGAGCGCGAGCGGCGGCTCGGCGTGGAAATCGAATCCCGCGATCTCCTCGAGCGCGGCTCGAAGCGGCCGCTCCTCGCACTCCTCCACGGTGATCACGAACGGGAGTGCATCCTTCGGGTAGCCCGGTTCCTGCAGCATGGCATCGCAGTTGATCCCCTGACCCGACAGAACGGCCGCAATCGATGCCAGGATGCCCGGACGGTCGTGGACGACGAATCGCAGGTAGTAGGGTCGGGCCGGCGGCGGCGTCACCTGCGCCGAGGGCCACTCCTCGCCGCGCTCGTGAGTCCGCTGCGTGAGCGAGAGCAGGTCAGAGACGACGGCCACGGCGGTGGCAAGCCCGCCGGCGCCGGCGCCGCTGAAGCTGCTCTCGCCGCCGTAGTGGCCCGCAATCGTGACCACGTTATTGGCGCCCATGTTCAGGCCGAAGCGCGAGCTGCGCAGCACGAGGGCGGGACCGACGAACGCGTGAAAGGCGCCCTCGGCCGCCTCGACCATCGCAATCTGACGGATCGTGCAGCCGAGCCGGCGTGCGTAGCGGAAGTCGGCGCCGGCGATCGGACGGATGGATTGACGCGGGATGTCGGCGAGCCGCAGATGCCGGCGGAATGCGATGCCGGCGAGGACGACGAGCTTGGCGGCCGCGTCATGGCCATCCACGTCGGCGCTCGGGTCTGCCTCCGCGTAGCCAAGGCGCTGCGCGTCGGCGAGCACCACGCTCATCGCCTCGTCTGAGCCCGCCATGCGGCTGAGGATGTAATTCGATGTGCCATTGAGAATGCCGGCGACACGCATCAGGCGATCGCCCGCGAGCCCCTCGCGGACGCCGTGGATGAGCGGCACGCCGCCGGCGACCGCCGCCTCGAACCGGAGCTGCGCGCCGTTGGTCGCCGCCAGGTGCAGCAGCTCGGGCGCGTGCGCGGCAAGCAGCATCTTGTTGGCCGTCACGACCGAGGCGCCCTGTATGAGCGCGCGGCGCACCCAGGCGCCGGCGGGTTCGACGCCGCCGACGACCTCGACGACCGCGTCCGGTTTGGCGCCGAAGAGCTCGTCGATGTTGTCGGTCCACGTGACCGACGCCGGCACCCAGTCGGCGCGCTTCCGCGCGACACCGCGGTTGAAGACGTGCGTGAGCTGGACGTGCGCCGCCAGCTCCGGCCGATCGACGAGAATCCGGGCGACCGAGCTGCCGACCGTACCGAAGCCGAGAAGCGCGACGCGCAGCGGTTTTCTGTTCATCCGATAACGACCGTAGCGGCCGGCTCCAGCCGGCCCAGGTCCGCCTGAAGGCGGACGCTACGTTACGCTAGCATAGGGTCGCGTGTTTACGATCGGCATCATTCAGGACCACGCCGACGCCGACGTCGCGGGCAACCTCGCGCGCGCGGAGCGGCTCGTGCGCGACGCCGCGCGCCGCGGCGCGCAGATCGTGTGTCTCAAGGAGCTGTTCAACACGCCGTACTTCTGCAAATCACAGGCGTCCGATCGCTTCGATCTGGCGGAACCGATTCCGGGACCGACGACCGACGCGATGCAGCGGCTGGCGCGCGAGCTCGCCGTCGTGCTGATCGTGCCGATCTTCGAGCGGCAGGCGGCGGGGATCTACCGGAACTCAGCGGCCGTCATCGATGCCGACGGCGCGCTCCTCGGCGTCTACCGCAAGATGCACATTCCGGACGATCCGCTCTTCTACGAGAAGTACTACTTCACGCCCGGAGACGGTCACTTCGACGATCACGGCGAGCAGGCGGGCGACGCGACCGGGTTCAAGGTCTGGAAGACGCGCTACGCCACGATCGGCGTGCTGATCTGCTGGGATCAGTGGTATCCGGAAGCGGCGCGCATCACGAGCCTCATGGGGGCGCAGGTGCTCTTCTATCCGACGGCCATCGGCTGGCATCCGGCGGAGAAGGACGAATGGGGGCGCGCGCAGGTCGAGGCGTGGCGGACCATTCAGCGCGCGCACGCGATTGCCAACGGCGTCTACGTCGCCTCGCCGAACCGCGTGGGCCACGAGGACGAGCCGGGCACGAACGGCCTCACGTTCTTCGGCCACTCCTTCGTGGCCGATCCGTTCGGCCGCTACGTGGTCGAGGCGGACGAGGGCGACGAGGTGCTCGTCGCCGAGTGCGACCCGGCGCTCATCGAGAGCGTACGGCGCAACTGGCCCTTCCTGCGCGACCGGCGCGTGGACGCCTACGGGCCGATTCTCCAGCGCTACATCGGGACCAAACCGTAACGTGTCGTTCACACGAACTCCGAACCGAACCTGAACACGAACTGAGAAGCGAGAAGACCGAAGCGTGAACAACGTGTCCCCTGCTCGGTTCAGAATGCCTGCTGAGTGGGAGCCGCATCGCGCGAGCTGGATTGCCTGGCCGCACCACGAGCCCGACTGGCCCGGCAAGCTCGCCGCGATCCCATGGGTCTACGCGGAGATCGCGCGCGTGCTCGCCGAGCACGAGCCGGTCGAAATCCTCTGCCAGAACGCGGCCGTCGTCGAAGGGGCCCGAACGGCGCTCGACGCCCACGGCGTCCGGCGCGATCGGATTGCGCTGCACCGCGTGCCGACCGACCGCGTCTGGCTGCGCGATTCCGCGCCGACCGGCGTCATCGATTCAGCGGGCGACGTCGTGCTCGTGAACTGGGCGTTCAACGGCTGGGCGAAATATCCGAACTGGGAGCATGACGCGCGGGTTGGCCCGGCGATGGCGCAGCTCACGGCGCTCGGCCGCGTGGAGCCGACGCGGCCCGATACGGGCGCGCCGGTGGCGCTCGAAGGCGGCGGCATCGACGTCAACGGCGCCGGCCTGCTGCTCGTCACCGAGGAGTGGCTGCTCAGCGACGTGCAGGTCCGCAATCCCGGGCTCGGGCGCGAGGAGTACGAGCGGATCTTCGCCGGGTGGCTGGGTGTCCGCCGGACGATCTGGCTGGGGGAGGGGTGCGTGGGCGACGACACGCACGGGCACGTCGACGACGTGGCGCGGTTCGTGGCGCGGGACACCATCGTCATCGGCGTCGAAGAGGATCCGGCTGACGAGAATCATGCGCGTTCGATCGACAACGTCCGCAGGCTCGAAGCCGCCTCCGCGCAGCCCGACGCCGGGCCGCTTCGCATCGTCAGGCTGCCCTTTCCGCGGCCGATCGTCATGGACGGGATGCGGCTGCCGGCGAGCTATCTGAACTTCTACATCGCGAACGGCGTCGTGCTCGTGCCGACGTTCAACGATCCCAACGACCGGGTGGCCCTCAACACGCTGGCCGAGCTGATGCCCGATCGCGAGGTCGTCGGCATTCACGCGGTGGATCTGGTATGGGGGCTCGGCACGATTCACTGCCTGACGCAGCAGGAGCCCGCGCGGCCGGCGGCGCCATAGTGCGACGGTGCGATGGTGCCTACCGACCGATTGCTAACGAGAGGCTCACTGCCCGGCCGGGCATCGCCACGCCGAGGATTTCCTGATAGTCGGCATCGCCCAGATTCGTGCCGTCCACCCGCACCTCGTACAGGCCGAACCGGCGGCTGATCCGCAGATCGACGATCGCGTAGTCGTCGGTTCCGACCGATCGCGTGCGGCGCCGATACTCCAGGCGCGGCGACAGTTGCACTGCGGCTGGGAGCACAAGTGAGGCGGCGATGCCGACGCTGTGCGGAGCGTAGTCGAGGACGTACTTCGACAGCTGTGTGACAGCGGCGGCGCGGACGTCGAGCCCCGTGTAGCCCGCCTGCACGAACCACCCGTTGGCCAGCACTTTTCGCGCGGCAAGCTCGACGCCGAACGTATCGACGTCGCGAATGTTATAGGTCCGCCACCGGTCGGCCGGGGTGGGCCGCAGCCAGTCGACGACGTCGGCGTCCATGCGGCCGAACAGGGTCGCCGCGAGCATCCAGCCGGCGGGCAACAGGAGATCCGCGCCGGTCTCGGCCGCCCACGCGGTCTCGGCGCCGACCTCGGATCGCGCCAGGTGCGCCGGATCGCTGTAATAGCGCTCGGTAAAGGTCGGCACCCGAAACGCCCTGCCGGTGGAGGCGCGCAGGCGCAGCGTGGAGGACGGCCACCAGCCGATTCCGACGGCCGGACTCCAGGCGGTGCCGAACTCGGAGTAGCGATCGACACGCATGCTGGCGTCGAACTGCACGTCCGCAGCCACTGCGTGGCGCCATTCGCCGAACGCGCTGACCCGCTGCATCTCGTGATCGCCCAAATTGCTCGACCGGATCCAGTCCGCCCCGCCTTCGACGCCGGTCGTCACCGATCCGCGGTCGCCCAGCCCGCGAGACGCGCGAAGGGCGCCCAGCACCGCGTGCGTGCGGTGGCGATTCTCCGCCACGCCGGGCCGGCGGACGTCGAACAGGAAGTGGTCGCCGTGCGTGCGGTACGACGCGACGCTCCCCACACGCCAGCCGCCCCAGGCGCCCAGATGCTGGTCGGAGGCGATCAGCGTCTGGTTCGTCCATTCGTGCGACGGCGCGTTGCCGTAGAAGCCGTTGGCGCCGAAGTCCTTCCACAGGTACGAGACGAGCAGACCGCCGCGATCGCTGAACCGCGTCTGCGAGCTGAACCCCGCCGTGACGAATCCGCGCTCGAACATGAAGCCGGCCGAGCGATCCACGGAGGCCGCGAGCACCTTGCGGACATCCCCCCGCTCGAAGCCAATCCGGCCGCGTGCCGCCGCGAGCCCAAAGCTGCCGCTCTGCAGCACGGCGGACGCGGGCGCGGCGTCGCGGCGGGTGATGACGTTGATCGTGCCGCCGAAGGCGTCGGCGCCGAAGAGCGACGACCCGGGGCCGTGGAGCACCTCGATCCGCTCCACGGCGTCGAGCGGCACGGGGATGTCGCCGTTGTGGTGCCCCGACTGCGCGTCGTTGAGCCGCACGCCGTCGACCAACACCAGCATCTGGCCGAAATGCGCGCCGCGAATCGCGAAGTCGGTCTGCACGCCGCGCTCCCCCCGCGCGCGCACGTCGACCAGTCCAGTGACGCGCAGCACGTCCGCAAGGCTCTGTACCGGCAGCCGCGCGATCTCCTGGCGCGTGATGACCGTGAGCGTCCGCGTCACGCTGCCGAGCTCGACGGGAGTGGCGGCGGCGGTGACGACCACGTCCTGCCGGAACGGCCCCTGCGCCGTGGCTGGGGCAGACGGGATGAGCAGCATGAGAGCGATAAGGACGTGCCTGCGCATGTGGTGGCCCGATGATCGCATGAACGGAGGGCATGCGAGGTAGCTCGGTCGCGGGGTGCCTGGGTAGCTGGGTTGTCATGTTGTTCGCGGCCTGGGGCACGTCCCCAGCAACCCAGCAACCGAGCAACCCAGCTGCCCCGCTGTGCTCGCCTGCGGGCGAACTCGTCCATGTGCGCGGCGTCGCCGAGGCGAGCGGCATCGCCGTCAGCCGCCGTACCCCGGGTCTCTTCTGGACGCACAACGATTCGGGCGAACCGGCCCTCCATGCGATCGACGCCGGTGGAACCGTGAAGGGACGCGTACAGGTGACCGGCGCGCGCGTCGTCGACTGGGAGGATCTGACGGCCGCGTCATGTCCCGAGGGCCCCTGCCTAAGCGCTGTTTGTCTCGGGAAGCGCACTGTTCGTGATCACGAAGGAGAAGCCGTCCGGGACGGCGATCTATCGCCTGCCGCTCCTGCCGAAGGGCGACCGCCAGGCGCGGCTCGAACTGGTGTCGCCCCTGGCGCTCGATGGCGTGACGGGCGCGGGCGTCTCGCCGGACGGGATGTGGGCTGCGCTGCGCACCAACGACGCCTCGCTCTTCTATCGTGCACCGGATTTGATCGCCGGCCGAACCGCCGCGGCGCGGCAGTTCGACCTCACCTCACTTGGCGAGCCGCAGGGCGAAGGGGTCGCCCTCGGCAGTGAGAGGGTCGTCTATCTCGCCGGAGAGGGCGGCGGCCGCGGCGGTACGCTGGCCGCGCTCCGGTGCACGCTCCGTTGACGTTCGAGACGCTCTCGATTGCCTTCTTCGCCGCGCTCGGCTGGTGGGGCGCGCTCATGGGCGCGGCCGCGGCGCTGCTGACCTGAGCGACGCAGCGGCGAAGGCCAGCACGGACGCCGAGAAGCTGAGGAGCGCGCCCATCTTCGTCTGATCGAGCAGCTCCCCGGGCGGAAACGCCGCGTCCGCAAAGAAGAGCGCGACGGTGAAGCCGATGCCGGCGATGATGCCGACGATCGTCAGGTCGCCCCACGTGACACCCGCCGGCTTGTGCAGCCCGGCCCACACGCAGAGTGCCGTCGACAGCACAATGCCGATCGGCTTGCCGAGGAGGATCGCGGCAAGCACGATCCACGTGCCCGGACCGGTGCCCGTCACCGGAACGCCGGCATTTGCCAGGCCGAAGAAGAACAGGATGATCTGCACGGGGAGCTTCCACCAGCGCTCGAACTCGTTGAGCGGATCGTGCAGGCGCGGCGCCTCGATGAACAGTCCCGGGTCGCGCGTGGCGTGCGGTAGGAAGGGCACGATCGGCACGAGCGCGAGCGCGGGATGGAGGCCGCCGCGGTAGAACGCGATCCATGACACGAGGCCCGCGCCCGCGACGTACGGCCAGAAGTTTTGCACCCGCCCGCGCTTGAGCCAGTACGCAACGCCCATGGCCACCGCCAGCAGCAGCGCGAACTCGAGCGGCCGGATGGTGCCGCTCGGGTAGAACGCCGCCAGGATCAACAGCCCCAGCGCATCATCGGCAATGGCGAGCAGCAGGAGGAACGGGATGGCTGGATGCGCCGGGCCTAGAATGACGCGCGCGACCAGGTAGCTGAACGCGATGTCGGTGGCGCAGGGAATCGCCCAGCCGCGCAGCAGCTCCGGCAGGCCGGCCGCCAGGGCGAGCGCGACGTAGATGGCCCCCGGCCCCGCCATCCCTCCAACGGCCGCCAGCATCGGCACCGCCGCGCGGCGCGGCGAGTGGAGCGCGCCGCCGGGCGCCGTCGCCTCCACCACCTCCTTCGTCGCCAGGGCGAAGAAGAAGACCATGCCCACGTCGTTGACGAGGAAGTGGAGCGCGTGCGCGAAGCGCTCGTAGCTGTCGTAGGCGAGGTTAGCCCAGACGAGCGCAGCGCCCGCGCCCGTCAGGAGCAGCCCGGAGTTGCCGATGAACCGCCGGAGCACGCCGCTGAACTCAGCGTGCCTTGTAGCTGCGGCTGTATCCGTTGCGCCCGTTCGTCACCGTGAACTGGCCGCTCGAGTCCACCGAGGCCTTGATCCAGTGCCCCTTGCACTCGGCGGTCTCCTCGACGTTCGCGATCATGTCGGGCGACGTGTTGTGCTTCGGGTCCTTGTCGAACAGCGACAGGTGCCCCTGCCAGATGCCTTCGATCCCGGGGATCGCGGCGGCGCGCAGGTAGTGCACCTGCTCATATGGCGGCACCTTCACGCCCGGAGGCGTGGTGGTCTTCGCCTCCTGGACCTGGCCCAGCCCCTTGCGCGGTCCGTTGTTGAAGACGAGCACCTGCGGGCGGATCGCGTTCAGAAACGCCGGCGCGCCCGCGCCGTTCCACGCGCCGTGGCGATTCGACTGGAAGAGCGTCACCGCGCCGACCTTGTTCATCGGGCAGACGAGCTCCAACTCGGTCGCCCAGTCGAAGTCGATGAGATCGAGGAACGTGAAGCGGTTGTACGTCAGCAGCACGCCGACGCCGGCCTGGTTCTCAGGGCCGGCCGGCGCTTTCTGTTCGGCATTCGCGCAAAGCGCGTTCGGACCTCCGCCGTTGACCGGCTTGGGCAGCAGCTTGTGATCCGACGAAACGACGAGCACGTCCACCCCTTTGAGCGGAACCTTGTCGCCGGGCGCGACGATCGTGCGCTTGCCGGCCGACACCGTCCTCATGCTGTCGTACCACTTCTGATCCGCCGGCGCATTGATCATGTCGCCACGGCTATAGACACGGCCGATCGGGATCAGCTTCGACAGCGCCATCAGTCCGCCGACGTGGTCGCCATGGTAATGGCTGATGACGACGTGGTCGAGCCGCGTGAGGCCCGCCTGCTGGGCAACCGCGAAGATGCGCTTCGCGTCGCGGCCGTCGGTTTCATAGCCCGTGTCCACGAGCATCGACTCGCCGGACGGCGCGACGACGAGCGTCGCCGCGCCTCCCTCGGCGTCGATCCAGTAGATATCGAGCGCGCGCGACTGCGCGCTGAACGCCGCGGTGGCGGCGACGACGATCGCCGAGACGAGCATCAGCACGCGCCGCATGGTCCCCTCCTCTACCGCGTCTCGGGCCACACCGGGCCCTGGTGCGGCGTCCTCACACGCCCGACGCCCTTGAAGACGAACTTCTGCAGGCGCTTCCCTTCCCACGTCTCGGTCGTGTAGATGTTGCCTTTCGAGTCGGTGGCGATGCTGTGCACGCCGAAGAACTGCCCCGGCTGGCGCCCGCCGGTGCCGAAGCTCGTGAGCACTTCGAGTGTGTCGCGGCGGGCCACGTAGACGCGATTGTTCATCCCGTCGGTGACGTACAGGTAGCGCTGCTGCGGGTCGCGCGAGAACGCGACGTCCCACACCGATCCTGACGCCTTGGTCCCCCGCGCGAAGAACGCCTCGCGCACGAACGTGCCATCGGGCTTGAACACCTGCAGGCGATCGCTGTTGCGGTCGCACACGTACAGCAGCCCGTCGTTCGACAACATCGCGCAATGCACCGGGTTGCGGAACTGCTTGGCCGGCGGCGCCGCCGGATCGTAGGCCGGCACCGGCGTGTCGTCCGGCTTGTTGCCGTACGCGCCCCAGTACCGCTTCATCTTGCCGGTGGCGGCGTCGAGGACTGCGACGCGCTTATTGAGGTAACCGTCGGCCAGGATCGCTTCGTTGGCTTTGGGGTCGACGAAGATCTTGGCGATGCGGCCGTAGTTGGCCGGGTCGTTGCTCCCGCCGACGTAGGTCGGCTGGCCCTGCGCGTTCGGCGGTCCGCGCCGCGCGTTGGGCTTGCCGAACTGCTGGAGGAACTTGCCGTCCTTGGTGAACTTCACCAGATGCGAGTCGCCGGGGCCGTTGCCGCCGATCCAGACGTTGCCGAGATGGTCGATGAAGATGCCGTGGTTCCCGCTGGGCCAGTCGTAGCCCTGCCCCGGCCCGCCCCAGGAGCGCACGAGATTGCCGTTGGCGTCGAAGGCGAGCACCGGCGGCGCGCCGGCGCAGCATTCGCCGTTCTTCAGCTCCAGCGCCTTCTCGTTGTCGGCCAGCGTGGCCGATCCGCGATGGATGATCCAGACGACGTCCTGCTCGTCCGCCCAGACACCGATCGCCTGGCCGAGCACCCAGTTGTTCGGGAGGGGTTTCGGCCACCACGGGTCGACTTCGAACCGGGGCGCCTCCGCGCCCCCCTGCTGCGCGGCGGCTGTCCGCTCCAGCATCGTCTGCGTCGCGCCGAGTGCGATGAGCAGGGTGAGGAAGGTTCCGCCGATGAGGAGCGTGCGGTTCCGCTTCATGCCAGCCTCCTGATGAACAACACGGGATGGTGCCAGGGGAAGACTTGTGCTGCGGATTATACGGCTGTTCGGGGCGTTCGGGGTCGTCTGGCCTTACCGGTTCACGACGCCGACCAGCGCGCCAATCACGGTGATAAAGCCGGTCACCATCATGCCCATCAGCCACACGAAGTGCCGGTCGACTTTGGCGTCGAGGGCGCCGATGCGACGATTCACGTCGTCCCGCAGTTCGGTGATCCGTGCGTTCATCTCGGTGAAGCGCGCGTTCACGTCGCTCCGCAGTTCGGCGAACTGGTACCGCAGGTCGGCTATCGCCTCCACTTTCGCCTCCAAGGCAACGAGCCGTTCATCTATCGTGGGCATCTCGGGACCTCGTTTCCCGGGCCGCCGGCCCGATTCTACATCGTCGTCACGACGAACGTCGGCTGAACAGCACGGGGCATGCCGGCGCGAATTCACTTGAAATCCTGCGGGAACGCTCACGACGTACGCAGAATTTGCCGCGCGGGACGGGAGTTCGGGAGGCAATTCTGATCGCATGGGGATACGCCTATAATCCGGTTCCTCGACCTCCATATCGATGTCGTTGACGCCAGGCACGCGCCTCGGTCCCTACGAAATTCAGTCACCCCTCGGGGCGGGCGGCATGGGCGAGGTCTATAAGGCGCGCGACACACGCCTTCAGCGCACGGTCGCGATCAAGATCCTGCCGGCGCACATTTCCAGCCAGCCGGACGCCAAGGCCCGCTTCGAGCGCGAAGCGCAGGCGCTGGCGAGCCTGAGCCACCCGCACATTTGTCCGGTCTTCGATGTCGGCAGCCAGGACGGCATCGACTTCCTGGTGATGGAGTGCCTCGACGGCCAGACGCTGGCGACACGCCTGGAACGCGGAGGGCTGCCGCTCGAACAGGCGCTGAAGATCGCCGGCGAGGTGGCCGACGCGCTCGACAAGGCGCACCGCCGCGGGATCACCCACCGCGATGTGAAGCCCGCCAACATCATGCTTACGGCTGCCGGTGCGAAGCTCCTGGATTTCGGGCTGGCGAAGCTGAAGGCGGAGGCGGGCGGTCCCAGCACGGTGTCTTCCCTCCCCACCAATGTGGGGGTCACCGCAGAAGGGACCATCCTCGGAACGCTGCAGTACATGGCGCCCGAACAGCTCGAGGGTCAGGACGCCGATGCACGGACCGACATCTTCGCCTTCGGCGCGCTGCTGTATGAGATGGTCACGGGCACGAAGGCCTTCGAGGGTAAGAGTCAGGCGACGCTGATCTCGGCAATCATGTCCGGCGCGCCGCGTCCGATGCGGGAGATTGCCACGATCGCGCCGCCGGCACTCGAGCGCATTGTCCATCGGTGCCTGGAGAAAGATCCGGACAACCGCTGGCAGAACGCCCGCGATCTCGTCCTGGAACTGGCGTCGATGCCGCGAGCAGTCGAGCCTGGTGCCGTCTCCACGCC
>CAZGLC010000035.1:0-1551 GCA_964526235.1 uncultured Bifidobacteriaceae bacterium
CGAGGTGGAGCAGGCCGAGCGCCTGACCGCCGCCGACGTCGGCCGCGCGCTCGCGCGGCAGGCGCAGATGTTCCAGCAGAGCCGGCAGTTCTTCGAGCGCTACGACTACTTCGTGCTGCCCGTCACGCAGGTGGCGCCTTTCGACGTCGACGTGCCGTATCCGACCGAGATCGCGGGGACGCGGATGACGACCTACATCGACTGGATGCGGTCGTGCTGGTACGTGACCTTCATGGCGAATCCCGCGATCTCGGTGCCGGCGGGCTTCACGGCCGCCGGGCTCCCGGTGGGCATTCAGATCGTCGGCCGCCACCGCGACGAGTGGAGCGTCCTGCAGATCGCGCACGCCGTCGAGCAGGCCACGCAGCACACACGCCGGCGCCCGCCTGTTCCTTGATGAGTGCGCGCCGGCGCAGGCTTGCCGTCGCGTGGACGCTCGCCGCGGTGATCATCGCGTCCGCGCCCTTCGCGCAGCAGCTGTTCACGGCCCTCGGCGAGCGATCGCCGGCATGGCTGTCGATCCTCGAGGTGGCGGCGACGGTGGGACCGGCGCTTCTCGTCTCGCTCATCGCCCTGCGCCGGATCCGTGACCGGCATCTGTTCCGATACTCGCTCGCCGCAGCGGGTTTCGCCGTGGGCGCCGCCTACATCGACCGCACCGACCTGTCGTTCGCCGAGAGCTTCCACTTTGCCGAATACGGCGTGCTGGCGATGCTCTTCTATCGCGCGTGGAAAGACGCCGGCGACTGGACCGCGATGGCGCTGCCGCTTCTCGCGGGCGCGCTCGTCGGCAGCCTGGACGAGTGGGTCCAGTGGTTCATTCCCATCAGAGTCGGCGAGATGCGCGACGTCGTGATCAACGTCCTCGCGACAGGCTGCGGTCTGCTCATCGCGATCGCGATCGACACGCCGCGCGGCATCCGGTTCGCGCTCGACCCGCGGTCGCGCATGCTCATCGTCCGATGGACCGCCGCCACCGCGATCGTGTGGGCGTGGTTTTTCTACTCGGTCCACATGGGCTACGACATCCGCGACCCGGAGATCGGCTCGTTCCGATCCAATGCCACCGCGGCGGAGCTGGCGCGCGCGGCCCGCGATCGCGCGGCACGCTGGCGGCAGGAGCCGCCGATCCTGGGGCGGCGGCTCTGGCGTGAGGACCACTATCTGACCGAGGGGCTCTGGCACGTCGCGCAGCGCGACCTCGCGTGGGAGCGTGGCGACATCGCCATGGCATGGCGGGAGAACCGGATTCTCGAAAAGTTCTTTGCGCCGGTCCTCGACATCGAAGGCCCTCGGTGGCCGGCGGAACAGCGCGTCGATGCTGCGGCGCGCGCGGCCAGCGCGATGCGTCCGATCGCCACCCGCGACTACGCCGTCCCGCTGTACGTCTGGCCGCACCTCTTCTGACGTGCTGCTGCTGCTAAAACTGATCGTCGCGCCCGGACTCGTCGCCGCCGTCACGCTCGCGGTGAGACGATGGGGGCCGGCCGTCGGCGGATGGCTGTCGGGGCTCCCGACCGTCGCCGGTCCGGTGCTCGTGTTCTTTGCCGT
>CAZGLC010000035.1:1651-21158 GCA_964526235.1 uncultured Bifidobacteriaceae bacterium
CAGGAGCACGTGCATGGAGCCGCGAGCGGCATCG
Organism: uncultured Bifidobacteriaceae bacterium; assembly: GCA_964526235.1. Classification (GTDB taxonomy): domain Bacteria; phylum Acidobacteriota; class Vicinamibacteria; order Vicinamibacterales; family UBA2999; genus MELF01. The sequence goes on from CAZGLC010000035.1 coordinate 1,686, forward strand.
CGCACGGCATCCCGCGGATCTGCGCCGGCGCGACGGTCACGGCCGTCGCCGACGGCGCCTGGTCGGCCGCGGCCACCTGGTCCACCGGACGCGTGCCGGCGGCGGGTGACAAGGTGCTCATCAGGCCCGGCACGCGGGTCACCTACGACGTCGTGAGCGACGCGCCGATCGCGTGCATCGACGTCGAGGGCGCGCTGCTGTTCCGCACGAGCGCGAACACGCGCCTGACGGTCGGGACGATCACCGTGTTCGAGGCCGGCCGCCTGGAGATCGGGACGGTGGATGCGCCGGTCCCGGCTGACGTGACCGCCGAAGTCGTCATCACCGATCAGCCCATCGACACGACACGCGACCCGGAACAGCTGACGCACGGCATCGTCGGCCTCGGCACCGTGCGGATGCACGGCGCGGTCAAGACGCCGACCTTCAGCCGCGTCACGGCCGAGCCGCTCGCCGGGCAGACGGACGTGCGGCTCGAGCAGGCGCTGTCGGGATGGCGAGTCGGCGACAAGCTCGTCGTGCCCGATACCCGCCAGTTGAAACGGAACGAGCGCGGCACGGAGTACGCGCGGCAGTGGGAAGAGCTCCAGGTGACGTCGGTGTCGGGTGACACCGTCACGCTGTCGGCGCCGCTGGCGTTCAATCACCGCGGCGCGCGGGACGCGGCCGGCGCCGTCGAGTTCCTGCCGCACGTCGGCAATGTGAGCCGCAACGTCATCATCCGCTCGGCCAACGCCGCCGGCACGCGCGGCCATGTGATCTTCGTCCGGCATCCGGACGTCGACATCCGTTATGCGCTGTTCAAGGATCTGGGCCGCACGCGGATGGGCGTCCTCAACAACGCCGAGTTCAACGCAGACGGGTCGGTCCGCCGCGTCGGCACGAACCAGATCGGACGCTACTCGATCCACTTCCATCACGCGTTCGGCCCGCGCAACGGGCGGCCCGACGGCTATCAGTTCACGCTCATCGGCAACGCCGTGGACGATGCCTCGAAGTGGGGGGTCACGATTCACAACAGCCACTACGGGCTGATCCAGGACAACGTCGTCTACAACTCGCGCGGCGCGGCGATCGTCACCGAGGACGGCAACGAGAGCTTCAACATCTTCGAGCACAACTTCGCCATGCGGTCCGAAGGGTCGGGCGAGTTCGCGCCGCGCAGCGGCTACGGCGGGGCGACCAGCGATCCTGGCGGCGAGGGCGCGGCGTTCTGGTTCCGCGGGCCGAACAACATCGTGCGGAACAACGTCGGCGCCAACGTCGACGTGTTCGGCTACGGTATCGCGGCCGGGTCGATCGAAGAAGTGCGGGTGCCCGCGTTCAAGGGCGCCGACAACAGCGTCAGCGGCGAGTACACGGTGATTGACGCCGTCGACACGCCGCTCATGGAGTTCACCGGCAACGAAGCGTACGGCGCGCTCCTGAACGGCGTTGCGCTGGGGTGGAACGGCACGATCAGCAACTTCCGCGTCTGGCACGCGTCACGCGACGCGGTCGCGGCGTTCCCCGCCGATCGCCTCACCATCGATCGCCTCACGGTCCGCGGCGACGCCGCGGTGCTCGCGGATCCGAGCGAGGCGCCGACCGGCGTCTGGTTCTCGAACTATTCGGCCAAGAGCGTGACCGTCCGCAACGCCGACGTCCAGGCCGTGCGGGTGGGCGTCGCCAGCCCGTTCTTCCCGAATGCCTCCACCGAACCCGGCAGAGGCGACGGCCTCGCGACGATCGAGAACAGCTTCTTCCGGAACTACGTCGGCGTCGCCGTGGCAACGGCCTACACGCCGTCGACCACGACGTCGCCCGTCAAGAAAGCGGTCGTGCGGAACAGCCGGTTCGAGCCGCTGCCCGGCGTGCGGCCGGCCCAGTACCCGGCGGCGGCGGTCTCGATGAACTACGGCATGTCGTTCGGCGATACAGCGCGCCGCGATCCGATCATCGTCTACGACTTCAACGGCAAGGCGGGCGACACCTTCCGCGTGTTCTATTCGCTCGACGTGCCGACGGCTCAGGCGCCGCCGTGCCATGCGCCGCGGTCCGACATCGGCGGCTTCGTCTGCCCGGGCGACGACGCGACGCAGGAGACGCGGCGGTAAGACCGGGATCCGGGATCCGGGGTCTGGGATCCGGAATGGGGATCCTCCTTCTCGTTGTGGCGGCCGCCCTCCTGGCGGCCGCTTGTTCTGTACCGGCGCCGCCTGAGCGTCCCGCGGCCGGGACGTTCCCGCAGGGGACGCTCGTCGACCTCTCGCACGCCTACGACGCGCAGACGATCGTCTGGCCCACCTCCGATCGGTTCCGGCTCGAGAAGACGTTCGACGGCATCACGCCGCAGGGGTTCTACTACGCGTCCAACAATTTCTTCGCCGCCGAGCATGGGGGCACACACCTCGATGCGCCGGTGCACTTCGCCGAGGGCGGGCAGACCGTCGACGAGATTCCCATCGATCGCTTCGTGGGTGCGGCTGTTGTCGTCGATGTGACGGCGCAGGCCGAGCGCGACCGCGACTACCAGGTGACGGTCGAGGATCTGCTCGGCGTCGAACGCGAGCAGGGGGAGATTCCTCGCGACGCGATCGTCCTCATCCGCACCGGCTTTTCACGGCGGTGGCCCGACGCCGAGCGCTATCTCGGCACCGCCGAGCGGGGCGCCGACGCCGTCCGCACGCTGCACTTCCCGGGACTGCACCCCGACGCAGCGCGCTGGCTCGTGGCGAACCGTCCGATCAAGGCGATCGGGATCGACACGGCCAGCATCGACTACGGGCCGTCAACGCTCTACGAGTCGCACCGTGTGCTCTTCGAGCGGAACATTCCCGCCTTCGAGAACCTGACGGCGCTCGAGCGGCTGCCCGCGCGCGGGGCGGCCGTGGTGGCGCTGCCGATGAAGATTGGCGGCGGCAGCGGCGCGCCGCTGCGCGCGATCGCGGTCCTTCCCTAGGGCGGTGGCAGCAGCTCCAGCGCGCGCTCGAGGAAGAAAAGGCCACACAGGGCGCCGCGCTCACGCCGAAGGGCGGCGATATCGATGCGCAGGAGTACTTCGGCACCGTCGGCGCCGTGGCGCTGGACCGACAGGGCAACCTGGCTGCGGCCACGTCGACGGGCGGCACGACGAACAAGCGCGTCGGCCGCGTCGGCGACTCGCCGATCACCGGCGCCGGGACCTACGCCAGCAACCAGGGCTGCGCGATCTCGGCCACCGGCACGGGTGAGTACTTCATCCGGTTCACCGTCGCGAAGGACATCTGCGCACGCGTGGAGTACCGCGGCGTGGGCGCACAGGCTGCCGCTGATGAAGTCGTCCACGGCGTGCTCACAGCCGCCGGCGGCAACGGCGTCGTCGTCGGACTCGACCGCCTCGGCGGCGTCATCATGTCGTTCAACACGACGGGAATGGGCCGCAGCTACATGGGGCCGGACGGGAAGACGACGATCCGGCTGACGGCGGATCAGTAATAAGTAGAAAGTGGAAAGTGGAAAGTTGAAAGTAAGTTCGAAGTGGGTCTTGGTGACACGGCACGTCTGAACACGCGACCAGGCAAAGCGCCGAGCCTACACCGGCGGATCGGTGGTCGCGCTCGGCCGCTCTCGAAACGGAAACAGATCGACGGCACCGGCCACATATTCCATGCAGCGCATGGCGAGCAAGGAATTCAACGAGAAAACTCCTTGACGTTCGCTGGCGGGCTCTCGAAATCGCAGGACGGGTTCCCAGAGCCAGGCGCTTTCGACCGGTGTGGGCTGAAGCGGCGGTTGCCTGGCGCGTCGGTGAACGTCACCGGTTGCGCGTGGTGATGCTGTGCGCGCTGAAGTGGCCGCGGCTCTTGGAGTTGGCCGGCGCCAGACGAACATCCCGCCGATCATCGCGCGAGTGAGATTTGCGACGAACGGGATTCGGCTTGCAACCGGCGAGTGCATTGGAAAGAGTGGCGGAATGACCATGCGTCACGTAACCAGCCTCACGTTATCCTCCTGATGCAGACAACGCGTATCTCGGGCGAATCCCGCTCGCCGCGAACCGCTTTCAGAACAACTCCTACTTCGGCGCGGCGTCCTTCATGAGGACGATGCCAATTTCGCTGCCCTCAGAAAGGACACCGTGACGGCGGGCCGTGAGCAGCGGCCACTGACGACTTCCAGGCCGGCGTTGGCGCACCGAGCCTGAAAGGTTCCCGATCTTTCCTCCTGTCGGTTGTCGGGGGAAGGTATCGCCGGCCCGCCACGCTTCTCACGCAGGACACGGTCGGACTACTGTCGCGCGAAGTCCTCCATGAGAGCGATGCCATCCGCTGCTCTTTCGCCACTGGACTGGCAGCAGCGGCCGCCGACTACTGCCGACGTGCGGCTCATTGGCTGGGGATGATCCCGTTCGAGTGTGGGAGATTTCTTACCCGGTCGCTGCGAGACGGTCGACGAACTGCTGTCGTCCCGCCGTCATTCGTGGAGAATGTCATCCACGAGACGTTCGCGCTCCTCATCCGAGAGCTTCGCCCAGTCCAGACCTCGTTGTCTGGCGAGTTCGGCGACGCGCGGCTGAAGGTTCTCCATTGCGCGATCCAGAGCGGACGCACTGGCAATGAGCCTCCGCACCGCTTCGCGGCGTCCCTTGGGCGAGAGCCGGTCCAACGCATCGAGGATCTGCTGCTCGCTCACGTCGATCTGGGGCATGATCGGTCGTTCCGTCCTGTCCACTATTACCAGACTTGCATCGGGCCCGCGGCGGGCCACTCCGAATGTCCCGGCGCTCGACGAATTCGCGGCCTACACTCATCGCACTTTCAAGTGTAATCCAAATGGGTGTGATATGAGACCGATGTAGGTCCTCATGCCCACGGTTCTCCGTGCCATCCAAGCCGACATCACGACGCTTGCGATCGATGCGATCGTCAACGCCGCGAACACGTCGCTTCTCGGCGGCGGCGGCGTGGATGGCGCCATCCACCGCGCAGCCGGGCCGCGGCTGCTAGAGGAGTGCCGGACGCTCGGCGGATGCGCCACGGGCGACGCGACAATCACGCGCGGCTACAGGTTACCGGCGAAGCATGTGATCCATGCCGTTGGGCCGGTGTGGCGCGGCGGCGGGCGCGACGAGGCGGCGCTCCTCGCCTCATGCTATCGCCGCTCGCTGGAGCTCGCGATCGAGCACCACCTTCAGTCGATCGCGTTCCCCTCGATCAGCACCGGCGTCTACGGCTACCCGATCGAGCAGGCAGCGCCAATTGCGGTCGCGACGGTACGCGGGACTCTCGCGCGCGCCGGGTCGATTGGCGACGTGATCTTCTGTTGCTTCTCCGCCCCGGACCTCGCCGTGTACGAGCGCCTGCTCGTATAATCAGCCGCCATGATCAAACTCGCCGTGCCGATGGTCGGCCTGCTGTGGCTGGCTGCGGCAGGGATCCACGCGTCTGCCGTCCAGACTGCGGCGCCGGCCGGGCGGATGGCGGAGCAGGTGTTCCAGAACGTCCAGGTCCTCAAGGGCATTCCGGCCGACGAGTTCCTCGACACGATGGGGATGTTCTCGTCGGCGTTGCTGTTCGACTGCGTGAGCTGCCACGCGAAGGAGATCATCTCCGACCCGAAAGCGTTTTCGATCGCGACGCCGCGGATTCAGCGCGCGCGGCAGATGATCGTGATGATGAACGGAATCAACAAGCAGTACTTCGGCGGCCAGCCGCGCGTCACCTGCTTCACCTGCCACGGCGGCGGAAACCGGCCGAGGACCGAGCCGAATCTCGATCTCCAGTACGGGGAGCCGGCCGACGATCCGTATGCGATGCCGTTCGTCCCCAGCCTCTACGCGCCGCCCGCCGACCAGGTGTTCGCCAAGTACCTCGCGTCGCTCGGCGGCGCCGATGCGCTCGCCACGCTCACGAGCTTCGCCGCGACCGGCACGTATGCGGGGTACGAGACCGAGCAGATGGAGGTGCCCGCCGAGGTCTACGTGCGGGCACCCAGTCAGATGACGACCATCGCCAAGACGCCGGCGGGGATGAACGTCAAGACGTTCGACGGCCGCGCCGGCTGGCGCCTGCAGCCCGACACGCCGCTGCCGCTCCTCGAGTTGAGCGGCGGCAATCTCGTCGGCGCCGCGATCGAGGCGATGGTCTGGTTCCCGGCGAGCATCCAGCGCGCCTTCAGCCAGTGGCAGGTCGGCGTCTCGGCCATCGGCGGCCGCGACGTCGCCGTGCTGCAGGGCGCCAATCCCGGGCAGCCGCCGGTGCGGCTGTATTTCGACGAGGAGTCGGGGCGCCTCGTCCGCCTGGTGCACTGGCGGCCGACCCCGGTCGGCGCCGTGCCGACGCGCGTCGACTACGCGGACTACCGCGCCGTCGCCGGCGTGCAGATCCCATTCCAGTGGACACGGACCTGGACCAACAATCAGGTGGTCATCCAGCTCACGGAGGTGCGTCCCAACGCGCCGATCGACGCCTCGCGTTTTGCGAGGCCCGCCATTTGACACCCTGCCGTCGCAGGTGTTACGTACGCGCGTCCCCGACGACACAGAGGAGGGTTCCATGATGCACCCGAGCGACTGGCGCGTGGTCCGCGGCGCGGCGGCGATCCTTGCGGTCCTGATGCTTCCGGCGATCGGCTACGCACAGGAAGCCGTGGTCAGCGGCGTCGTCCGCGACGCCACGGGCGGCGTGCTGCCCGGCGTCACCGTGACCGCCATCCATGAGGCCACGGGGAACACCTTCGAGGGGGTCAGCGCCGGCGCGGGCGCGTACCGCATTCCCGTGCGGACCGGCGCGTATCGCATCACCGCCGCGCTCACCGGCTTTGCGACCGTCACGCGAACGGGGCTGGAGCTGCTGCTGGCGCAGGAAGCCGTGGTGAACTTCGAGCTCGCCGTGTCGTCGCTGCAGGAATCGGTCACCGTCACCGCCGAGGCGCCGCTGCTCGACGTCACCTCGTCGACCCTCAGCGGCAACATCGATCCGCGGCAGATGCAGGAGCTGCCGCTCAACGGGCGCAACTGGATGGACCTGGCGATGCTCGCGCCCGGCAGCCGACAGAACCAGTCGAGCGGGGCGCCGACGCTGCGTCAGGGGTACGCGCAGATCAACATCGACGGCCAGCAGGTCACGACGAACTTCATCGGCCTCGGCGACGACCAGCCGCGCTTCAGCCGCGACGCGATCGCGGAGTTCGTGCTCATCACCAATCGCTTCGACGCGACCCAGGGGCGGTCGGCCGGCATGCTGGTGAACGCGATCACGAAGTCGGGCACGAACATCGCGTCCGGCAGCCTCTCCGGGTACTTCCGCGACGATGAGCTCAATGCGGCCGATAAGATCCAGCAGCGCGTGCTGCCCTATTCGAACCAGCAGGTGAGCTCGACCTTCGGCGGCCCGCTCCGGCGCGATCGGATCCATTACTTTCTGAACTACGAGTACGAGCGTGAGCCGAACACGATCACCTTCGACAGCCCGTACCCGGCGTTCAACATCGACTTCCCGAACACGCGCCGTCAGCACACGGGCGGCGGCAAGGGTGACGTCCAGTTTTCGCCGCAGCTCCGCCTGTCGACGCGGCTGCAGGTCTACGACCAGGTCTATTACACGGGCGGGGGCGGCACCGTGCATCCGTCGAACATCCAGTACGAGAACCGCCACACCACGCAGTTCCTGACGACCTTCACGCAGGTGATCGGGAATCGCGCGGTGAACGAAGTAAAGGGGGGCACGAGCCGGTACACGCGGCTGAACGAGCCGGTGACGAACTGGAACGGCGGCACGTTCCCGAACGCGTCGACGTACTCGTTCCGCACCGGGACCGCCACGCGCGTGCAGCTGCGCGGCTACACGTTCGGCGCCGGCAACATCCAGCATCACAACCAGTACAAGAGCTCGATTCGCGACGACTTCTCGCTGACATTCAACAGGGCTGGTCGTCACGCGCTCAGGGCTGGCGGCGAGTACATCTACGACATGTCGATCCTGCGCGGCTGCGGCACGACCTGCCGGCCGACGCTCGTGGCACAGGGCGGGGCGATTCCGGCCAACATCACCCAGGTGATCCCGGTGTGGAACGACGCCTCCACGTGGAACCTCAATCTGCTGGCGCCGATCTCCCAGCGCTACGACCTGAGCATCACCGGCACGAAGGGCTTCTATCGGGAAATCCCGCAGCACCTGTATGCCGGCTGGATCCAGGACGACTGGACGGTGTCGAACCGCCTCACGCTGAACCTCGGGCTCCGCTGGGACATGGAGACGGGCGTCGGCGCCAAGCTCGGGCTGCCGCCGATCCTGCCGGGCGACAACCCGGAGGACAAGGACAACTTCGGCCCGCGCGTCGGGTTCGCCTACACGCTGAACGACCGCACCGTGCTGCGCGGCGGCTACGGGAAGTTCTTCGCAGAAGGCACGGCGGACGAATACCACCAGACGCAGATTTTCGTCATGTCGATCGCGCCGCAGATCCTCGCCGACGGGCGCGCCGACTTTCCGACCAACCCCTACAACGGGCCGGCGCCGACGCACGAGCAGATTCTGGCGCGCGCCTGCGATTTGAACGGCTCGCGCCCCGGCTGCTTCCGGCGTGAGTTCGTGCCCGAGATGGTCGATCCATTCTTCGCCACCCCGTACAGCCATCAGGGGTCGATCGGCGTGCAGCGGCAAATCGGCACGAACATGTCGTTCGAGACGAACTACGTCTACACCGCCGGACGGCTGGAAGAAGACTCGCGCAACGTCAACCTGAATTACGACCGCGCGACGGGCGCCAACTACGACTACCGCACCGTCGGCACGCTGCCGATGCCGGAGTTCGGCCGCATCCAGCTGACGTCGTTCCAGGCGTATTCCGACTACCACGGCTGGGAGTCGGCGTTCACCAAGCGCATGAGCAATCGCTGGCAGGCGTCGGCGACCTACACGTTGTCGAAGTTCGAGGACGCCGACTCGCCGGCGTTCGCCCATGCGATCGTGAACGGCCGGCTGACCCGGCGCGAACTCGGCTTCGAGGTGGCTCCCGACCTCGGCCCCGCCTACAGCCTCGCCGCGACGGACCAGCGTCATCGCGCGGTGTTCAACAGTATCTGGGAGGCGGGCTCCGGCATTCAGGTGAGCGGCCTGTACTTCTACGGCTCCGGCGAGCGCCGCCTCACGCGGTACGGCGGCGACCTGCGAAACGAAGGCGTCGCCACGTCCGCGCGCCTGCGCCCGAACGGGACGATCATGCCGCGCAACGCGATCGCCGGCGATCCGATCCACCGCGTCGACACGCGCGTGCAGTGGCGCGCGCGCCTCGGCGGCAATCGCACGCTCGACGCGATGGTCGAAGTGTTCAACCTGTTCAACCGCGCGAACTACGGGGCGTACGTGATCGAGGAAAGCAACGCCAACTACGGGCGTCCGTCGTTCAGCAACAACATCGCCTTCCGGTCGCGCTCGATGCAGCTCGGCTTCCGGTTCGCGCTTTGAGTGAGGTATGAGGTTGCCTCGAGTGTTCAAAGTCGTAGGGCGGGCCTTCACGGCCCGCCTGGCGCGGCGTAAAGCCGCGCCCTACGTCCTGGGGGCGCTCGCGGCTGTCACCGTCAGCGCCTCGGCGCAGAGCGGAATGCCGCCGCCCGCGCCTGCCAGGAATCTCGAGGATGCGCTCTCCAGGGCGGCTGACGCGCTCGGGATGCTCCGCGGTCCACAGGAGCGCGACGGTATCGTGACGTTCGAGTTCTGGGCCAAGGGCACGATTGCGCGCCAGGGCCAGACGTGCCAGGCGGCGGACTACCGCGCGAGCGTACGGTATCCCGCCGCGGACCGCCGCGAGCGTGTCCCGGTGCCCGGCATGCGCGTCGATTACACGTGCGCGGCGGGCGGGGGCGGAACAGGTGAGCGCCGCATCGAGGTCGTCGCGGGCGAGTTCGCGTGGAACGAAACGGAGCCCGGACGGAACGGGACGCCGGCGCCGGGCGCCGCGCAGGAGCGGCTGCTGCAGATCTGGACGCTGCCGCAGGGCGTCATCAAGGCGGCGCGGCTCGCCGGCGCGAAGGCGGCCTTCGCGATGGAGGGCGGCAAGCCCGTGGTCACCTTCCCGCTGCCGCCGCCGCTCCAGGCCGCCACCGTCAAGGCGACGCTCGATCCCGATCATTTCCTCTTCCACACGATGCCGACCGGCGTGCGGCGGTATTTTTCGCACCGCATCGAGCGCGTCGAGACGCGGTTCGGCAATGTCGTCACCGTGACCACCTACGCGGACTACCGCGACTGGAACGCCGACGACTACAAGAGCGACGCGCTCCTGCCGGGCCGGATCGTGCAGGAGCGGAACGGGACGCGCGTGATGGACCTCACGCTCACCCGCAGCCAGACTTATAATCCCTACGTCATCATGCCGGTGCCCGAGAACGTGCGGAAGGCAGCGGCACAATAGCGGGGTGCTAGTAGCGGGAGGACGGCCATGCGGTACTCATTCGCCGGTGCGGTGATCCTGGGTGCGCTGCTGTGGGCGGCGACGGACGCGCGCGCCCATCATGCCGTCCAGGCGGCGTTCGATCAGGACGACCACGTCACGGTCACCGGCGTGCTGACCAAGGTCCTCTGGATCAACCCGCACGTCCGATGGTTCCTCGACGTAAAGGACGAGACCGGCACGGTGACGACGTGGACGATTTCCGGCGCCGGGCCGGGCGGCTTCCGCGACATCGGCATCAGCGGCCGCGACGTCTTCAAGACGGGGCAGACCTACACCGCGATCGCCGCGCGCGCGCGCGACGGCTCGCCGAACGGCTACATCCTGACGTTCATTCTCCCGGACGGCCGCAAGATCGACTTGTGGCATCAGTACAAGTCTGAAGCGGCGACCGGAGCGAAGTAGGAGACCGCCCATGCGACTGATCGCGACTGTAGTAAGCCTGTCGCTCGTGTCGGTGGTGATGGCCGCGCAGACCGGGGCCCCCACCGCGCGGACTGGGCGCGGTGGGGTGGAGACGAGGCCGGCCTCGAACGGCGGCGCGCCGGTGGCGACCCCGCGCGCGCCGGACGGCAAGCCGGATCTGAGCGGCCGGTGGGGCGGCGGCGGCGCGGGCGGCGGCGGCGCGGGCGGCGTGCAGGCGATCGAGCCCGACGGCCGCGTGCATCAGTTCGACCACTACGCCGACTATTCGGCCGCGCTCGCCGCGGGACGCGTGAGCCGCGAGGCGAAGATCGTCGGCCGGCAGCCGAACTACCGGCACGGCAACAACGTCTACTCGGAGCGCGACGCCGGCTTCACGCAGCGCGCCTTCGGCAACCCGCCGCTCTACAAGCCGGAGTTCTGGGAGCGGGTGCAGTACCTCGACGAGAACGGGAACAAGGAGGACACCACGTTCTCCTGCTTCCCGCCCGGCGTCCCGCGCCTCGGGCCGCCGATGCGCATCGTCCAGACGGCGAAAGACGTCGTCCTGATGTACCAGAACCGCAACATGTGGCGCGTCGTGCCGATCGACGGCCGGCCGCACGATCCGGAGAACTCGCAGGACCAGACGTTCAACGGCGACGCCGTCGGAAAGTGGGAAGGGGACACCCTCGTCATCGACGTCGTGGGGTTCAACGACGTGAGCTGGCTCGGGTGGCCCGGCTGGTACCACACCAACAACATGCGCGTGGTCGAGCGGCTCCGCCGCGAGGGAAACACGCTGCACTACCAGGCCATCGTCCACGATCCCGACGTGCTGATGGAGCCGTGGGAGATGGATCCGCGCGCGCTGCCGCTCAACACGGGCGACCGGCCGTATCTCGAGGATCCGCCCTGCCTCGACTTCGACCTCGAGCACATGCTGACGCGGGAACGCGGATAATTACGGAATCGCGGCGGCCACGGCGTCGGCGTGGCCGCCGACCTTCACGTTGTCCCACCGCTCGACGACCTTGCCATCCGGCCCGATCAGATACGTGGTGCGGACGATGCCCATGTACGTGCGGCCGTAGCGCGATTTTTCCTGCCACACGCCGTACTTCTCGGCCACGTCGTGGTCGGGGTCGGCCAGGAGCGGAAGCGTGAGGCCGTGCTTCTCGGCAAAGCGCGCCTTGCTCGCCTCGTCGAGAATGCTGATGCCGAGCACCGCGGCATCACGGCGCCCGAGCCGAGGCAGGCTCGCCTGAAAGTCGCACGACTCCTGGGTGCAGCCGGGCGTGTCGTCCTTCGGGTAGAAGTACAGGATGAGGTGGCGCCCGGCATAATCGGAGAGCCGCTGCGTGCGGCCGTGCTGATCCTTGAGTGAGAAGGCCGGGGCTTTCTTGCCGGGATCGATGAGTGGCATACGTAGATTATCCACATGAATGATTCGCGGGTGGCGATCGTCAGCGGCGGACGCACGTATACGTACGACGACCTCGATCGCGCGTCGCGCCGGGTCGCGGCCGCGTTCCTCGGGACCGCCGACGACCTCCAGGAAACGCGCGTGGCGTTCCGCGTGGCGCCGGGGTTCGAGTACGCGGCCGTCCAGCGCGGCATCTGGCGTGCCGGCGCCGTGGCGGTACCGCTTGCGACCTCCCATCCGCCGCCCGAGCTCGACTACGTCATCCGCGATGCGGGCGCCGCGATGGTGGTCGGCGATCCCGAATCCGCCGCAGTCCTGACGCCGCTCGCGGACGCCGCAGGCGCGCGGTTCGTCTCGACGAGGGAGTTGGTGGACGCGCGCGAGGAACGGACGGACCTGCCGCACCTCGGTCCGTCGCGGCGCGCCATGATCGTCTATACGAGCGGCACGACCGCGCGGCCGAAGGGCGTGGTGAGCACGCACGCCAACATCGGCGCGCAGATCGCCGCCCTCGTCGACGCGTGGGAATGGCGACCCTCCGACCGGCTGCTCCTGGCGCTCCCGCTGCACCACCTGCACGGGATCATCAACGGACTCGGCTGCGCGCTCGCGGTGAGGGCGGTGTGCGAGATGCTTCCAGCCTTCGACGCGGCCACCGTCTGGGACCGGTTCGGCTCGGGAGAGATCACGGTCTTCACCGGCGTCCCGACGATGTATCAGCGACTCATTGCGGCGTGGGAGGGGGCGCCGCCCCGCGTGCAGCGCGTCTGGTCGGACGGGGCGCGCCGCACGCGGCTGATGATGTCGGGCTCGGCGGCGCTCCCGCTGCAGACGCTCGCCCGCTGGCGCGAGATCACCGGCCACACGCTGCTCGAGCGCTACGGCATGACCGAGATGTGTATGGTGCTCACGAACCCGCTCCATGGCGAGCGCCGGCCGGGGTGTGTCGGCACGCCGGTGCCCGGCATCGACGTGCGGCTCGTCGACGAGCAGCGGACGCTCGTGCCGGACGGCGCGCCCGGCGAGATCGAGGTCCGCGGCCCGGCGGTGTTTGTTGAATACTGGCAGCGGCCGGATGAGACGCGCGCCGCGTTTCGCGACGGCTGGTTCCGGACAGGCGACGTGGCGGTCTTCGAGGGCGGCGCGTACCGCCTGCTCGGGCGGACCGCTGTCGACATCATCAAGACCGGCGGCTACAAGGTGTCGGCGCTCGAAATCGAGGAGGTGCTCCGGACGCACCCGGCGATAGCCGAATGCGCCGTCGTCGGCGTCGCCGATGACGAGTGGGGCGAACGTGTGGCGGCGGCGGTCGAGCTGAAGCCGGCCGCGACGCTGACGTTGACAGAGCTCCAGGAGTGGGCGAAAGCGCGGCTGGCGCCGTACAAGGTGCCGCGGGCTGTCCAGGTCGTGCAGGCCCTGCCGCGAAATGCGGTCGGCAAGATTCTCAAACCTGCAGTCGCGTCGCTCTTTGCCGCCTCAGACGACTCCCGCCGCCCGGAACGCGGCGACGTCGGCAGCCGTGAGGCCAAGATCTCCCATTAGGACCTTGTCGGTGTGTTCGCCGAGCGCCGGCGGCGCGCAGCGGACGGCGCCGGGCGTGGCGGAGAGCTTCACGGGCGTCCCAAGGACCTGCACGGATCCGGCAACCGCATGCGGCAGCGTGTGGACCATCCCGCGCGCCAGGAGCTGCTCATCGGTCAGCACTTCGTGCAGGTCGCGGACCGGTCCCGCCGGAATTCCTGCCTCGTTCAGCAGCGCGATCCACTCGGCGCGGGTCCGCCGCAGAAACACCGCTGCCACGATCGGCCGCAGCGCGTCGTAGTTGCGGACGCGATCGCTGTTGGTCGCGAACCTTGGATCGGCGGCAGAGGCGTCGAGGCCGGCCACGCGGCAGAAGCGGCGCCACAACTCGTCATTGCCGGCCGCAAGCACGATATCGCCGTCGGCCGCCCGGAAGGTTTCATATGGCGCGACCGTCGGGTGGGCGTTTCCCAGACGCTGCGGCGGCGCACCGGTGGTGAAATAGATCCCCGCCTGGTACGTCAGCAGCGCGGCAACCGAGTCGAGCATCGCAATGTCGACGTGCTGGCCCTGTCCGCTTCGCTCGCGTTCGTACAGGGCGAGGAGCGTGCCCTGCGCGGCAAAGAGGCCGGCCGCGAGATCCGCGATGGCAACCCCGACCTTGTACCCCGGACCATCCGTGGGTCCGGTCACGCTCATGATGCCGGCCTCGCCCTGCAGGACCGCGTCGTACCCGGCGCGCTCACGCAGCGGCCCCGTATGGCCGAAGCCGGAAATCGACGTGTAGATCAGCCGCGGATGCCGGCCGTGCACCGCCTCGTACCCGAGGCCCATCGCCTCGAGCGTGCCCGGGCGAAAATTTTCGACGAGCACGTCCGCGCGGGCAATGAGCGCGTCGAGCAGGCGCCGGCCGTCTGGATGCTTGAAGTTCAGCGTGACGCTTTCCTTGTTGCGGTTGATGCTCAGGAAATACGCGCTCTCGCCCTTGACGAACGGCGGGCCCCACGCGCGCGTGTCGTCGCCGGCGCCGGGCCGCTCGATCTTGATGACGCGGGCGCCCATGTCGGCGAGCTGCATCGTGCAATAAGGTCCGGACAGGACGCGACTGAGATCGAGGACCGTCATGTGGCGAAGGGGACCGCCGGTTGATGGAACGTTCACTCGCTAAACCTACCTCAAGGGAACGAGTTCTGCATTACACTCGTGCCATGAGGCGGGGGCGTCGGGCGTGGACCTGGCCGGTGGCGGTTGTCGCGTTGCTCGCGACGGCTGGCGCCGCAGCCTACGCGCAGGGCTACCGGTTCCGCGAGGGGAGCCTTGCCGCGCGGTATGCGCCGCCGCGGATGCCCGACGCGAGCTTCGTGATCTGCCGCCTCGCGTACCGCAGCGTGCGCGTCGAACCGATGGGCATCGGCTGGCAGACCGACTATCCCTTTGCCGAGATCAACCTCACCACCCGTCTGTCCGAGCTGACCAAGACGCGCGTCAGCCGGAGCGACGCGGGCCAGCCGAACCACTTCGTCGTCCGGCTGACCGACGACACGCTTTTCAACTGTCCGCTGACGATGGCGTCAGACGTCGGGTCGCTCGGCTTTACGGCGCCGGAGATCGACCGGCTGCGGCTCTACCTGCTGAAGGGGGGCTTCCTCTGGGTGGACGACTTCTGGGGCACGCAGGCGTGGCGCCAGTGGACGAACGAAATCGCCAAGGTGCTGCCGCCGTCGGAGTATCCCATCGAAGACGTGCCGATGGATGATCCGATGCTGAAGAGCATGTTCGAGGTCGCCGAAGTGCCGCAGATCACGAACATTCAGTTCTGGCGCGGCGTCGGCGGTCAGACGACCTCCGAACGCGGGCCCGACAGCTCCCAGGCGCACCTGCGCGCGATCCGCGACGGGCACGGCCGGATCATGGTGGTGATGACGCACAACACCGACGTGGCGGATTCCTGGGAGCGCGAGGGCGAGGACCCCGGCTTCTTCTATCAGTTCTCCCCGAACGGCTACGCGCTCGGCATCAACGTGCTGCTGCACGCGATGACCCACTGAGCAGGCCCCAGGCCCCAGGCCTCAGGCCCCCGGCCTCAGGCCTGAGGCTGTCCGGCACTCGCTTGAGATAGCGGCTCGGAGCAGGACTCGCAAAGAGCGAGAGGTCGACCGCTCGAGCCATCACCTCGTAGCCGGCGTCGTTTGGGTGGAGCCAATCGCCACTATTCAGCTCAGGCCGGAGCCGCGACGGGTTGAACTGATCCCGGAGTGCCGCATCGAAGTCGATGACACCGTCGAACTCGCGGCTGGTTCGAATCCACTGATTCACCGCCTGCCGCTTGGCCTCTCCGGACTCTGTGTAGAAGTCGCGAGCCTGCGAGCGGCGGGAGCGTGCCACCGTAGATACGCAGGCCTTTGGCGTGGGCACGCGCGATGAGGTTGCGCATTCCTTCGACGACCTCGGCCGCCGACACCTCCTGGTCGGGAGCGAGACCGGCGCTGAAGCCGATGTCATTGTTCCCGGCCAACAGGATGATGTCCGTCACGCCCGTCTGCGCCACGACGTCGCGGTCGAACCGGGCGACGGCCTTGACGCCCAGTTGCTCGACTCCCGCCGGGGCGTCATGGAGAATCCGATTTCCGCCGATACCGGCGTTCAGTACGGCCACCTGACGGCCGGTGCCGGCGACCGCGGCTGCGTGCAGACGGCGCGCGAGAAGGTCAGGATATCGGTTGTTCGCGTCGCGTGTGGAACCCGTACCGGCCGTAACCGAGTCGCCGAGCGCCACCACTGTCAGGGCCACGAACCGGTTCGCGACGTCGATGCCGCTCAGCCAGAACCAGCTCGTGTAGCTCGTGCTGAACGTCGATCCGGACTCCTGCGCCGTCTGGTTGCCAGCGGTCGCCCAACTGGTCGCATTGGCGACGGCATGCCACGTCACCGGTCCGGTCGGCCTCGCCACGTACAGGCTCACCGCGACATCCTCCTGCGGTCCGATTGCGAGTGGCACCGGGTCGCTGTAGGCATCGGCGCCTGGCCGAACCGTGACCGACCGCTGCCCGGCAAACCGCAGCGGGATGACCGATCTCACCTCCAACCAGGCGCCCTCCGCCTGCACCCCCACCGTGGCCGCCTCGAAGGTGACCGGCTGGACACCGAACGCATTCGACAGTCGCACCCGCAGTTGGCCGCCGCCCACGCTGGTGCGAACGACCATCCGCACGGTCTGGCCGGTAAACCCGACGCGGAGTCCGGTCAGGCGCTCGGGATTTCACCAGCCACCGCGGAACGGGACTGGCAGGCGGCGCGCGCGTGGCTGTTCAAGGAGCCGCGGGGCGAGCAACGCCATGACGCCTGAGCGCTGGCGGCCACGGCGGCCACTCTATTCGTCGTGGCTGACAGGGGAGACTACCTGAAGGCTCTCACGCGTCGCGCCAACGACGGCCCCCAACGGAATCATGCGATCGAACGTTGCCAGGCACCCGCCCATCCCGACGGCGAGGCCCAATAGATAGACGTCAGTCACCTGACGAGGGCCCCGCACCAACGATGGATCGAAGATCTTGTTGTCGCGCAGCGATACCGACGCCGGCCAGAAGGTGTGGTGTTCGCTGGTGCAGAACTGACAGAGGCGCTCCAGCAGCTCCTGCGGCCTGGTGAGTCCAACGCCGTTGCGCGTGGCTGCCAGCACGCGAACGAACCCGTTCTCCGTCACCGGACAGGTGGCCCATCCATTGGCGCGGTGATCGGCAAACCAGTCGTGGGCGAGCTCGTGATGGACGTGGTCGGGGTCGAACAGCGCCACGAGCAGATTGACATCGAGCAGCGCGATGCGGCTCACGTGTCGTCGCGAAGCTCGTTGACCTGCTTCATCGTGAGGCGTGGGGTACCCGGGGGCCTGCGGGGCAGGAGCGGCACGCCGTTACGGACGCGCGGCGGCTTGGCCGGTGTCAGGGCTTTTCGAGCAAGCTCCGAGAGGATCTTCCCGGCGGTCGTTCCCCGCGCGGCCGCGAGCTCCTTGGCGGCCTCGAGGATGTCCTCGTCGAGGTCGAGCGTGGTGCGCATCGCCTCATCATCACGCATCACGCACCAGATGTCAAAATCGGCTGGAGCATTCGCCTGGGAGTTCCAAGTGCATTGGCTGTGATCGGAGAGCCAACGCGCGTAGAATGCCGCCATCCATCCAGATTCTGCCGCTCGAGAGAGTCGAGCGGCGGCTTCAGTGGGCGGGTGGAGCCAACCGGATGACGCCTGAGCGCTGGCGGCAGGTCACGGAGGTGTTCCACACGGCTTTGACGCGTGATGCAGCGGCGCGCAACCGCTATCTCGGGGAGGCGTGTGCCAACGACGCAGCGCTGCGGGCGGAAGTCGACGCGATGCTGGCCGCGCATGCGGCGGGTCCCGCGTTTGGCGAGACCCCCTTGCAGGTGTCCACGGTGAGCAGCCCGCGGCTCGTACCCGGGACGATGGTCGGCCCGTACCGGATAGACGCACTCATCGGCGCGGGCGGCATGGAGAGGTGTACCGGGCGCGCGACACGAAGCTGCGGCGCGACGTGGCCGTCAAGGTCCTGCCCGCTGCCTTCACGTCCGACGTCGATCGTCTTGCGCGTTTCGAGCGCGAGGCGCGGCTGCTCGCGGCGCTGAATCACCCGCATATTGCCGCAATCCACAGCCTCGAGGCACACGATGGCACGCATGCGCTGGTGCTCGAGCTGGTGGAAGGACCGACGTTGGCCGAACGGCTGGCGAGGGGTCCGCTTCCCGTCAGGGAAGCGCTCGATATCGCGCGACAGATCGCGGAGGCGCTCGAGGCGGCCCACGAGCACGGCATCATCCATCGCGACTTGAAGCCGTCGAACATCAAGGTGACACCCGACGGTGTCGTGAAGGTCCTCGACTTCGGCCTCGCCAAGGCGCTCGCAGGCGGTGGCGATATCGATTTGTCTCGGGCGCCGACGCTGTCCATCGACCGCACGCACGACGGGGTACTTGCGGGCACGCCGGCCTACATGAGTCCCGAGCAGGCACGCGGGCAGTCTGTGGACCGGCGCACTGATATCTGGGCGTTCGGGTGTGTGCTCTACGAGATGTTGACCGCACGGCCGGCGTTCCCGGGCGCAACAATCTCCGACACGGTCGCCGCTATCCTGACCGCGCCGCCGAACTGGAGCGCACTCCCCGAGACAACGCCGGCCGCCGTCCACCGGCTGTTGCAGCGGTGCCTGCAGAAAGATCCGAAGCGGCGCCTTCACGATATTGCTGATGCGCGCATCGAGCTCGACGACGAGCTGACTGGAGCACGCGTTGACGTTCGCTTGGAGCGGCGCCCGCGATCGGGACGCGTGCTCGCTGGTCTGCTGGCAGTGTTCGCCGCTGCCGGAGCAGGCTTTGCGGTATGGATGCTGCAATCGCAAGTGCTCCCGTCGCGTTCACCCGTTGCTCGTTTGACGATCACCCTTCCGCCGGACCGGCTCTGTCTCTGCGGATGGCAAGTTGCTGGTGTTTTGCGAAGCGAATCCTGAGGCCAGCAATGACATCTGGGTACTGAGGTTGGATGGCGACCGCATGCCCGAGCCGTTTGTGACGACGCCATTCTCGGAATGCAGCCCGCGTTTGTCACCTGACGGACGTTGGGTGGCGTACGCGTCCAATGAGTCCGGCCGCACCGAGGTGTACGTCCAGGCGTTCCCAGGACCCGGCGGTAAACGGTTGGTGTCGACG
>CAZGLC010000035.1:21258-24631 GCA_964526235.1 uncultured Bifidobacteriaceae bacterium
GTCGACGAAGACGTGATCGAGCACCAGACGGCCGGCAAAGGTGGGCGTCCGCGCGGACGGCGTGTCGTCGAAGCGTCGTGCGAGCAGGCGCCAGGCCGGCTCATCCTGGCCCAGCCACGTGTTGAAATCGCCGCCGATGATTCCGGGCACGTCCGCGGGGAGCGCGCGCACGAGCGCCTCCGCCTGACGCCCCCGGGCATCGTCACTGCCGAGCCCGGCCTTCCACCAGCTCACGCGGTTCTCCAGATGCGCCGAGACGACGAAGAGCTCGCGGCCGTCGACGGCGATGGCGCCGGCCGCCGCGATGCGCGGCTGCCGCTCGCGCGGCAGCGGAATCGCCCGCGCGTCGAGGATCGGGCGGCTCGACAGGATGGCGTTGCCGCGCATTCGCTCGCCGTCGTGGTGGACCGGCACGAAGAACATCGACCAGTCGCGCGCGTCGGCGAGCTCGCGCAGCTGCGGGACGTCCTCCTGCACGGCTTCCTGCAGCAGCAGCACCACATCCTGTACGGGGGCGCCCGCGATGCCGCCGCTTTCCAGATCGCGCACCAGGCGCGGCAGATCCCCGCGACCGGCGTTCATATTCCACGTGAGCACGGCGAGCAGCGCAGGCTGCTCGGGTAGCGCCGCGAGCCCAGCCGTTGCACAGCCGGTGGGCAGCATCGCGAGCGCGAGCGAAAACGCGGCTCTCGACACGTATCTCTCGAACGCGAAACTCATTGCACTCCTGGGCGAAAGCGGGAAGGGTCCACAGGCGAGCAGATGCCGGACCAGGACCTCTGGAACATTATCCACGACGCGGCAAGTCGGTCCGCAACTCGCTGAAAATGCGCCGTCTAGGGGCAGCGCGTGCCACCGTCGTCGGTTGCGGGTGGCGGCGCGCGCGTGGTATATTCGTCAGGTTCTCTTGGGGCTAGGACACCCTATCTAGCCTCAGCCGCACTGGAAGCGGCCGGACAGGCCTGTTTCCTGTGGGCGGACCGCGCCGGCCCGGCGGGTCTGCCTTCGCGAATTTACACAGATAGGGTCAGCAGTTTCAGGTGCCAGATGCGGGCTACGCGTGCCGCTCTTCAGGCCTGGGACGACCGGCCGGCCGTCAGCTCGCGGCTGCGTGCGGCGTGTGATGTGGAGCGCATGGGCGGTCGTTTCGCCTGTACGCCGCTCCTGAGCGTTTGAGGGATATGCCGACCATCAGTCAGCTTGTTCGCCAGGGACGGAAGCGGATCGTCACGAAGACGAAGAGTCCCGCGCTGCAGACGAGCCCGCAGAAGCGCGGCGTCTGCGTGCGCGTGTTCACCCAGACGCCGAAGAAGCCGAACTCGGCGCTGCGCAAGGTGGCGCGCGTGCGGTTGACCAACGGCATCGAGGTGACGACCTACATCCCCGGTGTGGGGCACAACCTGCAGGAGCACTCGCTCGTGCTCATCCGCGGCGGCCGCGTGAAGGATCTGCCCGGCGTCCGCTACCACGTGGTGCGCGGCACGCTCGATGCCGTGGGCGTGCAGGGACGGAAGCAGGGGCGATCGAAGTACGGCGCGAAGCGGCCGAAACAGTAACGGATCCCGGGTCCCCGATCCCGGATCCCGACTCGATTAGAGAAATATGCCACGCAGACGAGAGATTCCGAAGCGCGAACTGGCGGCAGACCCGCTCTACAACAGCACGCTGGTGAGCAAGTTCATCAACACCGTGATGAGCGACGGCAAGCGGAGCACGGCGGAGCGGATCCTCTATCAGAGCTTCGACATCATCAAGGAGCGCAGCGGCGACGACCCGCTGAAGATCTTCAAGAAGGCGCTCGACAACGTGAAGCCGAGTCTCGAGGTGAAGTCGCGCCGGGTCGGCGGCTCCAACTATCAGGTCCCGATCGAAGTGAACCCGAACCGGCGGCTGTCGCTCAGCATCCGCTGGCTCGTCGGCTTCGCGCGGGCGCGCGGCGACGGCAAGACGATGCAGGAGAAGCTCGCCAACGAGCTGCTCGACGCGTCGAACCTGCGCGGCGGCGCGGTGAAGAAGCGGGAGGACACGCACCGGATGGCGGAAGCGAACAAGGCGTTCGCGCATTACCGGTGGTAAGGAGTCTTTAGTCTCTGGTCTCTGGTCTTTCGTCCAGACGAGAGACCAAAGACGAGAGACAAGAGACGAAGGAAATGCCCAGACAGACACCACTCGAACGGACGCGGAACATCGGCATCATGGCCCACATCGATGCCGGCAAGACCACCACGACGGAGAGGATCCTCTTCTACACCGGGATTACGTACAAGCTCGGTGAGGTACACGAGGGCACCGCCGTCATGGACTGGATGGAGCAGGAACAGGAGCGCGGCATCACGATCACCTCCGCCGCGACCACCTGCTTCTGGCGCGACAGCCGCATCAACATCATCGATACCCCGGGGCATGTGGACTTCACCGCCGAGGTGGAGCGCTCGCTCCGCGTGCTCGACGGCGCGGTGGCGGTGTTCGACGCGGTATCGGGGGTGGAGCCGCAGTCCGAAACCGTGTGGCGTCAGGCGGACAAGTACCGCGTACCGCGCATCTGCTTCGTCAACAAGATGGACCGCGTCGGTGCCGACTTCAAGCAGACCCTCGATCAGATCGAGTCGAAGCTTGGCGCGAATCCGGTCGCCATCCAGCTCCCGGTCGGCAGCGAGGACAAGTTCCGCGGGGTGATCGACCTCGTGAAGATGAAGGCGATCACCTACCAGGACGAGACGCTCGGCGCCGACTACATCGAGTCGGAGATTCCTGCCGACATGCTCGCCGAGGCCACGCAGCTCCGCGAGAAGCTGATCGAAAAAGTCAGCGAGCACGACGACAAGCTGCTCGAGAAGTACCTGAGCGGGGCGACGATCAGCGAGGCGGAAATCAAGGCGGTGCTGCGCAAGCGCGTGCTCAGCTCCGTGCGCCAGGAAGCCGCTCCGTTCGTCGTGGTGATTTGCGGGTCCGCGTTCAAGAACAAGGGCGTCCAACCGCTGCTCGACGCCGTCGTCGACTACCTGCCGTCGCCCGTGGACGTGCCGCCCATCACCGGGCTGGATCCGAACGCCAAGGAAGACACGCTGCTCGAGCGGCCCGCGTCCGACAGCGCGCCGTTCTCGGCGCTGGCGTTCAAGATCATGACCGACCCGTTCGTCGGCCAGCTCACGTTCATCCGCGTGTACTCGGGCGTGCTGACCGCCGGTGCGTCCGTCTACAACACCACGAAGCAGCGCACCGAACGCGTCGGCCGGCTGCTCAAGATGCACGCGAACAAGCGTGAAGAGATCAAGGAAGTCTACGCCGGCGACATCGCGGCGGCGGTCGGCCTGAAGCTGGTGAGCACCGGCGACACGCTGTGCGACGAGAAGCGGCCGGTCGTCCTCGAATC